>CAZHNU010000004.1:49848-111308 GCA_964534145.1 uncultured Methanotrichaceae archaeon | reverse complement strand
TCGGGATGAACCTTCAGATAAGCATCTATGAAGGGCCCGATGAGCCAGGCCCACACCGTTCCCTGGTGGTAGGCTGCATCCCTTGCCCTCAGATCGCCGAAGTATTTTTCCTTATAGTTGGGATCCCCTGGTGCCAGCGTTCTGAGGCCAACCGGAGTTAACAGGCGCTTTTGTGCAACCTCCAGTACCGCCGCCCAGCGCCCCTCATCGAGTACGGAGTGATGAAGCGAAATGGATAGCAGCTGGTTTGGGCGGCAGGATGTGTCATTGCCGTTCTCTCCGTCGACGACGTCGTACAGATATCCGCCCTTCTCGTACCAGTAGCGCCTGTTAAATGATTCTCGAGCCCTCTTTGCATGCTCGGCATAGGGACGTGCAGCGTCAGCTCCCATTTCCTCTTCCACCCAATCCCCCAGGAGCCGCAGCGCGTTGTACCATAATGCATTGATTTCGACAGCCTTTCCTCTTCTTGGAGTCACCACCCAGTCGCCAACCTTTGCATCCATCCACGTGAGGGCGTATCCTGCCTCGCCCTGGCTTAGGAGGCCGTCACCGGGATCGACCTTAATTCCAAAGCCGGTTCCCCGGATTTGGTGGTCCACGCTGTCAACAAGCGTGGGCAGAATTCGTCGAAGCGTATTCCTGTCACCGGTGACCTCAACATAGCGATCAAGCGCATGGAAGAACCACAGGGTAGCGTCTGCGGTGTTATACCGTCCCTCTTTGGCACCTTCCGGAAAGAGGTTCGGGATCAGGCCGTCCTTAAAATAGTGAGAAAACGTGCGCAAGATCCAGCGCGCCTCGTTGTACCGCCTTGTTACAAGTGTGAGCCCCTCGAGGCTGATCATGGTGTCTCTTCCCCAATCAGTGAACCAGTGATACCCGGCGATCACCGTTCGCACCTCGAAGCCGGCTGCATGGGCGCGTGCTGTGTCTGCCACGCGGCCCGCAGGGATGATGATGAACTGATCTGCAGCCAGCACAAGCTCGCCTGCTGTAGCCTTTTGCACCTCTGGGAGCGCTCTGGTAAGCAGCCGCTTTCTTCGTTCGCTTTCTGCCATCAGCGCCTCATCGGGCATCAGCGCTAGGATTGTCTCCCAGGCCTCTGTTGATGCAACGAGAGCTATGCTTCTATGCGGACAAAGCTCTGCAGTGAAGTAGCCGGGGCTCCATAAAATGCCGCGGGAGTCGTAGCCTCGATCCCCCTCGCGCCGATAGAAGATTTCCCTTCTGGTCTCGCCGTTATTAATGAGCATCGCCTTGGCGCATCCCTTTCCGCCGCAGATGATCATCCTTAGAGACGGCAGGCAGGGATTATCGGGCTGCGAAATTTCATAGTGGTTATCGGTGATGGACAGCGAGTAGGGCATAGACGGAGGAACGCTCACAGGAGCATCATGAGAGCGGAAGTTGACTGAAGGCCTGATCTTTAGTGTTACGGGCTCCTCGCCTGAGATCATATGATAGCTGATATGCACCGTATTCTGCCTGTACGGCAGCAAAATTCGCTTCTCGATTACATAACCGTCTACTTCATACCTCCACACAGGCAACCCTGCCTCCAGACGGAACTCGGTGAGACATGCGGCTGCATCCGTCGCCACAGCGAGGTGCTTTCCGGCACCTCCGCTGATAGGCATCGTTTTGCCGCTTTTAAGCCGGATGCTCTCATAAAGGTGGTTCAGCATCATCCATCTGCCGAAAGGCTCAGGCAGGGCCGAGATCAAATATCCGTGATAGCGGCGCGTATTTACGCCCAAGACTGTGCCCGAAGCGTAGCCTCCAAGGCCGTTGCTTACAAGCCACTCCCTCCTGAGGTGCTGTGTCGACTCAATCGCACATGCCCCAGGCCATGGGATCTTTCTAGTCAATTCATCCATTTGAACTCTCCCAAATAGGACTGCATATCAACGACCGGCGCAAGGACGACGGCTGCATGTCCCGGAATTCTCCATCCATCTCTGCCCTCAGGCAAGGGCGTCCCGCAGCCGCCGTATTTTGGGTCGGTTGTGGCAAGCAAAATCCTCCACAAGCATCCCTCCGGAGGGGCTAAAAGGGGCTCAGGCGCCGGGTCCAGGTGAAGATCGACGCCGAGGTTCACAAGCATTAGCCGGTCTCCTCCCTCATTTGAAAAGAAGCGCAGGACGAAGGCCTCGCTGCCGAGAACTGCGCCGTCCAACATGCCCTTTTCCTGAGCGCGAAATGCGGGATCCTCTCTTCTAAGCTTCAGCAGGTCTTTATGAAGGAGGTAGACTCCTTCATGGCTCTGTCTTTCCGAGAAATCCAGCTTTGATTGTTCAAATAAATTTGTATCGTTTGGGCTTGGGACCAGATTTTGCATCTCTTCTGTAGCCAGGCTCCTGAACTGCTTGAGGAACTTCCGTCTGCCCTCGTGAGTCATCTTTATTGTCTCAGGACCGTGATCCGCAAAGTAATGAAAAGGACTTGAGGCTGCAAACTCCTGTCCCTGAAAGAGCATTGGCGTGCATGGAGAAAGAAGCATCAGCACAGTTATCGCCCTGTATCTTCCGGGACTTGTCAGCATGTGTGCACGCAGGCCCCGTCCGGAGTTCCCAAGCTGATCATGGTTTTGAGTGAAAATGACAAACGCTGCGGGATCTATGTCCAGTGCAGGCCTGCCTCGCCGCTTCTTCTGCCACCTGTAGCGCTGTCCCTGGTAGAGGTATCCCCATTTGACGGCAGAGATTAGCTCCTGAGGCCTGCCTAAATAATCTGTGTAATAGGCCTCGTTTCGCCCCGTCATGGCAACCATTGCGCTGTGGTGGAAGTCGTCGTTCCACAGCGCATCCATGCCGTATCCGCCCTGTTCCTGAGAGCGAACCAGCATTGCCTCCTGCGGCTCATTTTCACCTATGATAATGGTCGCCCTTCCCCTTGCCGCTCTTCTCGCGGCCTTTGCAATTTGGGTAAAAATATGGCCTGGCAGAGGGGATGAGTCATATGTGTTCTGGGTAGCATCGATCCGCAGACCGTCCATATGGTACTCATCGACCCAGTAGGCTGCATTGGCAATGACGAACTCCCTTACGGGCCCTGAGCTCTCGCCGTCGAAGTTGATGGCCGATCCCCAATCGGTTTTATAGCGGTCTGTAAAATATTCCTTCGAGAAACGCGGAAGATAGTTCCCATCAGGCCCCAGGTGATTATAAACGACATCGTGGATTATCCCTACGCCCAAGGAATGCGCCTTATCGACAAACATTCGAAGATCATCAGGTCTGCCGTAAAGCCGTGTGGGGGCAAATAGATCCACGCCGTCGTAGCCCCAGCCGAAGCGTCCGGCAAATTCTGCAACGGGCATCAGCTCTATGGCCGTAATTCCGAGGCTTGCAAGCTCAGGCAGCTCCCAGGCCGCCGCCTTCCAGGTCCCCTCTTTCGTAAAGGTGCCGACATGCATTTCATAGAGCACCAGTCCCTTTAGGCAGGAGCCCTTCCACTCATTATCAGTCCATCGGAACTTTCCGGGATCGATCACCTGAGAAGGGCCGTGAACGCCTTCAGGCTGAAAACGAGACGCAGGGTCGGGAAACGGTCCCTCCCCATCAAGGCGGTAGCGATACAGGCTCCCGTCGCCTGTATCCTCGATCAGGGCCGAGAAGTAACCTTGAGGCTCAGGCTCCAGATCAAATGACTCGGGCGACGGTCCTTCGATTCTCACCTCCGCGCTTTTATGTTCCGGGGCCCACACTCTGAAGTGCACCCCTTTGCCTTCAAGCACCTCTGCACCAACAGGCAGCTTTCTGTATCGATTATTAGACGACCGTTCAATTATCATCATTTTGCCAAGGGATTTTTAGCATCTGGGCTCTGTTCGTTCAGGCATAGCATCCTAAAGCTCAATAAGCATTCATTAAATCCAAAGCGCCGGATACTATTAATATTATCTTATACAGCCTCTTTATTTATGACGGCTTTGGTCGCTTTCTTGAGGCATTTGCCATTGGTCAGCTATGAAGCAATACGTGCTGATGATGAATTATATGTCATGTAGAAATCTTGACTTCAATCACAAAAAAAGAGAAAAGGAGATTGGCCGATCATTTGATGATTAGCGGCACCTCGTCTAGTGCGGAAGGGTTGGCAACGGCCGATGTATCTCCCAATGCCTGCCCCATCGCCTTGGCCTTGATCAGTGTGCGCACAGGTTTTCCTGCCTTGTTCTTTGGAATATCCTTAACGAAAATGACGTCTGAGGGAATGGCTATGGGCCCGAGCGTTTTCCTAACGAAGTTCTTGATATCCTTTTGCAGGTTTGCGTCTCCGCTAACGCCTTCCTTCAGCACTGCGAACACCACGATGCTCTCGCCCTTTACCTTGTCGGGCTTGCCGATGACGGCAGCTTTGGCAACAGCCGGGTGCTTCTCTGCCGATGCCTCGACCTCGGCGTTGGAGATACGATGGCCTGCGACCTTCAGCACGTCATCTGCTCTTCCCAAAGCCCATATGTAGCCGTCCCTGTCCACGCGAGCCTTATCGCCGGAGAGGTATTTTCCGGGGAAGGCAGACCAGTAGGTCTCGCTGTACTTCGCCGGGTCTTTGTAGATCTCCCGGAGCATTGAGGGCCAGGGCTCCGTGAGAATTATGTTGCCCACCTGGTCAGGCTGAACCGGCTTGCCGCTGTCATCCACGATCTGCACGTTGTAGCCGGGAAGCGGGAAGCTGGGTGAGCCGGGCTTGAGAGGCGTTATGGGCAGAGGCGCTATGACCTGTGAGCCCGTCTCGCTCTGGAACCAGGTATCCATGATGGGCGCGAATCCGCCGCCAACATACCTCCTCCACCAGACGAATGCATCGGGGTTCATTGCCTCTCCGACGGAACCCATGAGCCTGACGGTAGACAGATCGTACATCTTCGGCCACTGCGGTCCCTCGTTCATGAACATTCGAATGGCTGTTGGTGCGGTATAGATGACCGAGACGCCGTACTCCTCGATGATCTGGAACCATCTGCCGAAGTCCGGATAATCGGGAGAGCCCTCGTACATGATCGATGTGGCGCCCAGGCACAGCGGCCCATAGGCGATGTAGGAGTGGCCGGTGATCCATCCGATGTCCGCCGTGGACCAGTAAACATCGGTATCCTTGATGTCGAATACCCATGAGGTTGTGAAGGCCGGCCCGACGCAAATTCCGCCGTGGGTGTGGACTACTCCCGTGGGCTTCCCGCCGGTTCCTGCTGTATAGAGGATGAACAGAGGATCGGTCGAATCCATGGCCATGGTCTCGCATAGTCCGGGCTGGCCTGAAACGAACTCGTTCCACCAGACATCCCGGCCCTGCTTCATGGCGGTCTCCTGGCCGTTCCTCTTCACAACTACAACCTTCTTAATGCTCTCCAGGCCCTCTATAGCCTCGTCAGCCTGCGGCTTTGTGGCGATGGGCTTGCCACGGCGGTAGGAGCCGTCGCAGGTGACCAGAACCTTCGGCTCGCAATCCGCCAGGCGGTCCCTGACGGCAACTGCTGAGAAGCCGGAAAAAACCACCACATGGATGGCGCCAAGCTTCGCACAGGCAAGCATTGCGATCGGCAGTTCAGGGATCATCGGGAGGTAGATTCCCACGCGGTCGCCCTTCTTGACTCCTTCTGCCTTTAGGGCGTTAGCAAACCTGTTAACCTCTCTGTAAAGCTCAAAATAGGTGATCTTTCGAACATCGCCTACAGGCTCTCCCACAAAGATATATGCGACCTTGTTGCGCCTCCAGGACTGGGCGTGCCTGTCCACTGCATTGTAGGCCACATTGGTCTTGCCGCCCACGAACCATTTTGCGAATGGCGCCTTCCACTGCAAGACCTGCTTGTAGGGCTCGAACCAGTCCGCGTAAGCGGTGGCCATCTCGTCCCAGAATTGCACATAGTTCTTGCTTGTCCAGTCACGCATCTCGGCCTCTGTCTTCAGGCCCTTTTTCTTCATCCACTGCATGACGTTGGAATTCTCGACTAGGTCTTTCGGCGGATAATATAAGCCCTGTTCAGAGGCTTGCATGGATTTATCCGATTTTTCTTCAGCCATTTTAAATCGCCTTACATTTTATCTAATTTTTTAGGCATCTCTCCTCTTAATTGATCCTTATTCCGTATATTGGATTGCGGTTACCAGAGAGATGCGATACAAACGCTTAGAAGGATTAATATTCGCTGGATATAAGTTTATCGCGTTTAAATTATGATGATATTTTTGATATTCGAATAGATTATTCTTAATGTTCTTTATAGCTAGATTTAGAGGCAAATTCATCATTATAAATTGTTATTTGCGAAGAAGCGTGAATTATGCACAACTCAACCAAAAACTGTGATATGTCGTCAGGTTCTTTTTCTGTTGTCCTAAGGTACGGCGCTACTTACGGGTCAGCATTTCCTTGATCACCCTTATTACATCCTAAAGAGATATCTCATCCGACTCCTCAAGTTCAGGAGTATGCATATAATGAGGAAATGTCCCGATATTTTTATGATGAGGTGAGTTATCCCATCGTACTCTTAGAGAGCCATCTTTATCCTGCCAATGATATGAGTATAGGCTGTCCTCTGCGGAAATATATTCTTTAATATGAAGCTCGCTGCCGTCAATGATTTCTGCCTCGATCTTAAGAAAATAGAAGTTGTCACCGCTTTTGAAGTCTAACACTTCATGGCTACTAAATATCTCATCATTGAGCAACTCTAATGTTCGTAGCATCATCGATCCTTTTGATTAAGGCTTCCAGCTCTCTTTGGCTCTCTTTATAGGCGCGCCATTCAATTAGATCGTCCCATTCTTCAAAGCTCTCAGGCCGGCCCACCCGGTTTATCTTGGAGATAAATGTTTCGAGTGTGCACCCGTATTTTTTTTCAAAAAATTTTATTCTCTCCTTTATGGGAGCGATCTGAGATATTGCTTTAAGACGCTCAAATGCCCTGACATCTTCTGCAGATACGACGAGGCTCATATATGCCATCAACAATGACCTTTCTTAGATTTATACTATTACCTTCCGCAATCCATTCATAACGATTTTAAGTAATCACAATCATCCCCGATCACATGGATTGCCTTGAGGAGCTGATATCCGCTGCCCGATGCGAGATGGAGGTCGACTGCCTTTTGGAGGGAGCAGATATCGTGAATACCCTGTCGGGAGAGGTGCACAGTGCTGATGTCGCAGTCCACAAAGGCCGGATTGTGGGCTTTGACTGCTCCAGCGCCCGTGAAACGCTGGACCTGCGCGGCCGACTGCTCGCTCCCGGCTTCATCGACGGCCACGTCCACATCGAGAGCGCCATGGTCACCGTACTTGAGTTCGCCCGCGCAATCGTTCCCAGGGGCACGACCACTATTGTTGCCGATCCCCACGAGATTGCCAATGTACTCGGCATTGAGGGAATAAAGTACCTGCTCGACTCTTCGAGGAACGTTCCTCTAAACGTCTATGTCATGCTCTCATCATGCGTCCCGGCGACAGACATGGAGACCTCGGGAGCATCCCTGAACTCGGATGCCCTTTCCGGGCTCATGGAGGACGAGAGGGTGCTGGGCCTGGCCGAGGTAATGAACTATCCGGGAGTGATATTTCGCGATCAAGAGGTACTGAAGAAGATCAGGCTTGCCGGAAGGACCAGGAAGCGCATCGACGGGCACTGCCCGAGGCTTTCGGGAAGGGACCTGACGGCCTACATTGCAGCGGGAATTGCATCCGATCACGAATGTACATCTGTAGACGAGGCTGAAGAGAAACTGCGCCAGGGAATGCATATCATGATCAGGGAAGGCAGTGCCGCCAAGAACCTGCGGGATCTCCTGTCCCTTGTGAATCCCCGTAACTGCAGACAGTTCCTCTTTGTCTCCGATGACAGACACCCTGCGGATATCCTGAAGGAAGGCCATATCGACTTCATGGTGAAGACTGCGATAAAAGAGGGCTTGGATCCCATCATGGCGCTGCAGATCGCAAGCCTCAACGCCGCCCAATACTTCGGGGTCAAGGATTTGGGAGCCATAGCTCCAGGATACAGGGCTGACATCTCAGTGCTCGACGGCCTTGAATCACCCAATGTTCTGAAGGTCATCAAAGACGGAAGGCTAGTGGCAGAGGACGGGAACCTGATGGCGCCGCTGGAGAGGCCTCCGACTCCGATGGACTTTGCCATGAGGATTGGGAACATCGATGCCGTGTCCTTTGAGATTGCCGGTCCGTCGAGACCACTCAAGGCAAGAGTCATAGGTGTGATCCCCGACCAGATCATTACGAGGTCAATTCTCGTTTCACCCAAATTGGACGCCAGCGGCAGGGCAGTTGCAGATACCGAAAGAGACATTTTGAAGATGGCCGTTGTCGAGAGACATAGGGCCACCGGCAACATCGGCCTGGGGCTGGTTCAGGGCTTTGGGCTTTTGTCCGGCGCTCTTGCAACATCCGTTGCCCACGATTCCCACAACATTGCCGTTGTGGGCGTGGATTCAGAGGAGATGCTGGCAGCCGTTATTGCCGTAAAAAAGATGAACGGGGGGCTGGTGGTGATAAAAGATGGAAAGGTCAGGGCCAGCCTTGCCCTGCCGGTTGCAGGTCTGCTTTCTGAGATGTACATGCGAGATGTGGCAGAAGGAATTGACGATTGCATCGATGCGGCGAAAGAATTAGGGTGCAGGCTTAAAGACCCCTTCATGACTCTTTCGTTCCTCTGCCTGCCGGTGATACCTGAGCTGAAGCTCACCGACAAAGGCCTAGTGGATGTGTCGAAATTCCAGTTTGTCCCCCTTTTCATGGAGTCGGCTTGATCGAGATTGAGGGAAAGAGCATCTGGTTCCGCCGCTTTTCCAGGAACCTCTACAGCATTGCAGCTCTGATGCCATTGGTGGATGCAAAGCTCACAGATGAGCCCCGGCCGGGCATAATGCTGTACAGCATGGCCACTGCGCAGGCTGAAGAGGTATATAGAGAGGTGTCTGATTATAGAAAGTTGGACGCCGTTTTCATTGCCGGAGGGCCTCACCCGTCGGCAGAGCCGGAAGAGGTCCTGGAGCATTTCGACTACGTGGTAATAGGAGAGGGCGAGGAGACCCTGCCCGAGCTCATCGATGTGCTAAAAGATGGAAAAGACCCTTCTCTCGTGAAGGGCATTGCCTTCAAGAGAGACGGAAAGGCAATTTTTACAGAAAGGCGGTTGCCCGTGGACCTGGACAGATACCCTCCTTTCGAAGGGCTGCGGGCGCCACTCGAGATATCCCGTGGCTGCCCGTGGGGCTGCGCCTACTGTCAGACGCCGCGCCTATTCGGCAGGCAGATGCGCCACAGATCCGTCGATGTCATCGCCAGGTACGCGAGATATCATAAGGACATAAGGTTTACATCGCCGAACTCGCTGGCATACGGCTCCAACGGCATCGAGCCCCGGCTGGATATGGTGGAGGGACTGCTTCGAAGGCTGTCAGAGCAAAGGAAGCCCATCTACTTCGGGACATTTCCCTCCGAGGTCCGGCCGGAGTTCGTTTCCGACAGGGCGCTGGAGCTTTTGGCAAAATACTGCGCCAATAAAACCCTCAACATCGGGGGCCAGTCTGGCAGCGCCGGAGTTTTGAAGGCCATCGGCAGGGGCCACGGCCTGGATGAAATCTTTCAGGCGTGCGACCTGTGCCTGAACCACTGCATCGTCCCGCATGTTGACCTGATCTTCGGTCTGCCCTCAGAAACCCCGGAGGACCAGAGGCTCACCCTTGATCTGGCAAAATGGATTGTCGGGAAGGGAGGAAAGGTCAGGGCTCACTATTTCACTCCTCTTCCAGGCACGCCCCTGAAATGCGAGGCCCCTGTGCCCCTCAGCTCCGAGGTGGATGCAGAGCTTGGAAGGCTGGCCCTCAGCGGGAAGCTTACAGGGTACTGGTCCTCTAGAGGTAGAATTGCCTGAACGGCTTCCTGTATTCGTCCTTCAGCTCATATTTAATTATCAATTTCTCGGGAAATATCTGAATCTCCGTTACGGCCTGGGAGAACAGAAACCATATGAAGCCCCTGTCGGGCAGCCTGTACTTATCAGGGAGAGAGGACCCAAACTCAGTGGCGCCCAGAATATAAGTCCGGAGAAGCTCGCTGCCCGATGCAAATAGAAATGGAAAATTGATCTTCTCGATCTCTCGCTTGCAGGATCCCTGAAGCCTGAGGCGCTCTGATAGGAAGCATAAGTAGTCTTCTTTGGTTATCACCAGCTCTTTTGGCTCGCTCAATCGTATCACCGGAGGATGAACAGGGGGCAGGAGAAGATAAAATTAATCATCTCCCATCTCTTTAATAGACCTCATCTGCACGTACAAGCAAACCGACTGGCACTGTCGTATTCAGGTCATCTGCCCTCTGTCTGTTGAAGGTCAGCTCTACCACCTCAGGATCGATGATGGGAAACTGTGACGGAGATGCTCCTTTCAATACCTGACCGCCTATTATGCTCCCGTACATCCCTGTCTTTAGGTAGGATATCCCTTCGCCCATAAGCATGCCGTATCTGGCATCGGACGGTATCAGATCAAGCTCCGGATGAACGCTGTTTGCTGCCGTCCAGGATGCAACCTCTGAGGCCGGCAGGACCCGTCTGTCGGCATCCCTGACCTGCTGGTAGCCCAGGAATCCTATCATGTCCACGCTGTCCTGATATCCCTCGACGGTTTTCTTCCATTCGTTGAAGTCGTCCGTCTGGACGAAATCAACCACCTGCAGGGGCGAGTCGTTGCCGTGGAGAGCATACCATGCCAGAAACTCCCTTTTTGCATCGACTGAGCTGGGGCTGGCGTCAGACATCAGCAATATCTTCGTAGCATTCGGCACGACCTTTCGGGCTTCCGCAAATGCAGCGCCAAAGGGTATCCTCTCAAGTGTCCCTGTAATTGAGCCCGCCGGATGCTCCAGGGAGCCGATGGGTGCATAAACGGAAGGATCGATATTTGTTCCGGCGAATATGAAGGGCAGTCCGCTATCGGGATTCTCCTGTGAATAGGCCACAGCCACGTGCTTCAAAGCGTTGTCGTTGTTGACAAAGACTATATCTGGCTCCCAGCCTGCGATGATGTCAAGGGCCGCCGCCCCCTGAGCCTCGATCTCCTCTTCCGTTGTATGGTTCACCTTTGTATCCATCCAAAAGATCTTGAGCTGATAATCCTTTCCGGAAGAGAAGCCCTCTCTCTCGAGCCCTTCCTGAATGCCGAATACGAGGTCATCCTAAAGGGCCCAGCCGGGGTGATAGGAGTTAACGATCATCACCTTCAGGGGGGCGTCAGCGCTCAGACTTTGCATACCTACAGCTGAAGAGTCATCGTAAGCTGCTGCATACGCGATGCCGAAGAGAAAAATAACCAGTAAAGTACATACTTTAATAATAGCATCATTAGGGCAGGATATCTACAAATAATTTTCTCAAGTTAATAATTTAATATTACCGGATGTATCCGAAGGAAATATAGCGGAAACAAGAATTATTTTGCTAGATATTTGGCAAGCAGGACAAAGGATAAGTGCAAAGCGCAGAGCGCAAAAGCTACATCGCCGCACCGGCCTTGACGGGAATTGCATTGTCTACGCCGCAGGCCGCGATCTTCTCCGCCAGCTTTGCCAGAACATCCTTGCGCATGCCGCCCACGAACTTGATTGAGCCGACGACCAGGTGGCCGCCTCCGGAAACGCCCCCGTTGGGGATTTCCTCCATCAGCTCCTTGACCATCTGGGGGATGTTCATTTTAACTCCGCGGCTCCTTAGAACTGCGAAGTCAGGCCCGTAGCCGATTGTCACCACCGGTTTTCCCGCGAACTTATGGCAAAGCCTGTCATGCACCTCCCCGGATGTCTTGCCGGGCGGAGGAAACGTGAACTTGTGGGCGAAGTTCTCGACGTCCAGGACGTTCATGATGATGCCGTTGGGCAGCTTCGTGCTCTTCACGTTGCCCATGGATGCGCGCAGCTGCTCATCTATGGCTGCGTTGGCTTGCTCGCACAGGAGCTCCACTATCCTCTGGTGGCGGTCAAGCCTTCCCAAACATAAGATGTCGTTGATGAGGCCGCGCCCCTCATTGAACCGCAACCAGAAGGCCTCATAGTCAAGGGCCAGGGCGATCTTTTTGAGGTCCTCTTTTCCAAATCGGTCTTCAACAAGCTTGATGTACCGCTCGGCCTCAGGGGCCTCGCTCCTGTCCCCGACGGCGGAAACTGCGGGGAAGTGCTTTATTTTCCCCTCAATCTGCGGATAAATCATCCTGGCAATCTCTGTCGCCAGCATCCCGGTCGTGACGCCGAAATCTCCCCCTACATGCGCAGGGTTCACGTGGCCGATCAGGAACTGGTCAACGATCTTGTGGGGATGATGATGGTCCACGACCAGCATCTCCAGGCCGTAGACCTGTGCCTGTCTCATTGCAGGCACGTCCTCTTCTGTGGAGCCGTTATCCATCAGGACTATAAGCGGCATCTTCTGGCCGTGCCTGCTCTGATCCTCCAGAGCGTAGCTTAAGTCCTTGGTTACGTCCTCCAGCTCGTAAAAGGGCGCTTTAGAGGGCGCACGCCTGTAGTTGTAGTACTCGGCGTCCGAGCCGCCTACCTCTTTTATCAGGGGAAGGATCGCAGTCTCAATAGCCACTGCTGCGGTGATTCCGTCGGCGTCTGCGTGGTGGCGAACGACAATCGGCCTCGACTTTAAAACAGCCCGCCTTATCTCCTTGGCGACGGCCTTCATCGCGGGCTTGAGATTGGTCATGACGGCGCTTTCAACCAGGAACTCAGTCTGATGAGGCTCAGCTCTACGGTCTATTGCCTGCTCGATTTGATCCTTTACCTTGGAGGCGTCACCTCCCCACAGGCGCTTCATGGATTTTATCTCTACCTGAACCTGATTGTTCCTAAGAGTGACCTCGCCCACGACCCGCACCATCATCTCGCTGTCAATCTCGGCATAGGCGCGAACCCCGGCCTTCTCAAATGCCGCACAAAAAACAAGCCCGCTGTCATCGGCAACGGTGAATATCGTCGGTCCGCCGGTCTGCTTGACCTGGATGATCTCGCCTTTTATCAAGACCAGCTTGCCCACCATTCTATCCAGATCCGCTGCCCTGGAGACCGGAAGGTCCTTTTCCACCTCAATGGTGTTGTACTCATTCAGTTCCACCGGCTCCAGCTCCAGGTTGCCGTTGGGGAGTATATTCCTCAATTTGACCAAAAGGACATCGCCCATCTCGGGCCTGGACTTCAGATATTTGTTATGCGCCAGCCCTCTCACCTGGTCGCTTAAATCCACGAAGGCCCCGAAATTGGCAAGGCCCGAGACCTTTCCCTGGTAGATCTCGCCCACTACCAGATCGCTTGTATCGCAGGCTGAATCCAAAATATGAACTAAAGGCTTCTTGGAACAGCGCTCGCACAGCTCAGCCCTGGTGTTTAACCGGGAGCCGCAGACAGCGCAGAGGTATTCTCTTCCAAGGCCTCCGCAGGCATCGCAGGGCTCCGTAATCGGAATCTTCCCAGAGCCGTGGCAGACGCTGCATTTGGCAGAGCCGCGCTCGATCAGGTCCTTCATATCGCCATCAGAGGCCTCGCCCAGGCTTATGGAATCGGTCTTTCCGCTGCCATTGCAGTTCGGGCAGGGCTTCTCCCCAACGGGCACATATCCTTTGCCCCGGCATTTCTCGCACAGGTTCATTGCCAGAGGAAAGGCACATCTGGGATTTATCGATTTTGGAAGAGCATAAATAATAGGCCAATTCTCCAAAGGGATCATGCGTGTTGTAGTTCTCCGCCTGGGACACCGGCCGGAGAGAGATAAGAGAATTACCACTCATGTGGGACTTGTGGCCAGGGCCTTCGGGGCAGAGGAGATGCTTCTAACAGGCAGGGACCCGAGCATTGAGGAGAGCCTTGCAGACGCGGCAGAAAGATGGGGCGGCGATTTTCGCCTTAAGGCGGATGTGTCCTGGAAGGGAGAGGTCGTGCGCTGGAAGGAGGCAGGAGGAAAGGTCGTCCATCTCACGATGTACGGCTCCAACCTGCCCGATGTGATCGAAGAGATCCGGAAGACCGGCGAGTGCAGGGACATAATGGTCGCGGTGGGAGCCGAAAAGGTTCCTGCAGAGATGTACGAGCTGGCGGACTGGAATGTGGCCGTCGGCAACCAGCCGCACTCAGAGGTGGCGGCGCTTGCAGTCTTTTTGGATAGGCTCTTCGATGGGCGGGAGCTTACGCAGAGCTTCGAGGGGGGCCTAAAGATCCTTCCGTCGGCCAGAGGAAAGAACGTGATAGGTTACGCGTGTCATAAATGAGGCTGCTGGTCATTGGCTTTAGCGTCCGGCACATCGCCTGCTCTGCAGCCGGGGCCGGCCACGACGTCGTCGCTGCGGACGCGTTCTGCGACCTTGACATGGAAAGGTGCGCATCAGAGTCGATACTGATAAGCCAGGATACGGCCCTGCAGTCCATCCAGTCCCTGATTGAGACGATTTCACCCGATGCAATCGTCCTTGGGCCGGGCCTGGAAGAGGCCAGCGTTCGATGGGCCAGGGTCTTGAATAATCCGCCGGAAAAGGCTGCCCAGGTTTCCGATAAGCTCTGGATGGCCCGCTGGCTGGAGGAAAAAGGATTTCCTTTCATTAAAACGGAGAGGGAACCTTCAGCAGATCTAAAGGGCTTCCCGGTGGTGGTAAAGCCACGGAAGGGCGCCGGCGGCGTGGGGTGCAGGCTGGCGGGCGGCATTGACGATCTGAGATGGGAGGAGGGGCTCATAATCCAGGAGAGAGTTTTGGGCAGGCCGGTGAGCGTTTCTGTTATTGGCAGCGGCCGCCTTGCGCGAGCTGTTGCCGTCAATGAACAGATCGTTGGTGCTACTTGGGCCGGCGCAGAGGATTTCAGATACAGCGGAAATATAACCCCCCTCAAACCTGGTTTTCCGGGACTGGCAGAGATGGCGGAGGAGATAATATCGAAGCTGGGGCTTGTGGGCAGCAATGGAGTGGATTTCCTGCTTACGGAAAAGGGACCGGTAGTGGTAGAGGTAAATCCGCGGTTTCAGGGAAGCCTGGATACTGTTGAGATGTCCACCGGAATAAACATCTTTCAGGCTCATTTGGATTCGTTTCAGGGCATCCTGCCGGATAAATCGGCATTGACGGGCCACTTGGCTGATCACCTGGCTAGTCACAAGGTGGCAGGAAGGATCATCTTCTATGCCCGAGATGACTTGAGAATCACGTCCAACATCGGGCTCTCCATAGAAAACTTAACCGACATTCCCAGGCCCGGATCTCTGATCAAGAAGGGCGACCCAGTTGCTTCAGTCCTCGCGACGGGAGACCGCAGGGCTGATGTTTTAAGAAGGCTTAAGCAGCGGGCAGAGGAGTTAAGAATTGTTCTGCAGGAAAATAAAATAATGGGGCACAAAAGAATATAAGGGAAGGTCGTCACCAGGATAGGAACCTGTAAAGCCAGTTGCAGCCCAGTGTCCAGGCCTTGACGAACCCCGAGCCCTTCTCCAGCTTCTGTCTATCCTTTTCGCTATACTTTTTCTCATCCTTCATCCATGACATGAGCATTTAGTGCGGCTGTTTCGGAATATAACGATATCGGTCTGGCAAGCGACCCGTCATCGGAAGAGACCTTCCGGCAGGTCAATAAAAAGGTTGCGCAGAAAAAGGTAATATATCAAAAGCGAAAATAGTGCCATGAAAAAGGACCTGTGAGCATAGATGAAGTCGCCGGAAAGGATAACCATTGCTTTGGACGAGGAGACCGCGGGCTTATTCAAGAAGATGAAGGAAGACCTGGGGATGTCTCAGAGTGAGCTTATGCGAGAGTCTCTTAAGTTCTATGGAAAACATAAAGCGCTCTTTGATATCTCGGAAGACAAAAAGGTCTATACCCATGCAGAGATGCTCTCTGCCGGCGAGCACGTCATCCTGGACATAGACCACTGGATTTTATTCCTCAACTTTATAGAGACACATCCCGATAAAGAGAAGTTCTGGAAGCTTCATAAGGATGTAAGCCAGGCCCATGCCGAGCAGTTCAAGCATAAGCTGTACAACGCTGAAAGCATTCTGCGGCGCCTTGAGATGTGCAACCTCTTCAAGATGAGTAAGGCCTCGAAGAGCGAGTTCATCCTCGTCTTCGGCTCAGATCTGCCGAAGAAGTTCGTGCGAACTGAGCTTGAGGAGATTTTCTCAGGAATGGGATTCATGATAGAGATCAAGGAGGACTTCTCAAAGCTCAGGGTGAAGGTCATACACGACCTTTAGTCCAATATGCTTAAATCCGGAGATTTTTTCCTGGCAGGAAAGACCGGAGGCGTGATGGGCGCCGTTGTCCCCTGGGGCAAAGGCCTCGCAGGAGTCGCTCCCGGCCACATTTTCCACTATGCAGGAACCGACATTCTAACAATCGGCGGCCGGAAGGCAAAGGTCATTTACATGCCTGGAGACGCAGACCTGGCCTTCTTTCCGCTTCTATCAGCCTCAAAGCCCACTGAGCTGGCCAAGCCTTTTTTAGGAGGCGCTATTCTGGAAAACGCCGCACGCAAGATGGTCTGCCGGATTTCGGATACCTCCTGGTCCATCTGCTATGTCGTCCTTCCCCCAGGCGACCTGCCCGAACATGGCGACAGCGGGACGCCGCTGATTCAGAACGGCAAAGTTGTTGGGATGCTGCTCTCCCTGAACATGCATACCTGCAAGGGAATAGCGATATCTGCGGAGATGATAAAAATGGTAGCTGAGCGATGGAATCAAGGCTGAGGGCCTGCTGCTGCAATCGAATAGCTCAGCGTCAATAATATTAATAAAAAATGATAAGGGTTAAGCTATTACCTTTGCACTCAGGATCTTGACCTCTTTTAGCGGCCGATCCATGGGATTTGTCCTCACCTTTCCGATTTTGTCCACTACATCCATGCCCTCGACGACCTTGCCGAACACAGGATGGGCCTTGTCCAGGTAATTGTTGTCGACCAGGTTGAGGAAGAACTGGCTGCCCCCGGTGTTCGGCCCGGCATTGGCCATGGAGATCGTGCCCCGACCGTTTTTATTTTGGCTGGTAAATTCGTCCTTGATTGCGTAGCCAGGGCCGCCTCTGCCGGTTCCCGTGGGGTCTCCGCCCTGGATCATGAAGCCGTCAATGATCCTGTGAAAGATAGTGCCGTCGTAGAAGCCCTTCTCCACCAATTTCCGGAAGTTGCCTGCGGTTATGGGCATATCATCATAAAGCTGGATGGTGATGTCGCCCATGTTCGTGCTCAGCAGGACCTTGGTTTCGCCCGCTTCTCCAGTGCTGTCTGCCATGATCAAATCTCCATTATATATAAATTTAAGAGATAATCCCGGCGTGGATTATCTCAACCTCGGTCGTAGGCCTGTCTTGAGAATCGGTCTCAACCTTGCCGATGGCATCCACAACATCCATGCCCTCGACCACCTCTCCAAAGACGGGATGCATTTCATCCAGGTAGTTGTTATCCACCAGGTTGATGAAGAACTGGCTGCCGCCCGTATTTGGACCGGAGTTGGCCATGGCTATTGTGCCTCGATTGTTTTTATTATGATCCGTGAACTCGTCCTTGATTGAATAGCCGGGGCCGCCATAGCCCGTTCCCTCGGGGTCCCCACCCTGGATCATGAAGTCCTCGATGACCCTGTGAAAGATTGTGCCGTCGTAGAAGCCCTCTTCTACCAACTTTTGGAAGTTGCCTGCAGTTATGGGCATGTCGTCATAGAGCTGGATGGTGATGTTGCCCATGCTTGTCTCCATCAGGACCTGGGCTCCATTATCCTCCGCCGCTGCTATGCTGACGGCCGATGCCGTGCAGAGCATCAGCAGGCCGGAGATTAGAAAAACTGTATATCGATTCATCAGCATAGGCTACTCTTACTTTGAATTTAGCTTTTCCCGTTGTCTTTAAATCTATGCCTCCGTCCTCATCTCCCTGCTGGGCGAAAGCCTCCTCTTCAGGTCCTCGCCCAGAAGGTTGATGGACAGCACAGTTATCACTATCATCAATCCGGGAAACAGAGCCGTCCACCATACGCCCCTCATGATGTCCCTCTGGGCCTCATTTAGCATATTGCCCCAGCTGGGAAGATGAGGCGGAATCCCAAGTCCCAGGAAGCTTAGGAAGGACTCTGTCAAAATGGCGTGGGCCGTCATTAGGGTTACTGAGATAACAGCTATGTAGAGCAAATTGGGGGCGATGTGGCGCAGAAGGATGTAGACGTCTCCGGCGCCCAGTGCCATGGCCGACTCCACAAACGGCCTCTGTCGGATGGTGAGGGCCTCGCTCCTCACAAGCCGAGAGGTGCTCATCCAGTGAGTGAGCCCGATGGCCAGGATGATTGTCCAGACGCTTCTCGTGAACATGGTCACTAGAACCATTAAAAGAATCGTCTCCGGCGGCGAGTAGATTATATCCACCGTTCTCATGAGGAGGCTGTCTAACCAGCCGCCGAAATAACCGGCTAAAAGGCCAACAATTGCTCCTAGGACAACGGCTAGGAAGGCGGCAGATATGCCCACCATCAGTGAGACTCTTGTTCCGTAAAGCACCCGTGAAAAAACGTCGCGCCCGAGGTTATCTGTTCCGAAGGGATGGTCGAGCGACGGGGGCTGCATGGGCTCATCGAGGCTGGCCTGCACAGGGTCCTGAAATGAAAGATATGGGGCAAGCAGGGCCAGCAGCCCCATGGCCGCTATTACCATAAAGCTCGATGAGACATGTTTTAAGCCCGGCATTTGAACTTCAATGCTCATTAGTCCTCCTGCATCATTTCTTTTATCCTCAGCCGTATTTCACCCTTGGATCAGCCACTGCATAGGCTATGTCTGCAAGCAGGTTCCCGAAGATTACAAGGATGCTCGTGAATAGAGTGAGGCCCATGAGCAGCATATAGTCGGCTCTTAGTGCTGCATCGTAGGCCAGCCTTCCTATTCCCGGCCAGGCAAAGATGCTCTCCACTACAACGCTTCCGGCAATGAGCCATGGAATGGTAAGGCCTACCTGGGTGATGAAGGGAAGAAGCGAGTTCCTGAAGGCGTGTCTGTAGATTATCGTCCCGCTTCCCAGGCCCTTTGCCCTTGCAGTCAGGATGTAATCATCCTTCATGGACTCCAGGACTGATGAACGAATGTATGTGTAAAATACAGCCAGGTGGCTTAAGGCCAAAACGAATGCCGGAAGTATCAAATGCCTTATTCTGTCAGCGACGGCAGGCCAAAATGATGTCGGCTCGGAAACAGATACCATGCGAGAGGAAGGAAGCCATCCTAGCCAGACCGCAAAAACCAGCATGGCTAGAAGGGCGATAAGGAAGGTTGGGGTGGAATAAATGATGTAATTCAGCCCGCTTAAAGAGGAATCGAACCGCGACCCGGCACGGGCTGCAGAGGCCAGGCCAAGGAGGATGCCTAAAACTGCACTAAGCCCGTACCCCGTCAATGTGAGCAGCAGCGTAGCCGGGAACCTTTCCAGAATCACGTCCAGCACAGGCCTTTTCTTGATATGCGAAAAGCCCCAGTCGCCGTGGAGGACCCTGGACAACCAGTCCATGTAGCGGACCTGCACCGGCTGATCGAGCCCGAGCTGTTGCTCAACTTTAGCCAGATCCTCGGGCGGCATCTTCTGCGCTGTGGTCATTCCCAGGTAAGCTATCACCGGGTCTACTGGTGAAAAATAAAATATGAGGAAGGTGAGGATTGATATCCCAAGCAACAGCGGGGGTATCTGCAGAACCCTCCTCAAGATGTAGCGGACAAGACTTATGTCCAAGACGGACTCACTCCTTGTCCCATTCCTCCACATTCCACCAGAGCTCACCGGTTAGTGCTCCATTGCTGCCGTATCCGTGTGGGCCGTTTCGCGGCTTTATTCCGGATACTTTGTCGGAAAGGGCATATATGTAGTCGCTAAATACCAGGAAAACTACAGGCTCGTCCTCAACCAATATTTCCTGAACTTTTCCGTAAATCTCCTTCCTCTTGTTCTCATCCCATGTGGTCCTTCCCTCATTTAGCAGCTCATCCACTTCGGAATTGTTGTAAGTGGCAGGATTCCACCAGCCTTGATCTTTATATCTCGAGTTCCATATCTTGTAATTTAGGTCGTCAGGATCAAAGGGCGATCCCCAAGCTACTGTAAATGCTTCGCTGTGGAACACATCATAATCGATTTCATCCCAGCTCTTGCCAACGGGATTAACGCTAATTCCAACATCAGCCAGATCAGTTCTTGCTGCAATTGCGATATCCTTTCTCTCTGCATTTGAAGAGGCATAAACCAGGTCGAACTCGAGCTTCACGCCATCCTTTTCCAGGATGCCGTCTCCATCGGAATCGGAAAATCCTGCGTCAGCCAGAATCTGCTTGGCCTTCTCGGGATTATAGCTGTAGGCAATATCAGGATTGTAAACCCAGTCAGCCTCCCGGTAGGGTCCGTATGCCACCTCTCCCTGGCCAAAGAATATTGTGTCCAATATCTGCTGCTTATTTACAGCATAAGCTATGGCCTGCCTTACTGCCTTAATGCTGAAGGGCAGCTTATCGTTGGGAAGGCTCAGACCCTACCAGTTTGCAGAGGGAGCAGTAACGACTTTTATTCCCGGCAAGTCCTCAAGAATATCCTTGGTGCGGGCATCTATCTTTATGGCATCTACCTCTCCGCCTTTAAGCAGGCTTACCCTTGCATTCTCATCAGGGACGAAGACGAACTTTATTTCCTGTATTTTTGGCGCATCTCCGTAATAATCCGGGTTTGCAGCCATGACAAGGTCTTCGCCTTTCGTCCACTCTACTAGCTTGTAAGGCCCTGTGCCTACAGGGGATTGCCAGAACTCGGTTTTCGACAGATCCTCACCGTCAAGCAGGTGTTTGGGAAGCATGGGCAGGGTAAACCTCTCCCGGAAGGGAACGATGCCCTCGCTGAGGACGAACTTCACGGTGCTGTCATTGATTAACTGTATATCGTCAATGACCTCATACTCTGAAGAAGTCGAAAAAACCGAGGTCCATTCCTGGTTTCTGAGAAGATCGTATGTGAACTTCACATCCTCGGCCGAAAAATCCATTCCGTCCTGCCATTTCACTCCGTCTCTCAGATGAAATGTATAGGTCTTACCGTCCTCGGATATTTCCCATGACTCGGCCATATCCGGCGACATTTCTAGGTTTTCATCCGACTTCAGGAGACCACTAAAGATTTTATTGCAGTCGTAGATGTTTGCGTTGCCGATTGGATTTAAGTTATCCGGCTCTTCTCCCAATGCTATGTTCAGGGTTTTTTCCTGCGCGCATCCCAGAGGTGCAATGCACAGGAGAAGAGCGATGGCGATTAGTGCCATCAATATGTTTTTTCCTATCATTCTCCAGCTCCTTTTTATTTTCTTTTTATTTATTAAAAATAATTTTTTAATTTTACTTTTTGATTCCGTCTATCATGTAGTAAACAAAATCGTAAGTGACCTTCTGAGAAAGCGGCATATGTCTTTTCTGAATACCCATTATGTCCTTAAGTGCTGTCACTCTGACATTACTTAGGCCAGCCTCCTCAAGGTAGCTCCGCGCCTGCTCTGCGCTCATGCCGCGAGGATGGGGCAGTGCAGCTTCAGTCTCCTTTGGATACCACCCTTTTCTTGGGCTTTTGCGCTCGATGGCGAGGATTAGAATATCGCTGACAACTTTTCTTGCCAGACTCCCTAGAGATCCGTCGCTCCACAGGCCGTCTATTACCACTACCTTGCCGCCATTTCGCAAAGTCCGGCTCCACTCCTTTAAGGCAATATCCGGATGAGGAAGCGTCCATAAAAGATGGCGACTGATTATCAGGTCAAAGCCATTGTCTTTGAATTTCAGATTTTCAGCATCCCCTTGCTCAAAACGGGCATTGAGCCTTGAAGCTTTAGCCTTAGATCTTGCCAGATCAAGCATCATCTTTGAGAGGTCTATCCCAGTTACTCTATAGCCCATTTCTGCCAGAAGCAGGCTCAATTCCCCTGTTCCGCAACCCACATCCAAAACATCGAGCTGGCCTGCAGGAAGCACCTTTCCCAACCCCTTCATCCAGGCCTCTCTTTCCTCTTGCGTTTTTATGCCGTGCCCATGCCGCTTGTCATAGTCCTGAGATGACTCATCCCATTCCTGTCTGATTGCCTCTTTGATATCGTGATGCTGAAAAACCATAAAGGCAAATTTACGCTTTTAGTAATAAGGATTTCGGCATTGTTAATAAGAATTATTTAAATTTTTATAAGATTGTGATAAATAAATTAAGGATAGACCGCAGAAAAAAATCTATTATCATTGACGTGCAGCGATGATTATAGAATATAATAAGCAAATTGCGGATACAATACTCTCCCCTGATATTATATCCGCCATCTGCTCAGGGCCTAGATGGAGGGCCTGAGGCAGGTTAGCACTTTAAACATATAAATCTATCTATTTGTATGATTAATCGATCTGATTTTTCCTCCTTATTACTGGTTCTTCAGGATCATCTCTTGAGCGAAGGTGTTGGCTTCCTCGATTGTTGCATTCTCAATCGAGGTGACGCTGCCGAATGCATCCATTAAAAGCACCTTGCCGTCCTTCCTCCTTGCGGCCACGATGTTCCTGGCCACCTCCCGTCTTCCATCAGAACCGTCCACAAGATAAACAACAAACTCGCACATGATTTAAGCCTCCATTACGATATCCTTGATCCTCTGTATATCTGCAACAGCCATTGAGGGCTCGCAATCCAGAATGTGCAGGCCCTTCTTATCGGCATCCACAACCGTTCTGTCATACCTCACAGACTCTATTAAATCCCCATTCATTTCGAGGGACTTGGCAATGGCCAGGCATTCCTCGTTGCCCTCGGCCTTATTTACGATCACAATTTGTTTTTTAACGCCGAGGTCTCTTGAGAGCCTCATGCTGTGCCTGGCCACCTCGACGGATTTGGGCGTGGGCTCTGTTATCACCAGCGATAGATCGAATTCAGTGGAAAGCCCCCTGCCCAAAATCTCCACACCTGCCTGTGAATCGACCAATATGTAGTCCTGCTCCTCACCAAGCGCTATGTATTTGACGAGAACCTTCACCAGAGATACTGGGGAGCAAAGACATCCGGCGCCTCCGTGTGGAATTGTGCCCATGACCATCAGCTTCACGCCGTCTGCCGCGGTTAAAATGTGCTCATCGATGATTGGGTCCATAACCTCGCTGCTGTGGGCGGCCTGCCCATCAAGGCCTCCGCTAAGCCTTTCCTGAAGATGGGCTTTGTCATCGGTTAAGGAAAGGACCTTTGAGAGAGGGATGCCCAGAGACATGGCCAGGTTCATGCTGGGATCGCAATCGATGACCAGCACTCTGCTGCCCTCACGGGCCAGCATACGGGCTAGGGTTGAGAGAATCGTGGTTTTTCCAACACCGCCCTTGCCGGTAAAGATGATTCTCTTCATTTTGACCCCATATCCGTAAAGGCTGAATAGCAGCCGGGCTTGTCCTCTTTGAACCTCGCCAGATGTCCCGTCTCTCCTGATATTATTGAGGGCTCGGACCGCGTGCCATCCAGGCAGTAAACGAATGCCTTCAGCCCTTTTTGATCTCCCATGCCGCCCTGGAGGATATTACGGCCGTATACCAGCGCATGCTCGACCTCCCCATTTTCCATCTTTGAGTTCTCCAGCCGGATTTCATGGCCGCGAGCCATCAATGCCAGTTTATTTATCATCATCTTTCACTGCCTCATAGGATTTTGGCCTTATCTATATCTATGTCATTGTACTTCTTAGTAATAAATCTTTCATGATAATAACATCCTCTGTCCCTAATTATAGATTATAACATTATAAAATCACATTATAAGATAATATGTTATTACAAAAAGGAAAGAATATTCATTCCATTGGCGGCCCCATTAATCTACATTTTTTTTGTTCATTAATTAGCATTCTCTTTGCCTTTTTGCCGTCTTTGACATCAACTCCTACGATGGTTTTGACATCAATTTAGCTTCAGAGCATAGTGCTTAGTATTGATCGCTTATGATTAGATAGCAATATTAGATACAATGTATAATATCAATTAGCAGAAAAGCTTAAATATTTATTAATCTTACATATCGGTTGATTAAGAAGTATGAAAATGTCTAAAAAACAAGCAAAACCAAAAATAAGTAAAAGAATGTGAGAGGGATATGGGATAATGGGAGGGTTTTTCATTAGCCGACCGTTGTATACATTCATTGTAGCTTTCTTATTAATATCTGCTTTTGCGCTGGCCGGGGAGGACGGATATCCAAAATCGGTTGTCGACTCAGCCAATAGAACCATCGTCCTAGATGGGCCTGCTGAAAAGATAATACCCATCGTCGCCTGGTCCTACGAGCCCATCTATATACTGGGCGCAGAGGACAAGATAGCGGGCGTGGAGAAGGGATCTTATGCTCAATACTCATGGCTCCCAGGAATTGAGGAAAAGCCGATCATCGGTACCTTCAAGGAGCCGGACTACGAAAAGATAATCGAGCTAAAGCCTGATGTAGTGATAGTCCAGCCGAAATACCTCCAGCAGGTTGACGAGAAGCTTTCTCCTCTGGGAATAAAGGTTGTGAATCTTCCCTTCAACACACAGGACGATTTCGACAGGGAGCTAATGGTTCTGGCGGAAATTCTGGGAGACTCTGAGGTGAGGCGTGCTAAGGACTTCATCACCTGGAAGACCGCCCAAGTAGATTCTCTTAAAAACAGAACTCAAGAAATCTCGCCCAAAATTGAAGTCTATGGTGAATGGTCCGATACACCCTGGTATACGGGTTCCAGGGCCTCAGGGCTGCATGATGTAATCACAATAGCAGGAGGCTACAATATTGCAGAGCCTCTAAACCCGGAGGGAAACATATCGCTTCGCTATCCCACCGTTGATTCTGAATGGGTTTTAAAAGAGAATCCTGAGGCGATAATATTCCCGGCATTTGATTACTATACGGGATACTATTTCAACGACAGCACCAACTCCACCAAATTCCTGGAAGACGCCAGGATCAGAGCAGGACTAAACGGAACAGATGCTGCGAAGAATGACAGAATGCATATCATTGATGCATACCTTATCGAGGCTGCGAGAGGCTTCATCGGCATCAATTATCTGGCAAAGATGTTCTATCCCGACGAGTTCAAGGACCTCGATCCGGAGGCAATCCACAGAGAGTATTTCGAGAAATGGCTGGGGGTCCCCTACAAAGGGATGTGGGTATTTCCGGCTCTGCAGTAGCGATATTTTTTGAATGGCAGCTTTGCGTTGGCCCTTCATCCTTCGCTTCTGTGCACCAAAGCGCCTGCTAAGCGGCTGCTCCCGGCAGATACTGCAGAGATGGAACCTAAGGATCCGACCCCGCTATACCTCATTTCGGACTCAAATCGGATCGGTTGAACAAGGCATCTCTTCAGCTGCATATGCGGAGCAGGCGCCATGCAGGCAGTGCCCGGCTAAGCGGCAAAGCTTGCAGGGCGCTTGAAGACGGTAATAAGGAGATAACTTTGATTTTCGTCTTACTTTGTATCGAAAGCTTTATCATTATTATGAATAATAGTCTAAATAGCAAAAGTAAACATAAATAAAATCTGCTTGAACATACAAAACGTCATAACCCTAGCGGAGCTAGAGAGACTTTCCCGCCCACTGGAGACTCACAGTGTCCAGCAGCAATCTGAGGCCGGAATTAAACAACGGCCGAAGATGAGGTCTCTTTACCGTATATAGGGAGAGGCGTTCGGCATGAAGTATATGAGAATGTCGCCGACCGACCTTTTCCGGCGGACTCTTCGAGGTTGGACCTGACATCCCGCCGATACATTTTGCCTATGCAATCGGATACTGCGGTGTGCCATTCTGTCCCAAAGCAATTAAGAGCCTTTGCAAAGCATTGCCGCAAAAAGAAGATTGATATACCATACCAATTTACAATTGAAATCGGTGAGATGAAAATGAGGGATCGTCTTTGCCGACGCAGTAATTGAGCGGCAAAATTCAAATTTAGCCCGCTTGCCGCCATCGGCCAAGCTGGTATTCAAGGTGCTGGAATCAGGGAGCCTTCTGACGCAAAAGGACATTATCGCCAAAACATATCTCCCGGCCAGAACCGTCAGATACGCCCTAACAAGGCTTAAGAATGAGAACCTTCTTTTGGAAAAATTCAGCTTTCGGGATGCACGCCAGAGCCTTTACGGGATTAACGCTCGGTCTTTAGAGGTGGTAACAGGATAATAAGATTCGATGTCCATGCTTTACAGTGCAATAATGGCGCAAAGCCATTTTTGGGGCATTGCTTTATAGCCCTTCTTCCATTCACTTATGGTAATGCTCAGCGATCTTGAGAGTGCTATGGCCATAGTAGAAGGCCAAGAGACAGTTTCTATTTTAGAGGCCAAAGACAGTTGGGAGCGGGCATTGGATGAGGCCTTAAAGGTATTGAAATGGCCTAAAAGATTCATAGTGCAGTACAACCCTGTCATTTGGAGAGGGTCGCGCTATACAGTAGGCATGAGGCTTCTCTCGGATCCCTTCGCAGACTACTTCATATTCGAATTTTCTACTCCGAACTATGTGCTGCCCTTTGACTGCTTTGAGCGGCAAAATGCCAAGGTGGGAGTCATGCTCCATGAGCTATCCCACCTGATAGACGACGATCGCTGGGGCTTTGACCTGGGCGACCTTGTGAAAGAGGCTGACAGGTTCATTGCGAGAGAGCAAAGGGCTGAGCTGATGGCCTTCGCATGCTGCCCAATAGCCGTATTCGAGTCCAATCTATCTCTGGTTGAATCCACCGCCAGGATGCTTGGAGTGGATCTGGGCGAGCACTCCCTGGTGCTGGCCGCGATAGAGACCATGGGTCATGCGGGCCTGGCAGGCGAGGCCGACCCTGTAGAGGTTTTTAGAATCATTCAGGCCGAGGGTGTGCCCGCGGATGAGATTTTGGAGAAGTACCTGTGCACATTCTCCTTCTCCCTTGCCGGACTCACGACTGCTCCTGACGGAAACGAGCACGAGGGCCTAGGGATTAAGAAATCTGTGGATCTGGACAGGGCCAATGAGTGGCTGAGTCTGCATCTCAGGGGAGAGATGGGTCCAATCGAGCTTCAGGAGCGGCTGGAGGGAATCGGCTATTATGCCTTCTCCGAGGAGGGCTATGATCCTCTGGACTGCCTGGATTTAGCCTATATCGATTGGAGTGCAGCCAGAGGCAACATAGATCTGGCGAGGAGCTACTTTAGAGACAGGCCATATTTTGCCGACCTGCGAAAGGCTGTGGAAATGATTGGTGCAAGGCTAAAAAATCATAAATGAGCGATCGAGTATAGCTTGAGTCTCGCCATTTGAGATGTGATTAAAGCCTATTATGAAAAAATTATAAGATTTTCCTCTTGTTACCAAAATGTTTTTACCTAATCTAATTTTATTGCTATTAAATTCAATAATGATAAATAGGTGTTTGAATGATTCGCATCTTGAATGATAGATATCTGCCAATGCTGGTGCTATTAGCCGTCCTGTCGATGGCGCTCGCGACAACCGCTTTTGCTGCAGGAGAGTCGGGCAATGGCAACGCGACCACAATTTCGATTGTTGACTCAGCCAATAGAAGCGTTGAGGTCCTCTCTCCTGTGGAAACGGTAGTGGTTTTATGGAGCAACCCTGCCAAGGAGATGCGTGCTTTGGGAGCTGTGGACAGAATTATGGGCATGGACCAGTCCACGAAGGATGAGGTTGACAAAGGCACGCTGCCTGAGCTGTCAGGAGTGACTGTTGTAGGAACACAGGAGGAGCCAAACTACGAAAAAATTGCTGAGCTAAAGCCAGATGTGGTAATAGCTCTTTCGGCAGGCTATCCGCCGGAGCCGGATGAGATCCAGGCAAAGCTCGAGCCCTTCGGCATCCCGGTGGTTGGACTCGACTTCTACAGGACGGAAGTCTGGTTCGACGAGGTCGAGAAGCTGGGCCGGATGCTGGGCAGTGAGGCAGAGGCCCAGGAGTACATGGACTTCTTCAGGGGATACTATGACCAAATAAATGAGACGCTGGCCACTATTCCCGATGCAGAGAGAAAGAATGTTTACTTCGAGGGAGCCAAGAAGTATCAGACTTGTGGCGGGGCAGGATATGGAAGCGGCATTTCCAATATGGTCCGCGCTGCAGGCGGAAAGGATCTCTATCCAGACAGGGAGGAGCTGGCCTTCGAGGTGAATCCCGAGGACGTAGCCCAGAGGAATCCCGATGTGATCTTCAAGGGCACGCCTCTTGGGTTCAGTGCCCAAAATGAGACCGAGTTCAAGGCCCTGCGGGACGAGATTATGAGCCGTCCGGAGCTGGCATCAACCGAGGCGGTGAAGAACGGCCAGGTCTATGTGATCAGCTTCGATGTGGCAGGAGGAGCAGGCAAGAAGTTCGGGCCGGTCTTCCTGGCTAAGGCTCTTTATCCGGAAAAGTTCCAGGAGCTGGACCCAATGGCATTCTATAAGGAATATCTTGAGAAATTCCAGGGATTGGAGTACCAGGGAGTTTACTTCTACCCATAAATTTTTAGAGATTTGGTGAATTCCATGGATAGAATTGCCTTAAAAAGACAAAAATATCAATATCCGCCTGCATAATGCTTTTTTTAGCCTGCATTGCCTGCACAGAGGCTGCTACTAACAGCTCTTCAGAGCATTCTGTTATTACTATAACGGATTCCTCGGGCCGTACAGTAGAAATACCGTATCCAGTTGAGAGCGTTGTTGCATTGAACAGCAACGTACCTGAGGAAATGATTGCCCTTGGGGCATCGGATAAGCTCTCGGGAATCGATATCGATGCAAAGAAGAAGGTTGATTCAGGGCTTTTTCCTCAGCTCAAGGATATTCCCGTCATAGGGTCCTATGATGATCCCAACTATGAGCTTATAGCAGAGCTAAAGCCTGATGTGGTCATACAATGGACCTCCTGGCCGCCCCTTCCCGACGAGGTGGCGCAAAAGCTTGAGCCCTTCGGCATTCCAGTTGTGGCTCTGGACCTCTACCGGATGGAGATCTACACATCCGAGGTGGAGTTGCTGGGCAAGATGCTGGGAAAAGAGGACAAGGCCAAGGAATATGTCTCATTTATTCAGGATCAATATGATGCTATAAACGAGACGCTCTTGCAGATACCAGAATCTGAGAGAAAGACGTTATACTTCGAGGGCGTCAACTATTATGAGACCTATGGTGGAGCAGATTACGGCTGCGGAATACCAGGAATGATCAAGGCGGGCGGCGGCAAGGATCTGTATTATGATCAAAAGCCTTACTACTTTACTGCAAATCCTGAGGACGTTGCTAAGAGAGATCCTGATTTCATATTCAAGGGCATCTCCGATCCGCAAGGCTACTTCATGGAAAACGACAGCACCCTCAGGGACCTCAGCAATAACGTATCCCGTCGGGTTGAGCTGGCCAATACAAATGCGGTTAAAGATGGCCACGTCTATGCAATCAGCTTTGATGCCACAGCAGGCCTCAGAAAGAAGTTCGGTCCGCTATTTATTGCAAAAGCATTATACCCGGAAAGGTTCCCAAATCTCGATCCTGAAGCCTTTTTACGGGAATATCTGGAGGATTATCTTGGCCTGCCGCCGCAGGGTCATTACATTTATCCTCCACTTTAAATTTTTTAAAATTTTGGTGCTCGATTTATAAATTAGAAAGAATATCGGAGCTTTTTTCCCATGAATTATATCATTAACTTCATGGATCTATTAGCCATGAATAGCTTCATATAATAGCGACAAATAATAGCAATTAATGTGATTTTAATTGATAGAAGGGAATAATATATGAGGGGACAATGGGGCAATTTTTGTAAAAAGAGTAATGCTATATCGATATTATTAGCAATATCTCTTTCATTGGCATGCATTGGAGCGTTGGCAAATGAACCAAATAGCACCTCAACAATTATTATTAATGACTCGGCAAATAGGTCGGTAGAGCTGCCTTATCCTGTAGATAAAATGGTAATCCTGAATTACTGTGCCCCAATAGAGATCAAAGCTTTGGGTGCTGTTAACAGCATCGTAGGAATTGAGCAATATACCAGGAAAAAAGTTGACGGCGGTTTGCTCCCCGATTTAGCAGAAACGCCTGTGGCCGGAAGTCAGGATGAGCCCAATTATGAGATGATCGCAGAGCTGAATCCCGATGTCGTCATAACATTCTCTGCTGGCTGGCCACCTGAGCCCGATGAGATCCAGGCAAAGCTAGCGCCTTTCGGCATCCCTGTGGTGGGACTGGACTTCTACCGCATGGACATCTGGGCAGAGGAGATCCGCACACTAGGAACAATGCTTGGCCGTGAGGCAGAAGCGGAGGACTACATAGCTCATTTCCAGGAAAAACTGGATCTCATAGAGAACAAAACAGCCTCAGTTCAGCAGGAATATAGGAAGAAGGTATACTTTGAGGGAGCGAAGGATTACTTTACCTACGGCGGGTCCGGTTTTGGCTGCGGTGTGCCCGGCATGATAAGAGATGCAGGCGGCCTGGACCTTTACCCTGAACGCTCGGAGCAGTACTTTGAGGTAAATCCCGAAGATGTCTCAAAGAGGAATCCGGATGTCATCTTCAAGCTTATAAAACAGGACTGGGGAAAGGAAAACGAGACAGAGTTCCAGGCTTTGCGGGAGTCGATTTTAAAGAGGCCGGAACTGTCCTCTACCAACGCAGTGAAAAACGGGCAGGTATATATCATCAGCTATGATTTGGTAGGGGATGAGGGGAAAAAATTTGGCGTGATATTCATCGCCAAGGCACTTTATCCAAAACTCTTTGCTGATCAAGATCCGCTATCCTTCTACAGGGATTATTTCAAGGATTATCAGGGCATGGACCTGGAGGGCATATTCATTTATCCGTCCCTATAATCTTTAAGATTTCATGGAGCTGAAGCTATGGGAAAAAATTACGCATTGGCCAACTGGAATTTTGCTGAGGGAGCATCAACATCGGAAGGCCTCATAAGGCCGCTCATCGCCACACCGAATGTCTCTTTGGCCGAATTGGAGATTGCTCCCGGCGAGGAAGTCATTCCGCATAAACATAGCGGGCTGCCTTATTTCGAGGTCATCCTTTGTGTATTGGAAGGGCGGCTGGAAGTAATTGCAGGTCAGGAGACAACAGCCGCAGATGCAGGAACTGCCATAATGGCCCACCCCGATGAGATGGGCTGGAGGAACACAACCGACAGGGTTGTTAAGGGACTGATCATCCACGCCCCCTCTCCTGCGTGGAAATCTGCTGAAGAATTCTTAAACAGGGTGAAAGGCCGGAAATGAGGTATTTCTTAAATCAATCCATTCATCCCGGAGTTATTTCAATGGGTGCAAGAAGTTCTGTGCCAGGAAAGATTTCCTGGCCTGGAATTGCTGTCATAGAAGATATCACCGACGGGAAGTCTAATCAGGGAATCGAAACCTTTGAAGGCAGAATCGGCCCCCTGCTGAAGGGAGACGGCTCCCAGGCGCACTTCATAGAGATGCCTGGCGGTCTATTCTGCGAGGAGCACTCTCACAGCACTGAAAGCCTGATATTTACAGTTAAGGGCCGGTGGGTGCTTTGCAGCCAGGGCCGACGTCAGCTCATGAAGCCGGGGACTCTCTTCTGGTTTAAGGCCGGGACACCCACTGGCTATGAGGTTCCCTTTAATGAGCCTGCCTTCATACTGATATTCAAAGGCGATAGGGATGAAACCGATGATGAGGGATTCCTGCAATATCTGCAGGGCCTAAAGCTGCGACTTGAGAAGGCTCACGAAGATGGCCGGCCGTTTGCGATGAAGGAGCTGCCTCTCAATCATCCGGCCAGGGAATTCGCCCGGCAAATGGGCCAGGAAAGGCTATGACGATAGAGGAGAAATCGCATTGATGCTAAGCTCAACCTGCGAAGGCACCGGAACTGTCGTGCCAGCCGGGACGAGGCAGGCCTATGAAAGGTTCGTTGCCAGAAAGCTTCTGTTCTTGGCCTTCAGCCTTGGCACTCTCTTTATACTGGTTTTGGTTTCAGCCTCCATTGGAGGAACAACAAAAAATCCAATCGAGGTATTCAATGCAATGGCGGCCAGGTTTCTTCCCCTTGAGAGCGATCCCTTTGTGGAGGGTGTCGTGTGGCACCTTCGCCTCCCGCGCGTTCTCATGGGAATCGCAGCAGGAGCGGGCCTTGCCGTTTCAGGAGCAGTAATGCAGGGAGTGACCAGAAATCCGCTTGTCAGCCCTTTTACTGTCGGCATATCCTCTGCTGCAGCCTTCGGGGCTTCGATGGCCATAATGTTCGGCGTGGGCTATGCAGGATCCGGGACTTACATAATAATTTTATCTGCCTTTATAGCCGCGTTGGGCTGTGCCCTTTTGGTCTTCGGCCTGACCAGAATGAAGAGGTCTTCGGCAGAGACGCTTGTGCTGGCAGGAATTGCCCTCACCTACTTCTTCGGCTCTCTCACAGCGATTCTGCAGTTCTTCGCAAACGAGCAGCAGCTCAATGCAATGGTCAACTGGACCTTCGGGACGCTCTCAGGCGCGAACTGGGGAAAGATAGGAGTTGTAGCCGTTGTACTGGCGCTAACTCTTCCGATTCTCATGAAACTGGCATGGGACATGAATGCGATCTTCTCCGGAGGCGACGAGACTGCCAAGAGTCTGGGGATTGATACATCCAGAGTCAGAACATTATCACTCCTTCTTTCCTCATTCATTACTGCCAGCATCATCTGCTTTACGGGGATAATAGGCTTCGTAGGGCTTGTCGCCCCCCATGTGGCACGAATGGCAGTGGGCGAGGACCACAGGTTCCTTTTGCCTGCATCCTGCATCGTCGGAGCAATACTGGTTGTTGGAGCGGATATTGTCGGCAGAACGATCATGGATCCCATAATTCTGCCCATAGGGATAGTGATATCATTCGTGGGAGTCCCCATGTTCCTCTACCTGATGATGACCAGAGATACACACTGGAGCTAGATCTTGGTGGTTTTCGTGGATCAAATGAAAGAAAGGCCCGTTTCCTTCCTCAGCAACGGTCTCCGGCTGGCAGGTGTGCTCAGGTATCCGGATCGCGGCGACCGCATGGGAAGGGCGCCAGCAGTTTTACTGGTTCACGGCTCTCTTGAGCAGGATAGAGACGGCAACCTCCTTGAAAGAAGAGACGGCAAGCCGGTATTCAAGAAGAACTTTTTTCTTGAAATCGCTAAGCGGCTCTGTGCAGCAGGCTTTGCAGCCTTCTCCTGGGACCGGCGTGGATTTGGCGAAAGCGAGAACCCCGCACAGTGGAGCGGATATTTGGCCGACGTTAGGGATGCGAGAGCCGCCCTGGACGCTTTATGCTCACAGGACGCTGTCGATCCGAAACGAATTGCGATCCTGGGCCAGAGCGCAGGAGTATACACCGCATGTCTCATGGCCAGAGAGGATATCAGGCCCAAGGCCTATGTGCTGCAGGGAGGCCTCTTCAGCGATTATGGAAATATGATGGAGTTCAACTACCTGCGGCCGGTAAACTACGCGGCCATCAGCCCCGAAAACCTGGCATGGGTTGAGGAGAACGATCCCTATAGTCTGATGATGGGATTAAACCTATCTCAAATTCAGGATAAGGCAATGAATGGCGAGGTGGAGCAGGAGCTTTGCTACAAGGGAAGGATATGGAAGATAAAGCATGATCCCACCTGCTATCTGCCGGAGCTTTCCACGTCGAGGCAGTTCAAATATATCAGAAAGCCGGCATTGATAATTCATGGGGCCTGCGACCTGAATGTGCCCGTTGAAGATGCCTTCATGGCCGAAAAGGAGCTTTTGGCGAACGGAAACAAGGATGCGGAGCTGGTCATAGTTCCAGGGGCGGATCACAGCTTTCAGGCCGTGCCAGATGATGAGGACACCCGTCTTAGGGAAAGGATGTCACTGGAGAGCTTCAGGAGGCCGTATAAAGAGGACTACTTCCGTGCAGTCGTCGATTTTTTAAGCAGGCGGCTTTGAAGCGGGATTTGAAGGTGCTTTGAGGCAGTCTACTTGATTTATATTTGTTATTCATTTTTACTGAAGTTTCTCATATGATCACGTATTTTATTATCTAATTTGAGCAGAAAAGGCTATTTAATAAGAATATTATCAATATAGATATTACAGATCCTCAAAAGATCTGTTTATAAGGATAGAAATTTCGGCAGGAGGGATCGAGAACGAAAAAGAAATTATACAACATACTGCTGCTTTCAATAGCTGCATCGATGCTTGCAGCATCGGGAGCTGGATTTGTTCTCCATGTCTTTGGCAATGCGAACATGGATGGAACCGTAGACCAGGCGGATATGGACTTTATAAGATCCATCCTTGATGGATCGGAGAATGATACACAGCTGGCCGATGCCAATTTTGACGGAGTGGTAAATGAGGATGACATAGCTCAGGTGCAGATGATAATCGAGGGCAATGAGACGAACCTCACCGTAATGGACGGCAACGGAAAGCCGCTAACCATCAAGAAGCCGGTAGAGCGGATGATTGTGGAATACCTGGATAATGCCGATATGGCCCAGATACTTAAAAAAACAGATAAGGTGGTTGGCGTAGATCTGGCAGTGGCCAACTCAGAGGCAGAGTTTCCCGAGATCTCTAAGAGAACCAATGTGGGTGCCATGCATAAGGAGCCTGACTATGAGAAGGTCTTAAGCCTGCAGCCGGATTTGCTTCTGGTCTTCTCGAATGCCACTTCGGAGAAGGAAAAGAATCTTCAGGGAGTCCCGGTATTCTTTGCGGGCTTGTATTACCCGGATTTATTAAGTCCCGAGACCTCAGGGTTCACAGACGCCGTGAGAAAGTTGGGCTATGTTCTGGATGCCAGGCAGGAGGCGGAGGACTATATTCAATGGCACATTGACTCCTTAAACGAGATTAAAGCAGCAACGCAGGATGTGCCTGAGAAAGAACGGCCGAGCGTTCTGGTCGCCGCCTATCCGGATGCCGATGACAAGACCATCTTCACATTTGCCAAGATCGATACTCTGACCAACATGGTCGAGCTGGCCGGAGGCAGAACTGTGGCTGTAGACCTTCCGGACTTCATGAAGTCCACATACAGAATTGAGGTGGATCCTGAATGGGTTTTGCAGGAGGATCCCGATTACATAATTCTATTAGTCGTTGCCACAACCTATAGCGGACTGGAGCTGGAGCCGCCCAGCGGATACGATGCCGACGATCCGACAGGAATGGCGGAGGCCCTGGATGCCTTCAAGAGCAGGCCTGAATATTCCAACCTTACGGCTGTAAGGAACAACCAGGTTTACATTGTGAGCGGAAACATTAGAAACGATGCAACGAAAGGCCTGATTGGAGCGGCTTATCTGGCGAAGATCTACCATCCGAACAGGGCGGATATGGATCCAGAGGATCTCCATCGCGAATACCTGCAGCGATTCCTGGGCCTGGGCTATGATCTTGACCAGCACGGGGTTTTCATCTATCCACCGCTTATAAAAGAGGAGGGCAAGCTCGAGGGCGTGCCGGACAGCTGTTACCAGGATGCTGTCAAGGACACTGCTTAGAATTGCTTGAAAGGATATAGGCTAATTTACATGAGCTAAATGGTATAAACTAAATAATATGGGCTTTAGCAATAAAGCCCCAATTTTTTCGTGAGGCATTTAGGGACGTTATTTGCAATGATTGCAGAAAACTTTAAAAATTTTTGCAGTCAATAATTTTACAGCAATTAATAAGTCCAGCTCACGGCCACTTCAGCCATGAGGGATCATCAGCGCCGGAATGGCTGGAAGCGCTGTTGTTCTTGAATCGCATGAGTCCGCCTCCAACTATCATGGCAATTCCTGCACAGAGGACTACAGCTCCGGCGAGAAGCAGCTCCAGAGAGGGGCTGGCCTGGATGCCGATAACAGCCGCGACGCCGGGCATCAGGATCATCGATATGCCTGCCAAAATAAGAAAAAGGCCATTTATCATTCTTCTTTCAGATCTCAAAGCAGGATCATCAGATTTGGTTATTCCTTTCTCCAGCATATACATCGACTTTTTATGCCATAGATAGTAAACAAGGGCCAAAAAGGGTATGCCTTCGATTATAAGGAGAGTTACATCCCATTCCGACAATGTTCCAACCTCTTTCGTGGCATTATCATGCCTTTAGATAATCTTTTCGTTTAGATTTACATTTACCAATTATAATGTATATATGATATTATTAATAGCATTTGGTGATATCTTATTATGACCGCATGTTATTTAAAGCTCGCAGCCAATATTTAGTCATGAGTCGAATCCTATGGCCGTTTGTGAAGAAGGATTCAATTCTGCGCGCTGTTTTATACGGCATTTCGCTTTATCTGATCATGGGGTATACAATCTTTGCGCTCGATACAAATGACACGAGCATTCCAACTGAGAACCAGACTGAACCGGAAGAGGAATTCGATGTCCATGTCTATGTCAACAACCTTGATGATGACCGGCTTTCAGTCTCTCTATTCATCGACTCGGAGATAAAGGACACAGAGGATGTCTCGTCTAAATCGGAAACGAAGTTCGGGGAATACGCCCTTACGCCAGAGGATCACAAATTCAAGATAGCATGGCGGGACGAGGATACCAAGAAGAACTATGAAGAGGAGCTGCTGCAGGAGATCAATTCCAGTAGCTCATTGATACTTTACACGCTTAAGAACGATGCCCCCGAGAAATTCGATTTATCCGTAAAGGTGGAGAACGAAAACGACAAAAGCCTTGATGCTTTTCTCTATGTTGACGGCGGTCTGGAGAAGAGCAAGGAGCTGCCAAAGGATAGCACCGCCGACTTAGGAACGATATCATTGGAGGAAGGGATTCACGACCTGTGCCTTCGCTGGTGCGACCCTGAAACCAGAATCGAGTACGAGAAAAGGAAGAAGGTGAACATCGAGGGCGATGATGCAGTGATATTTTATGCTCCGAAGGGTGTGGCTTTTGAATCCCTTGAGGAGAAAACTGCAGGTTCATCAACAGGTTCATCAGCGGGCTCTTCAACAGGCCTATCGAGCGCAAAAACAAAGACGGTCACAGCAGGCGCATCCGTTAAATCCGTTTCAGATGACAAGGTAAAGCCTGAAAACAATTCCGAGGATAGCTCCAAAACCAAAGAGGATAGTAAGACGGAGGATAAAGCAGATGATGAAATCAAAGCCAAGGCTGAAACGAAGAATTCATCCCTTAAAAACGCGGCATCAAACGAAAGCAGCATAGCTGCCGCTGCAAAGGCGGCTGATACCTCCGGTGCCGTGTCCAAGGGAATAAAATTGTCGAAGGATGACAGCAAAAGCGTTTCACAGGAATCATCACCGGATTCGCCATCAGATTTGTCATCTCAATCGCCAATGAAGTCGTCGGAATTGTCGTCGCTTGATGCCGGAAACTCCCTATACCTTTATGCAGCACTGGTAATAATAGCAATATATCTGCTCTTCAAACACTGAAATATGTCCAGATCTTGATATGACTAGATCTACAGATACGATCAAATTCATGCTGCAGCCATTATCAGCAGCACTGTTTCTTATTGCAGCCGGGTGGTCAGCTCCTGTTTGGGAGAACGGCGCCAACGGAGAGCTCCGGTGGGGAGACAGCCTTAAGATCGACAGCTATGAGCTGGTTGTTGCCGACTTCTCAAACGAGGAAACCGATGATGAAAGGGTGCTGCTTGATGTCTACGATGATGGAGATCTCATCACCTCAAGAGCGCTTTTAGCAGGAGAGGACTTCGCATACAACGACTCTTTGCGGGTAGTGGTCGACGAAATCAGCATGGGCGATCCTGATAAAGAGCCGTTTGCCAAAGTACGCATGCAGCCTGTCGCAGCGCCTGAAATAGAGATGAAGCTTGTATCAAATGATGATATTTTCGAAGGCGGGGATGAGATAGAGCTGGAACTGAATGTGAAAAATACGGCAGCTGTAGATGCCTCAAACCTGAAGATCCATGTTGAATCCGTCCCGCCCTTTCTCAATGCAGACTGCAGCATTTCGGAGCTGAAACCGGGGAGAACCTGGGATGAGGACAGGAGGACCGCGGCCATAGAGCCAATTGTCATCAAGCTTAAAGCTCCATTCCTTCCCGGTCCCGAGAAGGTCACTGTCAGGGCTGTTGCAGACTACATAGACCCCCAAAAAAGGCATTACCAATCACGGGCGGGAACCGCTTTTCTCATTTCAGGGCCGCTGCTGATTCGAAAAGAGGTTGAAGAGCTGCAGGAGTACGGCAAAGGCTACTTCGTCGTCATCACGCTTAGAAACATTGGAAACAGAACCCTCGATCTTGATGTTACCGATAGTCCTGGCCAGCACTTTAAGGCCGATTCGGCCCTTAAAAGAGAAATAGAAATTCTTCCTGGGTCCACAGAGCTGATGAGCTATAAAATAGAGGCCAAAAAACCGGGCCTGGGTCTGGAAATTCCCCCTGCGCAGGCCAGCTATTCGCTTGGGGGAAAAAGATATACAGCCAAGTCTGAAAGCCCTTTAGTAGATGTCTTCGGGCCTTATGTCGAGGCGGAAAGGACTGTTCAGCCTTCAAGGGTGAAGGAAGGAGAGGAGGTCAAGATTTCCGCGAGCCTTTACAACTCCGGAAACAAGAAATCGCTGGTAAAGCTCGAACAGCCGATCCCCGCCGGCATAAAGCTTGTGGAGGGCGAGCTGAACGGTTCTTATCTGCTGGCTCCCGAGGAGAAACGGTCTGTGGAGATGATCCTAAAATGTCTCGGCCCCGATGACATCACCATGCCCCCTGCAGCTGTGGAATACAGGGATGTGCGCGGTAGGGCCTTTTTAGCGAAGCTGTCATCCCTTAGTATCAGGATTGAAAAGGAAGCCCCGCCGGGAAACATCAATGAGACGGTAGTTGAGGCAGAAGATCCAGAAGCTGAAAATAATACGGAACGCGAGGCCGCAGATGTCGATGTATCCGATGAGGGACACAATAGGAATCTAGCGGCGATTGTTCTTCTCTTTTTGGGATTGATATATGCCGTTTTCAGCAGGTATGCATAATTCCGAATCCCGAATGAAATCTCAGGCAACGAGAGCAGCCTGGAATTGTTCAGATTGACGAGTTGCAGAGTCACTGCTCTCAGAAATGGCCGCGATCCTTCCCTTTTCCATCACTGCCACTCTATCGCTCATATGGCGGATGACCTCGGGATCGTGAGAAATAAAAAGCATGGTGAGTCCGTAGTCCCTCTTTAAGTCCATCATCAGCCTCAGTATCTGTGCCTGCACAGAGACGTCCAGAGAGGCCGTTGGCTCATCGGCCACAATGAACTCGGGATTTATAGCCAGGATTCTTGCCAGCACAACTCTCTGGTTCTGTCCCCCACTGAGCTGGTATGGATAACGGTTGGCGTGCTCCCGGTTTAGCCCCACTCTATCGATCAGGTCCATTACGCTCTCCTTGATCTCTGCCCGCTTAATTTTTCCGCGCAGCCCCAGTCTGAAGGGCTCGGCAATGCATTCTCCAATCTTCATTCTGGGATTTAAGGAAGACTCGGGATCCTGGAAGATCATCTGCATCCTTGGTCGAATTTTTCTAAGCTGTCCTCTTGAAAGTCCTGTGATGTCAATGCCGTCGAAGACGATGCTTCCGGAAGTAGGTTCGATCAGCCGGAGGAGAAGTCTTCCAACGGTGGTTTTGCCGCATCCGCTCTCTCCCACAAGCCCCAGCGTCTCGCCGCGCTCAATGCTGAAAGAGACGTTGTCAACAGCTCTCACATAGCTTTTATTGAGCAGGCCGGATGAAAATTCCTTCTTCAGGCTGCGAACCTCGATCAGGCACATAGATGGCACCTCACGCTGTGGTTTCCTGTTCTATCGATTGAAACAAGGTCGGGATGCATCTTCTTGCAGATGTCTTTAGCCCGCTTACATCGGGGATGAAACCTGCAGCCCTGCGGCGGATCAATGAGCGATGGGCTCGTGCCGGGGATTGGCTGAAGTCCTCGACTTGGAAGGGAGTTGATGAAGCCCTGAGTGTACGGGTGAATGGAATTCTCGAATATTTCCTCTGTTTCAGAAACCTCCAGGATCTCTCCTGCATACATGACCGCAATGCGGTCGCAGACTTCGCCTGCTACTCCCAGGTCATGAGTTATCATCATCATCGACTTGTCCTCTGTCGCGTCTCTCACGAGACTTATTATCTGTGCCTTTGTCTTTTGGTCCAATCCCTTGGTCGGCTCATCGGCAATTATAAAGGCCGGATCGCAGGCCAGCCCCATGGCAATCATGGCCCGTTCCCTCATTCCTCCGGAAAGCTCGTGGGGATACTGCTCTGCCCTTTTGGCAGCGTTTGGAATCCGTACCGCCTGAAGCATTTCCACCGCTTTCATCCATGACTCTCTCTTGTCAAGCCCCTGGTGCAGGTGAACCGCCTCGGATATCTGCTCGCCAATCTTTAAGACGGGATTCAAGGAGGTCGTGGGGTTCTGGAGGATCATAGCAATTTCACGTCCTCTGAGCCTTTGCATCTCAGATTCGCTTATCTGCAGAATATTTTTCCCCTTGTAGAATATTTTGCCTTCAATTTTCGTTGTAGGCTGAAGGAGGCGGATGATGGACATGCCCAGCACAGTCTTGCCGCAGCCAGTTTCTCCGATAAGACCAAGTCTCTCCTTTTCATCGATATCGAGGCTTACAGAGTCAACTGCCTTTACAAGGCCGTCCGGAGTTGAGAAATGTGCTCGAAGATCGCATATCCGAAGCAGGGTCATCAGTAGACCAATCATCATCCTTGTTCTTAAATTTTGCTACTAAATTGCTATCAATTGGAATGAAAGGCTTTATGAGTGAACAAAATCACTAAATGATCTTGCGAATTGGAATAAGAGATATTTCATAAGTATTTTTCTTAAAGATTTCATCATTAAGAGAATTTATCATTAAGTATATTATAAATATCTAAAAGATTTTAAATATGTGATAAATATTCGGGCTGATTTAGCTGCAATCAACCCAATAGACAAGGTCAACGATGCAGAATTTATTTAAAAAAATGCTAATCTATATATCCTTCAACCTCGAAGACGAGATTCCCGTTTTCATCCAGTTCCCTGACAACGGCCCAGGTCGCTCTGTCTCTAACAACAGGGTTAAACTCGTCGTCGAAGTAGCGTATTTCCGACCGTCTTTCCCCTTGTCGTGATATGCCATGACGGATGTTTTTCATATTATGACATAGTTGATCTCATACTATAAAAATTATTACTAAATGAACTGCAATTAATCTAAAGTCTGACCTAATAATTAGTATGTAAGAGATATAGACAAATATGAGGAAAAAGTTGGGATAAGGAAAAATGGCATAAGCAAGCGCTCATTAATCAATGGAATAATTAGCCCGTTTTTATCGTGTCATGATCCTCTCAATTAATGCGCGAATGAATGGAACTTTCCCTGCAAAAACGCCTGTCCGATCAAGCCTAAATATGAACTCGAATTTTGCCCATCTTTAAGCTACTCCTTTCAGCAGCATTAAAAGAATCGGTTTCTTTCGCGAACTAATCCTTTAATAATATTTAAATCAGCTTTCCTAATATTCATGCAACTGTTTTTGCAGATATGTAATCAGCATGCTGCTAATTTAATTTAATAAGAATTATAAATTAGTTTAAGTCACATAGTAATAAATATTATCGAAAAGTTCTTAAATGATTAAGCCCTAAAAAGTCCATAAGGTGACCTCAATGGCGGACACATATCAGGAAGCGAACAAGGCATCTGAGAAGGATGCAGGCCAGACAGAAATTAAGCGAATAATGATCTCAAAGGCAGCCCTTCCATTTGTTGCCCGTGGCGGGCATATATTCACAGGCCAGGTAATAGGCGCTGATCCGGAAATTTTGCAGGGCGAGGATGTAATGGTGGTTGATGATAGAGGCCGCGCTCTGATCCGAGGTTTTGCACAAGCCCCAAGTTTTGATGCGATTCCAGAAGAAGCTCCTCAAGAGATGCTCAAGAAGGTTGTCGTCTCAGATGCGGCTGCCGTATCCATTGCGCGGGGCGGCCATGTCTTTGCCCGCCAGATAATTGATGCCGACAAAAGCATAGCAAAAGGGGATTGGATCTCTGTTGTCGATAGAAAAAGCAGACCTTTGATCACCGCCTATTCTGCCGTATCGGCAAAGGACATGATCGCCAAGGAAAAGGGCAACATTGCGGTCGCTACCTGATCGTTTCAAAGGCGGCAGGCAAAAGCAGCCAGTTTCCCGTTTTTTCTATTTAAGCTATTATTAAAAACCCTTTATTGTTACTTATAGCAAAAAGTTTATTACCTAGTAATATTATCTCTCCATGAAGAGCGATAACAGGCTGATGTTGGCCTCCTTTACCGACAGAAACGCCCTGTAATATGCCCTGACCGGTCTGCCATGTCAGGGCGCACCTCTTCCAAACCAAAAAAGTTCGGCAGGTAATGAGTCTGACCGCCTTTATAATTACCGATATAAGGAAAAGCAGCTGCGATGAGAGCATGGATTTGCTCACCGGCATTATTCTTAACGGCAATGGCCAAGATGAGCACTGCCTTTTGTCGGCAGTAAAAAAAAGCTGCCTAGGCCTGGTAATTCTTGAAAGCGCCACTGCAGAGAGGGCGATTCCTGCGCTGCGGATTCAAAAGGGTGACCAGTACCTTCGAATGTGGGTGCGGCCCGGCCACGGGCTGAACGCCGGGGAGGAGATAATGCTGGGAGAGGATAGCTGATATCATGAGCTTTTGCCGTAAAGACCTCATTGCAAGTTTTTCATGAAAAGTTGCTACTGAAAGAATAGCAATCGTATCTCAGATGACTTTTAGAGGCAGCCTTGTCCTTCGGCTCTAAGCAAGATGCGAAATTATGCAGACGAGGGCTAAAACTTTAGAGATGCAAGTTCTTAAAGGAGTTTATGCGCGAGGCTCTGCTGAATCAAATTAGACTTAAGCAGACGGATTTATTGAATTATTTATCCTCACGTTGGACGACCCCATCGATCCTGATAATCTTTTATTCTTCAATTAGCGGTAACTATTCTTCAGATTTTAAGCACCTTCGCTAACACCGCTTATTACGCAAATAAAAAAAAGATCAAATGTTGCGTATCAAAAGGCAATTCTTGCTACAAATAATAACAAGTTAGTTTTAAAAAGCTGCATCATCTCAAGGTAAACCCCTAAAGAAAGAATTAAATAGTCAAAAATACTAGAATAAATTGCTAAATTGAGAAAGGAGGTGAATCCTGATGTGTTGCCATACAGATGATAAGCATGAACATGCACACGAGCACAAGGGCGAGAAGCACGTCCATGAGCACGTTCACGATGCGGAGCACAAGCATGCGCACAAGTGCTGCCATTAGAATGCAAAAATCTTAAAGAAATTGAAAGAACAGCAGCCCCATATGTCTGTTCTGAAGGCGGGATCAGAATTTACAGGGGCTTGTCTGCCATGTTTGGTCAATTGCCCTGAATTTTCCAGGTTTTATAGATTACCTGCTAGTCTTTGATATCGTTCTGGATAGCTGCCTGGCCCTCTCCAGGTCTATTTCGCCCTTTTCATCGATAATCGTATCATCAATTTCTAGGTGGACTACCCTGCCGACTATCAGTGAATACCTGTCTCGCAGAATTTCTTCATCCAATGTGCATTCCATCCAGGCCAGGCAGCCGTCAATTCCCGGCGGCTTTATCCTGGCAGAGGGCCTTGCCTTCAGCCCCGCCATTTCAAATTCATCAACCTCAGGCGGAAAATTTTTAGCACAGATCATAACCTCATCGGCCATTTCCGCCGGCGGCACGTTGATCACAAACTCTCCCGTCTGGCGTATATTATCAAGAGTATCACGCTTCAGCCAGGAGGCAATAACTACCAGGTCCAGTGGCCGCAGGATGGGCATGACGCAGGACCAGGGAGCGGCATTTCTAATGCCGTCTTTTGAGACTGTGGATATGAGGACTACAGGCAGCGGCAAAACCTGGTTTCTCTTTTCAGGCTCGAGAATCATATGCAACCTCCGCTAAGTACAACATCCATTCTGGTAAATATGTAGATGTGAACGAGGAATATAAACCCATCCGCTTTTCTTAGCCCGGATCGGATTTTGCCCTCATTGAGGCCATCGGCTCTTTCATAAACTTAATCGAAAAGTTCATAACTTATGGGCTCTAAAGAGAAATACGTAAGAACATAGTGGCTCATAGCAGCCGAAGAGATGTATAAGAAATTTAGATATTTGATACAATCATTGGAAAAGGTGTATAAAATGAATCATCCTGACCGCACGTTTTCCTTCGCTAAGATCAAGAGCGAAGATGATCTCGTTGAGGTAATGTTTAATCGGAAATGGCCTCTTTGTCACGGCTTTTATCATGAAAAGCTGCTCTACCTAAACGATGGTGAAAGCGAAGACTTGCCCGAATACGCCGTTGTGACCATCGATAAAGCCGGGGGGCGCTTCGACTTTCACGGCCGCGAGGTGGGACGATTTAAGCCCGCAAATATGCTGCCGTCAGATGCGCCCAGGTTTATCAGGGACATGAACGCTGGCAACTACGCAGGAGAAAATCCTGTCCAGCTTATTGCCGAGCCCAAATGGCACCATCGCTGCCATCTTTGCGGGCTGGATGGAGAGTAACGAGATTTGGATGTATCTGTACGATCCTCACCTATTGCTGTGATATTTTTAAAAGGCCCTCCTCAAATCCGATGTTGTTGCAGAAGCGTTTCGCGGCCGCATTTAAAGGAAGAGATCCCCGGCAGTATCCCGAATAGCTCTGTACCTGCCGGGGCCTGATGGCAGTGGACGTGGGGCTCTCTGGAGCTCAGGTAAAGGAGGCCAAATTGGCTTGTTACACGTCAAGGATGCAACATCCCATTTAGTAATAAAGTTTTCGGTTATAGTATTAACTAAATAATGATGATCGACCGATTGTACTTATTTAAATTTAAAGCTGTGAAGGCTTTAGGCTGTCTCGCTCCCTCTCCTCCAGCCCAAATCCGATCAGCACGAAGCTTAAAACCGCCAAAGAGATGCAGATCCCCGGCGGCAGGTACCACCACCAATAGCCGTTGATGAATCCGCCGCGAGAAAAGGCATAGTTTAGCATCATTCCCCAGCTCTTTTGCAGGGGATCGCCAAGGCCGAGGAAGCTTAAAGATGCCTCTGTCAGCATGGCGCCGGCCACTGCCAGTATGAACTTGGCCAGGATCACCTGCAGGGTGTTGGGGAGAATATGGCGGAAAACGATGTAGATGTCTCCGGCTCCAAGCGACCGCGCTGCTTCCACAAAGGGCATTTCGCGAAGCTGCAGGACGCGAGAGCGAACAACTCTGGCCGTTGAGCACCACCAGAGAAGGCCTACAACTAAAATGATGTTCCAGATGCTGGGATTGGTGTGCGCTGCGAGAATGATCATGAGGGGAAGCGCCGGGATGACGAGAATTATGTCGGTCAGGCCCATTAGCGCCTCATCCGTCGCACCTCGCAGGTAGCCGGAGAACAGGCCGATCAGAGTCCCTATGGCAACTGAGACAAAGGCAGCAAAGAAGCCCACAAAAAGGGAGATGCGTGTGCCGTAGACCAGCTCGCTGAAGATGTCCTGGCCGATGTCGTTGGTCCCGAGGGGATGGTCGATGCCTGGGCGCAGAAAGGGCCTTCCAGGCTCCCACGGATCCCAGGGGGCTATAAGGGGGGCGAAAACCGCAAGGACAAGAAAGAAGGCGAGCAGCAGAATGCCGAAAATAACCGGCCAGCTCAGCCTCCTAATCCCTGCCCATGAGAGCCCGAACTTTGCAGTGAGCCTGCAGGCAAAGCCGTATTGCATAATTATTGAATTTCCACATAATGCCTCATAGTAATAAATCTTCCTGCCAAAATAGCATATAATATGATCTATTCAGTCATTACGGCTTTCTCTTTCGAGAACAATTATGGATATTCTCGAATCTGGCGCAAAATAAAAAGCGCAGTTCATTTAACGATTTTTTCCTCAAGCAAATCCATCTTCTTCTCCAATGCAATTACCCTTTGATGGATGTCCACCATAAGCCCCTCCAGCTTAGCCAGCCTCTGCGAATCGCTGGTTATAATCAAACGCTGCCCAATGCTCGGTCTGTGCAGCAGCTCCTCTTTATAATCTTCGAGAACTGGATTATCGGATTCGCGCGGTTCCATCTTTCGGGGCGCGCTTCCTTCGTTAGATCGCATCACTTTCAGCTCCGAACTGGCCTTTGGCCAGAGATCTATCTCCAATATTTTACTCTCATAGCATTTTAAGTAAGCGGATGGCGGGATTTATCCATAATTCTGCGAATTTAGAAAGATATAGGGATTTTGGATATACGTTCTGGATGCTATTAATATATTCAGAGCAAAGAATGATTAGCGAAGTGCTGTCATTAATTATTGGATTCAAGGGATATTATGGATAAATTCGATCTGATAGTCATAGGCTCCGGCGCCGGCATGGGTGTAGTTTCCAAGGCGTCGCAGGAAGGCTGGAGAGTAGCCCTTGTTGACCAGGGCCCCACAGGCGGAACCTGCCTGAACAACGGCTGCATTCCGTCCAAGCTGCTGATTTACCCTGCAGATGTCATTCGGACCATGCAGCACGCCTCAGGGCTGGGCGTGGAGTGCAGCCTGGAAAGGGTGGATTTCGGAAGGATCATGAAGCGCATGCACGCTGTTGTGGATAGGGCTCGCCGCGACCTTGAGGAATCTATTGAAAGAGACCCCAACGTAACCTGGTATAGGAACACAGCCGAATTCATCGGCGATTATGCTTTAAAGGCAGGAGATGCTGTCCTCACCGCGCCAAAAATAGCAATATCATCAGGCGCTCGACCGCTAGTGCCGCCAATACCGGGCATTGCCGAAACCGGCTTCCTCGACAACATATCGCTCCTAAACCTTGAGGAGCCTCCGGAAAGCCTGATAATCATCGGAGCCGGATATATCGGCTGCGAGTTCGGCCATTTCTTTTCCGCTATGGGCTGCGATGTAACTATCATTGGAAGAAGCCCAATGGTCCTGGACAGGGAGGATCCGGAAGTTTGCAGTATTGTGAAGAAAGTTCTTTCCCAGAACATGAAGGTGATTACCGGCCACGAGGTCGTCAATGTCGAGGCAAAGGACGGAAAGAAGGTGGTATTTGCGCGAAACAGAAATGACAATGAGGTCCACAGATTCGAGGCCGACAAAATATTGCTGGCGGCAGGCCGCAGGTCGAATTCGGACCTGCTTAAGCCTGAAAATACGGGAGTGCAGACCGATGAACGTGGGTGGATCAAAGTCGACGGGCATCTTGAGACCACCAAAAAGGGAATCTTCGCACTGGGCGACATCATCGGCAAATACATGTTCCGGCATACCGCAAACTACGAAGCGGACGTGGTTTCCCACAATATCCTCCGGGCAGAGAAGGAGGAGGACATGGAGAAGGCTGACTACCATGCGGTGCCTCATGCGGTTTATACCTACCCGCAGGTGGCAGGCGTCGGCTTAAAGGAGGCAGAAGCCATTGCCGCAGGCCATGACAGAATACTCGTTGGCAGGGCAAGCTACACCGACGTTGTCAAAGGGATAGCCATGGGCGAGGAGCTGGGATTTGTAAAGGTAGTAGTCGAAGAGGAGACAGGTAAAATCCTGGGCTGCACTATCGTTGGTTCTTCTGCCCCGGAGCTTGTGCAGCAGGTAACATATATAATGAACACCGACTATCAGGACCTGATGCCGATGATCAAGGCCCAGATAATTCATCCAACAATTAGCGAGGCTGTGGTTCAGGCCTTCGCCAACCTGCAGCACCCGTATCACCACCATGGGGAGCATAAGGAGCACTGAGTGCATGAAGTGCTGAATTATTCATTATTAAATCTTTAGTCAAGTATAAGTATTAACATGCTCGTATTATTAGCACACATCCAATGAAAAATTGCATGATTTTCATAGAGCTCCGTTTTTACGGCTGATATCGGGAGATGAAATAATGGATGAAAAAAAGAGCCAAAGGCCTGGAGATACAGCTAGAGAAAGATCGGAGGAGATTTCCCGCGGGAGAGGAAGCCAGAGATCTGTCGGGACCGGCCATGAAGAAGAGGTGGATAGCTCTATGCAGGGCGGAAGGGCTCAGAAGTCCTCTGCAGAGACGCCTGAGCAGGGCAGGAAAGGCGACAGGAAAGGCAATGGTTCTGGATAAGTCAAAGGAAGGGAATCAGAGAAAGAGCGTATGAGAATAAGCCAGCATGTATGAGAAGGACGTGGTGGAAATTTCCCAAAAATACCAGTGCACAATTTGTGGATATATTTACGACCCGGACATCGGAGATCCGGACGGAGGGATTGCTCCGGGAACGCCCTTTGAGGCTCTGCCTGATGACTGGACGTGCCCGCAGTGCGGAGCCATGAAGGACGATTTCAGGGAGATGAAATAATTGAGCCTCGTTAGAGAAATTAAGCCCGGAATTTCGTGGGTGGGAGCCGTCGATTGGGATCGGAGGCTATTCGACGGCCTGATCCCGCTGCCAAACGGTACCAGCTACAACTCCTACCTTGTAAGCGGTGGGGAGAAGACTGCCCTTATCGATGCCGTAGATGCGACCATGGCTTCCGTCCTGATAAAGAATCTGGAATCTTTAGGCGTCAAAAAGCTGGACTATATAATCTCGCAGCACGCCGAGCAGGATCATTCAGGAACCATTGCAAGGCTGCTTGAAATTTACCCTGAGGCTAAGGTTGCAGCCTCTGGCAAATGTCTTGACCTATTAACGGAATTCTCACTGATATCGGGCGATAGCGCCAAGGAGGTCAAGGACGGAGATACGCTTGGTCTGGGCGGGAAAAGCCTTCACTTCATTCACGCGCCGTGGGTGCACTGGCCGGATACGATTTTCACCCACCTGCCTGAAGACAGGGTGCTTTTCACCTGCGATTTCCTGGGGTCTCATCTGGCCACCAGCGACCTCTATGCCACCGATGAGGCCACAGTCTACGAATCTACCAAGAGGTACTACGCAGAGATCATGATGCCGTTTCGCCAGAACATCAAGAAGCACCTTGAGAGAATTAAAGACCTCGAATTCGATGTGATAGCTCCAAGCCACGGGCCGCTTTACGGCAGGCCTGAGTTCATTCTCAACGCTTATAAAGACTGGGTTTCTGACGAGGTAAAGAACCAGGTGGTCCTTCCTTACGTCTCAATGCACGGAGCTACAAGGGCGATGGTAGACTATTTCTGCGATGCCCTGATCGCCAGAGGCGTTGCTGTGAAGAGGTTTGACCTTACAAGCTACGATGTGGGAGAGCTGGCCGAGGCACTGGTTGATCCAGCAACGATAGTTATTGGGTCATCGACAATTCTCGCCGGCGCCCACCCGGCTGCCCTATATGCCGCAATTTTGGCCAATGCGCTTCGTCCAAAGGCCAGGTTTGCATCCGTCATCGGCTCCTACGGCTGGGGCGGGAAAATGGTCGATCAGATTACCGCTGCTCTTCCAAACCTCAAGGTAAAGCTGCAAAGTCCAGTTATCGCCAAAGGCCACCCAAAAGAAGCGGATTTCCGGGAACTGGATAGGCTGGCCGATGAGATTTTAGCCTCGCATAAGGAGATTAAGGTTGGCTGAAATGTCAGGTGAAATATCCGGTGAAATATCAAGCAAGATAACAGGACGGCATTTATTTTTTTGGAGAGCGGACAGCGATAATCTATATCTAATTAGGCGCTGCACACCATAATACTTGATCGCCGATACACAGCTCGTCTATTTGCTTGTGCTGCTGGCAACAGGCATTGCCGTAGGCTTTGCCTGCGGCCTCCTGGGCGTTGGCGGCGGATTTATCATGGTTCCCGTCCAGATTTGGGTGCTGACTGCATCAGGCATAGACCCGACAATCGCCACCAGAGTGGCGTTTGGAACCTCCCTTGCGGTGGTCCTGCCCACAGCCCTTAGCGGCTGCCATGGCCACAGCTGTCGGGGCGTCGTCCTTTGGAGGCCGGGGATTTGCATGGGCCTATCAGGACTCGTGGGGGCAATGCTCGGCGGGACTATTGCCTCTCATGCCCCGGCAGATCTTCTCAAGGCCATCTTTGGGCTGGTCGTTTTAGCCGGAGCGGTGAGGATGCTCCTGGCCGGAAGGATTAAGCCGCGAAGCGAGCCAAAATGCGGGCTTTTGCAGTTTATCCTCTGGGGATTTGCGGTTGGAATTGTATCGGGCTTAAGCGGCATAGGAGGTGGGGTAATCCTGGTCCCGGTAATGACCATGATCATGGGCTTTGGAATCCTTCAGGCCGTCGGGACATCATCCGTTGCAATTGCCTTAAACTCTGTAGGAGGAATAATATCCTATGCGGTCAACGGATGGGGAGTCCAGGGGCTGCCGCCGTACTCAATAGGCTATATCAATATCCTGCAGTTTTGCCTGCTGGCAGGAACAAGCGTGCTTACAGCCCAGCTGGGAGTAAGATATGCCCATAAAATTCCCGGCGAGCAGCTCAGGAATATCTTTACGGTACTCATGATAGTAATCGGCCTGGATATGCTCGGCATCTTCAGCAGAATCGGCATTTGAGAGGATCTTTAAAAGGATCGCTTCCACATTTTAAATAAGTTTATATCCAGGGAAAGCATAGCGAAATACAGTTCAGTCATAACCTATCGGTGTTTAGGGGATGGTTTTGTGAAGACCAATATTTTGAATCAAATATATCTAATTTCCCTGATTGCAGCGCTTTTCGTGTCGCTGGGATGCATTGGGCAGCAGGGCGAGCAGGTCGGACCTATGCAAATCGAGAATAGCTCTGTCCCTTTGGGCGATGCAAAGACCGTTAATGCGCAGATAGTGATTGGTGCTGGAAATCTCAGCCTGTCGGGAGGAGCAGCGGACTTAATGAATGCCAGCTTCGCCTACAACCTGGCATCATGGAGGCCCGAGGTGAGCTACAATGTAACAGACGGTGTCGGGAACCTCAAGGTATCTCAGCCCACGAGCAGCAGCAAATCCGTTTCAGGCGATGTTATCTATGACTGGGACATTATTTTAAGCAGCAATGTTCCAATTGATTTAAGAACCATTCTTGGAGCAGGAGACGGCAACCTCAAGCTTGGAGGGATGCTGCTGACAGGACTGAAGGCACAGCTGGGGGCAGGCAATGTCACAATAGATATGAGCGGGATCTGGCAGAGGGACCTGAATGCCACCATTGAGGCCGGCATCGGTGATCTTATAATCATTGTGCCTCAGTATACGGGAGCGATCATCAGCGTCAGCCAGGGGCTCGGAACCGTCGAGGTTGGAGCCGGTTTAAGGAGGCAGAACGACTCTTATATCAATAATGCCTATGGGCAAACTGCGGCAACGCTTAGAATCGACGTCAAGTCTGGAATCGGAGATGTCAGGCTCATTCAAAGCACGTGAGCCGGACCCCTGCTGAATTCTTTTTTATATCGCTGCCTTCTGCCTCTCAGTAGAGCTGAATCTGGGATGCAAATGGATATATATTCTGTATCTTTTCTTTTATCAGATGATTTCAGAGAGCAAGATTGATGAGTTTGGCGAAGAGGAACTGATGGACCTCTATAATCCCGTAAAAGCTCAAATCGCTGCCCGGCTGGTGGATTTCAGGCGGATATGGGCAGAGGGCAGCGACGAAGATCTCTTCAGAGAGCTCATATTTTGCCTCCTGACGCCGCAGTCCAGGGCGCGAACCTGCTGGGCGGCCGTCGAGCGTCTGGAAAAAAAATGCATGATCGCAGCGGCCGGGGCAGAAGAGCTTCAAAAGGAGCTGATTGGCGTCAGGTTCAATGAGAGAAAGGCGGAGTACATCTGCCTTGCCAGAAAGATGTTTTCAACCAGATCTCTGAGGTCCATTTTAGAGAGCTTTTACAGCCCATATGCCGCAAGGGAGTGGCTTGTCCAAAACGTCAAGGGATTGGGCTACAAAGAGGCCAGCCATTTTCTCAGAAACATTGGACTTGGAGAAGAGCTGTCGATTCTGGATAGACACATTTTGAAAAACCTGAATCTTCTTGGGGTAATTGATGATGTTCCATCCTCCCTCTCAAAGAAAACATACCTGGATATAGAGAAGAAGATGACCGCATTTTCCGAAAAAGTCGGCATCCCCATGGGCCATATGGACCTCCTGCTGTGGTACAAGGAGGCAGGAGAGATATTCAAGTAAATGAATATGAAAGAAGATCAACGAGATTAAGACAGCGAAATCAACGAACAGATTAGTTGCCAGCCAATATGTTAATCTGTTGATGAATACAGCAAATTAAGGCGAATATGGCAAAAGCAGCGGCATAAAAATCAATATATAGGCCCAAGCACTCGAAGCCCTTTCTCCTCCACGATGAGCTGATGCTTGTCCATTCTGTGCCTGCAGGCTCTCATCTTTCTAACCTGCAAATATCTTTTAACCCCTTCCGCAGCCTCGACTATTCCCAGCTCGATTACGCCGTCTGCCAGAAAATGCGAAGGACTATGAGCGCCGCTCGCTTCGCCGCCTCCTTCATAAGGAGTCTCCATTATCAGGAATGAGGCTGTCTTTGCCCTTAGGTCTGACAAAAGGTGATACATATTTTTCCTCGACTCCGCCTCTGCCGAGATTGCAAAAAGCGCATTTAGCGAATCAAGGGCAAAAACGGAAATATTTCCATATTTTTCTTTATAGAAACCTATCACATCACCAATAGTTCCTATCACATCTAAAAATTCATCTCCCCATTCAGACCTCATGTCGCTGTAATCAAATATATGCAGCCTTTCGCTTTTTTCAAGCCCCAGACTTTGCATATTTTTAAGGTGGCTTTCCTTGGTCTGCTCCAGAGATAAGTACAACCCGTGCTCGTCATTAAGACAAAGATAATTCGAAATCAGGCTAAACACCAGGCCGGATTTAAGCGTTCCTTCACGCCCTGTGATCAAAACTATGGAGCCGTTTGGTATTTCGCTCTCGAAAATTCTTTCGAGGCCCCTAACGCCTTCAATGAACATCTTTCGCACCCTGCACCATATCAGAAACGTAGGACAGCGCCTTGACAAAGCTTTCCATCTTTATCTGTACAACCTTTTCTCCTTCTGGTGTGATGTGATACTTTTTGGTCCTCATATTTCCCCTTCCAAACTCTGCCCTAAGGAGGCCCTCCTCCTCCAGAGAGTAAAGAACGGGATAGACTGCCCCCTGACCGAGGAAAACTTGAGACTTGGCAAATATCTCCTTAATTAGATCATACCCGCACATCGGCCTTTCGGTAAGGATTGATAATACTATTATCTCCCGGTTGGACTTTATTATCTTATCCAAAAATTTTCCGTATTCCCCTGAAGAATCCTCTAGGACTCCTTGGCCCTCCTCGAGACCATCCATGCTCTAGGACACCATCCTTGTAGATGCTACTATTTCTTCAGCCTTCAGTATAAAAATTTTCCGTATAACCTTCAAATTGCAATAAAAATGGTGCAATTTATTAAAATGCATATCCTAAATAGAATAATAGTAGTATTAGGAATCATATACGCTCAAATGCTATCCTGCAATTCCATTTTTTTGCTGAAATTAAACCAGCATCTGCGCGCAATCGCTACAGGCAGAGATGCCGTCACTTAAAATAAAGGTTTTAAGATTCGAGGGTTTCCATAGTCCGTTCAAGGACTGCCATTTCTCTAGTACCCAGTGCAATGGGGTTTATTGGCAGAAGAAAGACCGCCTTTTTTAGAATGATCTTATCCTGCATATCCTTTAAAAACCTGAGAACGGGTGGAAATCCGTTCGCGACGATAATGTACTCAATTCCGTCCAGAAATACTACAGGATTTCTACTCCTATCTAAAAACTTGGTTATCATCTCGGCCATGAGCTCCAGGTTTGAAGGGCTAATGCTTCCCGATCCATGGTTGCTGACCCAGAGAATGGGCGTGGTCTGAAAGGTATACCTGCGCCTTATGTCCTCAGGACCCCGGATGGTCAGGCATAAACCCTGTGCTCGCACCTCCCTGCAGCCTCTGCAAGGGCAGCTCAAAGTACAGCCCTCACATCCTATGCTTTCGCAGGAAAATGCCTCCGACCGATTGCAGTTTATGCACCTTCCGGTAACGAGAGACTTAAATATCTCAAACCCTGCGTCATATCCTTGGCCCTTTATCAGATAGCCTGACCCCCGCTGCAATCTTCTGCTGGTTAGTGGGCCCAGGGGCTCTGTGGATGGATAGACCTCTGGTTTCTTCCTTAGCCTTTGGAGGATCTCTTTAATCATATTTGGGCAGGGTGAAAATGAATGTACTTCCAAAGCCAGGCTCGCTCTCGACCCATATGCTTCCCTCGTGAGCCTCGACTATGCCCTTGGCAATGGCGAGCCCAAGGCCCATCCTTCCCGATTCCCTGGTCAGCGATCCTCCTCCACCTGTGAAGAATTTTTCGAAAATCTTGTTCTGCTCCTTCTTGGAAATCCCTATTCCGTTATCGGAGATCGATATGTGCAACTGGTGGGGCTCGTTCTCAATGTTGATCACGATGGTGCCCTTCTTGGGAGTGTACTTTATTGCATTGGTCAAGAGATTGTTGAACACCTGCTTTATACGCCTCTCATCTCCCCTGACCCTTGGAATCAGGCCCTGCACCTTTAAGGATATGCTGTGCTCTTTTAGCCCTGCCAGCCTGCTTAAGTCATCCATCGCGTTCGAGGCTATCTCCTCTATTTGAATCGTGTTCCTCTGGATCTTAAATTTCTTAGACTCCAGCCTCAATGTATCGAGCATGTCCTCGACCAGCCTTATCATGTGATCGGTTTGAGAGTGAATGACCCTAATTTTTTCGCGCTGTATGTCGCTAAGCTCCCCCAAAAGTCCCTCTTCAAACATCTCTGTATAGCTATTGATGACCGTAAGAGGAGTCCTCAGCTCATGGGAGGCCGTGGATATGAACTCCGATTTTATCTCGTCATTCTCCTTCAGCTCCTCGTATGCGTTCTCGAGTTTTATGTATGAGTCCTTCAGCTCCTCCTCCAGCCTGGTAAGCTTGGTGACATCTTCCATGAAGATCACCACAGAATTGATATTCCCTTCAGCGCCTTTCAGAGGGTATATTCTATAAAAATAAAACATGCCGTCGGGGTAACGGAGCTGGTCGCCGTCAAAAGGCATCCCCGAGCGGAAGACATCCTTGATCTTTTCTTCAATATTTGTCTTTTCAATGAGCATCTGTGGAAAAGCTCTTGAAAGCCTTTCCCCCACCACATCCCGCTCTCTTTTGCCCGACTTCACATAGTAGTTGCTGTTGGCATAGAGGATATCCAGGTTCCTATTCACAACCAGTATGGTGCTGGGTATGGCTTCGATGATATCTTCCTGATATCCAATAACCGATTCAATTCCCTTCATTGCCCTGCCAGTGCCTCTATTGAGCTTAAGAGCTCCTTTATCTTGAATGGCTTTACAATGAACTTCTTGGCGCCCGCGTCCAGGCAGTCCTTTTCAAGCCCGCTCTTTCCTACAGCCGTTATTACAATTATATTGGCATCAGAGTCCTGCTCAACTATCTTTCGCGTAGCGCTTACTCCATCGAGGGTGGGCATTAGTATATCCATCAACACTACATCGGGCCTTATCTCGGCATATCTGAGAATGGCCTCCTCTCCGTTAACCGCCTCAAAAACCTCATGCCTGTAGGCCTCAAGTATATCCCTTATAGCTTTGATCATGTATGGTGCATCGTCGACTACTAAAACCCTCATTCTCCCTCCCCTAGAATTGAAATGCCTTCGCAGAGAACTTTCCGATGGCAATTACGTATCTATCACAGCTATCTATTCCCATTGCCTGGTGATAAGCGTTATTAATTCTCAAATTTTGAAACAAATTTTGAAGCAATTTCAAAGACCATTTTTGAAAGATAAAAGAGTATTTTAAGGTTCAAAGAGCAGTGATTATCATAGGACACATCACTAGACGAGTCCTAAATGCTAAGCCGCTAATTGGTTTTGCGGCATGCATATCAGTTCAGGGGTATGGATAGAAAAATTTAGACTAATCGGTCCTCCATATCATCTGTACTGATGAAATAACATTAGAATTCCACGGCGTATTTGTGGAAAAATAAAAGGAGGTGAGCTAATGGTAACTGCGACACCAGATGCATCAAGCCTTGCCGAGGTTCTTGACAGGATCCTGGACAAGGGAATAGTCGTAGATGTTTGGGCCAGGGTAAGCCTGGTTGGCATCGAAATCCTGACGGTTGAGTCCAGAGTTGTCGTCGCATCGGTCGATACATTCCTCCACTACTCAGAGGAGATGGCTAAGATCGAGCAGGCATCAATAGGCGCTACCCCGGAAATCAGGGCTTAAAAATTTAAACCTCATTAATATAGGGTGGGAAATAAAATGGTAACTGCAACACCAGACGCATCAAGCCTTGCCGAGGTTCTTGATAGGATCCTGGACAAGGGAATAGTCGTAGATGTTTGGGCCAGGGTAAGCCTGGTTGGTATCGAAATCCTGACAGTTGAGTCCAGAGTTGTCGTCGCATCGGTCGACACCTACCTCCACTATGCTGAGGAGATGGCCAAGATCGAGCAGGCAGCAATTGGAGCCTCACCAAAGGTTCCGGCTTAAATTCATAAATCAAAAAGGAGGCAAAAAATATGGTAACTGCAACACCAGACGCATCAAGCCTTGCCGAGGTTCTTGACAGGATCCTGGACAAGGGAATAGTCGTAGATGTTTGGGCCAGGGTAAGCCTGGTTGGTATCGAAATCCTGACAGTTGAGTCCAGAGTTGTCGTCGCATCGGTCGACACCTACCTCCACTATGCTGAGGAGATGGCCAAGATCGAGCAGGCAGCAATCGGCGCAACTCCTGGAGTTCCTGCATAAGGCAGGCATCTCCTAACTTATTTTTGGAGGAGCCATGGAAGAAACATTCGACGAGCTTGTTACAAAACATACCCGTCGAGAACTGGAAGAAATGGCTCTGAAATACGGTGTGGAGAACCTTGGCGGGACCAAGTCTCAGCTGGCCGATGCAATTTTGGATGCCATGAGGAAGTACAAGGAAACTTCCAAGCAAAACACCCAGGAGAGGCCAAAGGAGACTATGTCTGCTGAGAAGCAGAAGGCTGAAAAGCCGGTCCAAGTGGGCAAGAATGGCGTGATGGCCAAGGTAGCTGCTGCAAATGGCAAGGCTGCTGAGTTTCGAAAGGCCGGCCTCAATATCAGAGAAGAGGGAATCCGAGAGATGAGCAAGGGCGTCAGAGAATTCCATTCTGCTACTGACAAGATCTCACGGGATATGAAGTCTCATTCCCACAAGGTCATGTTGGACAGCCAGCAGATGAGGAAGGAGGGCCTGCAAAGGTTCAATGCAGGCCAGGCGCAGTTCAGGCGAGACCTGGATGCTCATATAAAGGAGAACAGGGACAGCGCTGCCAAGTTCAACTCCGGAGCAGGCGAGATTCGACTGGCAACCAAGAGGATGTGCAGGGATTTCCATAAAGCCGGACAAAACATAAGATTGGACGGCTTCACAAACCTGCAAAATGGGTTGAATCAGTTCAGGAGCGATGTGGACGCTCAGATAAAAGAGAACCAACAGGCCGTCTCGAAAATCAATTCAGCCGCCAGAGAGCTTCAGGGAAGGGCCACGTCCTTCCGTGATGAAATCCACAGGTATCAGGAGCAAGAGTTAAGGAACTACCTCAGAGATTTCTACTATGGGTGAATCCCTTAGTAGATATTTTTATTCTTATTTATGATTCACGAAGGTGTTATATAATGCGCTATGTCGTCACACATCCCAGAAGGGTGAGGGGGGAAGCAGTCCATCAGACATCCTCAGATAAGAGGGCGTCCGAACTGGCCCATAAATCCGCCACAGGACCTATGGGGCCCGATATTCAGGTAAGCATAAGGCAGCCTGCCAACATGGACTGCGGCGGTGAGCTCTCCACCGAAGAGGCCAGAAGGAAGTCAATCGAAGAATCGTATCTCATGCCTGAGGTCAGCCATTTCATTAAGACGCCTGAGGTAATGGAGATAGAGAACAGAATGAGGCTCTGGCTTCAGGCCGGATACCCGGTTCACCTCATAGGGCCCACAGGCTGTGGAAAAACCAGCCTGGCCACGCACGTTGCCACGGAAATCGGAAGGCCCGTTGTCTGGATAAACGGCGACGAATCAATAACCACCACCGACCTGATAGGCGGCTATTCTCAGATTCAAAACGAGAGCGTCCGGGACAAGTACATTCACAACGTCTTCAAGACAAAGGATGTGATGAAGATCGAGTGGGTGGACAATCCCCTTTCGCTTGCCTGCAAGTATGGATACACCCTTATCTATAACGAGTTTTCAAGAACCAAGCCAGCATCCAATAACATTCTTCTCTCAGTCTTCGAGGAGGGAATTTTAGAGCTGCCCACAAAATTCGGCGAGGAGAGATACGTCAAGGTCCACCCTGAGTTCCGGGCGATACTTACCAGCAACTCAATCGAGTATGCAGGAATTCACAGGCCTCAGGACGCCCTGCTGGACAGGATGGTCGGAATTTACACAGATTACTACGGCTATGATACGGAGATCCAGATTGTCGTAGAGCATACCGGAATATCGGAGGAAAAAGCCAGAAGGATCGTAAAGGTCGTAAGATCCATAAGGGACAGGCTGCCTGATGCCCAAAAACCCGGGACCAGGGCCAGCATAATGATTGCAAAAGGGCTGAAGACCCTGAACGGCCACGGCAACGTGAACTTTGGCCAGCTCTGCATTGATGTAATTGCAAACAAGACAAGCTCGCCAAAGGACATGGAAGAAAAGAAGATGCTGGTGCTGGAATCTGTAGCCCAGACGGCCTGATGATCGCTATGGAAAAGGTCAAGGCAGTTATAGAGAATGCACAAGTGCTGAAAATTAGCGATCTCTTCCATAAAAAGCCGCCCGGCCTCAGGTTCAACGAAACCGATGCCCTTGTGGTATCAGCCAGGTCTGAGGACGGAAGGATTGCCAGCGCCACCTTTTATCTGAGCCTTAAGGCCGACGGAACCTTTGATGAATATCCTATGGGGCATGATGCCGTTAAAGCCAGAAGGCATAGGCTGGCAGAATTTCTCAGATACTATGGAATAACCGATAATGTTGACAATTTCAAATTAAAAGAAAGAGCAAATGATTTGAAGGGAAGAACTGTGGAGGCTGTCTCAATCGGGAAAGAGGCGGCGATCTATGTTCCTTAGATGAGGTGAATGCCAAATGAAAGATGCTCCAGGCATTAAGGAGATCTACGATTCGGCCTATGAGATGGCCGAGATGCTTCTTAAAAAGAAGGTGGACAGCATCGTTTGCATAAACAAGGAAGGCGATCTTTGGATAGTTGAAACCGAGGTCTTGGAGAGAAAATCAGTTCCGGACACGCAGGATATTCTCGGAAGGTATCAGATGGAGTTCGGAGACGACGGCGAGCTTCACGGATTTTCAAGGCTGCTGCTGCGGCGCAGATCGGAGAAGGAGGCTGCGAGGGAAGAGGTGTAGCTTAGGTGATCAGAAGAGCTCAGAGGTCCCAGAGGCAGGTTCCCGAAGGCAAGGGGAAGTATGTTTATTGCGTAATTCGGGCAACAGATGGCAAAAAGAGCTTTGGCAGCATCGGCTTTGACGGAGAAGAGGTCTACATCTTCGATTACAGGGATTTGGCCCCGGTAGTCAGCGATATCGCCTTCAAGGAGTATGGTGTGGACGAGCAGTACGTCGAGTCTCACAGGAGGGTTGTGGAAGAGATAATGAAGGAGCACACAGTCCTCCCGGTTGCATACGGCATGGCGTTTAAAAACAGAAAGCTTCTGCAAATAGCAATGGGGGCAGGATATGCAGCCATGCAGAAGGCTATTGATGTCATAGACGGAAAGGTGGAGCTTGGAATCAAGGTAGTTCTCCCCAAGGATGGCGACTGCTGGTCAGCTGCCAAAAAAGAGGAATGCAGATCGGACTTTCTTAGAAGCCTCATGGAAAGGGCATCCGACTCCAAGGAACTCAAGCTTTTCAGCGACCGATTGATTCTCAATTCTGCATTCCTTGTAGAAAGAGACAGGATCGACGTGTTTTCGGAAGGCGTTAGCGCGCTTGCCGACAGATACAGCGAAGCCAAGGTGCAGTATTCCGGCCCATGGCCGGCATACAACTTCGTGGATATTCATATCTTGGGAAAGAAACGAAAGGGGTTCAGGTAGATGTTCTTCCTGGACGATCTCGTTCTAAGGACGCTGGGGGTAAACCTGCCGGGACTTGACATGATATGGACTCTGGAGCAGGTTCACAAGTTCGCCTACAGGGAGCTTTACAACCCCGAGAAGATCAAGAACCAGATAAAGGAGGCCAGGCTTCTCTATGAGTTCGGCGAGCTCACGAGAGAAGAATATGATCAAAAGCATTCCGATTTGATGCGCAAACTGAAGCTTGCTATTAAGGCGGAAGGGATGAATTTGGCAGCGCGGACGGACATTCTGGGATGAAGATGACGAAAGAGAGTTCTGTGCCCGCCGGAGAGCCGATTTTGGGCCTTGACGGATTCATGCGGATTTTGGAGGATATGGACGAAAAGGGCGAGGTGGAAAGAAGGATCTGGGGGGAGGTTTCGGGGCCTTTCTCGTCCAGGGCCGTCTATAGCTGCACTGTTAAAATCGGACTCTTACATCATCCTTAAAATGAATTTGATAATCTGGGAAAGGGGGAAAAATGGCTCACTTAGCTAGAAAGGTTCTGGAGAACCGAAGGAGACAGCATGCCTATGTCACGGCTCATAAAAGAAGGATCAGGGATGAGGTCAACGTGCAGCTCCAGGATGCCAAGAGGGCCTGGTATGAGGCCTCTAAGGAAAACAAGGTGACGATCAAGCGCAAATGGCATGCTCAGAAGACCAGAGTCCAAGGCCAGCAAAGAAATCAGAAGCTCAAGCATAAGGCCACGATACAGGCCCACAAGAGGAGAATTCGGGAGGAGATGGCTAAAAGAAGATGGGGGGAACAGGTGAGATGACGTCGATGGAGCCTGGAGCATGCAGAAACCTGGCCGATGTTGTCGAAAGGATTCTGGATAAAGGGCTGGTAATAAACGCGGATATTGCCATATCCGTTGCAGGCACGGAGCTGCTAGGAATAAAGATACGGGCAACTCTTGCATCCTTTGAGACCGCCGCCAAGTACGGCCTGGAAATGCCTTCTGGAACAAATATGAATGCCATCGGCTGGAAGGAGCTGGCAAGACAAAAGGCCTTCTGCCCTGAGTGCGGCAATAAAAGAGATGAAGAACTGCTAATTAAAGAGGGCTGTCCTGTTTGCGGCTGGTCAAGCCCTCTTCAGAGCCTTCCTGCGCTTAAGACCTCTTCGGAGGATTATGATTAGCGGGAACCGATGACAATGGCGGATGATGACAATGGC
>CAZHNU010000004.1:36118-49748 GCA_964534145.1 uncultured Methanotrichaceae archaeon | reverse complement strand
GATGACAATGGCGGATGATGACAATGGCAGATGATATTAAAAATAAAACTGATTCGGAAAAGAGCTTCGAGGATAGAATAGCGCACCTGGAGAGGAAGATAGCCGATCTGGAGAAAAAATCTGCGGGCGATCCAGGAGAGGCCTCCGGTAAAAGATCCGGCAACGCTTTTGTGGAGGACCAGGAAAAGATCCAGGTTGAGGGAATTGTCGAGAGCGTAGTTGGCCAGTTCATCCCAGGACTTGGCGGCATAATAAAAGCCCTTGACCAATCTTCGCCCGAGTTCCGGCAGAGGATTGCCGATACCGATGCCGAGATCAGGCACAGGATAGACGTTGGCTGGTCAAGCAAGCCGGTAGTGGACTATCATTTTTCTACAAGGCCTATGAGACACGGCCAAAGAAGCGCTGCTCCCAAAACGCAGAGCATCAGGATGCCGGCTGCTGGGCCTGCCAGGGAACCGATAGTGGACATCCTCGATGCAAAGGAGGGAATCACAGTTATAGCAGAGCTTCCCGGAGTATCGGAGGAGAACCTCTCCGTAAACCTGTCGGAGAGCATTCTTGAGATTAAGGCAGGCCAGTTCCGCAAGGAGATATCCCTGCCCCGTCCTGCCAAATCAATAGTGGACAAAACCTATAAAAACGGCATACTTCAGCTGAAATTGAACTAAGGACCAATAGACTGATCTGGAGCCGAAATGGCGATCCACCTGGATGAAGAAAATCTCAAAGACGGGCTGCTGGGCCTTCTCGTGGCTCTGGTGGAAATAATACAGGAGCTCTTAGAGCGCCAGGCCCTGAGGAGGATGGAGAACGGGCGTCTGAGCGATGCAGAGATAGAGCGGCTGGGAGAGGCCCTCTTTGAGCTGCAGGAGGCCCTGGACAAGATAAAGGCAGATAACGGAATTGAGGATGCCGTAAGATCGGTGAGAGAGGGCCTGGACGAGGTGGCGGAAAACCTGGTGGACCAGTTCCTTGACCAGCCGGAAGGAACCTGAGGTACTGCCTCAAGACATGGTCTTAAGATATTATCTCGATTCATTGGAGATACTACTAAGATGCATTGGAGATATTGCCCCGATTAAATGGAGAGATGAACTATCATTGGAGTGAGAGGTTATCATGACGGATGGAATGGATAGCGCAAGATACCTCTATTCCGTAGTCAGAACCGAAGATGCGCATCAGCTGGGCGATATAGGCATAGAGGATGAATCTGTTTACACCATACCGTACAGAGATATTGCAGCAGTTGTGCATCGCTGCCGGCCCCAGCCCTATAATACGGAAGATAAATCACTGGCTAAAGAATGGATCTTGGAGCACAGTTATGTGATAGACCAGGCAACAAGGCGATACGGGACAGTCCTTCCTTTTTCATTCGATGTCATCATCAGGGGAGACGACACGGTCGTGGCCGATTGGCTCAAAAAAAGCTACAAGCAGCTATCAGATGATCTGGATAGATTAAAGGGAAAATCGGAATATTCGATCCATATCTATTGCGATTACGAAGGGCTGTTTCTGAAAACTTTGGAGAACAACCAGGAGCTCAAGGACCTCCAAAGCAGGATAAAAAGCCAGAGCGCCGGAAAGGCATTCCTTCTTAGAAAAAGCATGGATCTGAAGAGGAAGGATATCGTATCCAAAGAGGCAGATAGGCAAAAGGACCAATTCTGCGCCAGGATCAGGCCTCTAGCTGATGAAATGAAGGTCTCCGGCAAAAAAATTCCCGCACATGAAAGGTACAAAAATATGGAGCTTTTAACCACATGCATCTGCCTTGTTCGGGATGATTGGGTGGAGCCGCTGGGAGAGATTCTCGAGGAGATACAGGAAGAAAAGGGATTTGCAGTTAAATTCACAGGTCCTTGGGCGCCTTTCAACTTTGTCGGCCTCATGGAGGCCAAATGAGACCTGAAAAGGAAAGCTGCCTGGTTGAAGTCCTGGACAGGCTCCTGAACAAGGGAGCCGTGCTGAACGCTGACCTGATCATATCTGTTGCGGGAATACCAATGATCGGCCTGAACCTCAGGGCTGTGCTGGCTAGCATCGAGACAATGCTTGACTACGGAATGATGGAGGCCTGGGATAAAAATACCAGAGAGTGGTACTCGTCACACGGAATTCCCCTTCGCGATCATTTTCTGGAGGGAGAAGAGGTCATCTTCACGGCATTTGGATATTTGTGGCAGGATCAGGGGATTGTCAGCAGCTGGCTTCCCGGCATCTGGCACATTACTACCAAAAGGCTTTTTCTCTGGAGAAGATCTCCCGGCGAGATCGCCTTCGAGATACCTCTATATGAGATTGGCATATTTGAGGAGAAGCAATCGGATGATAGGTCTCCAGAGAACAGAATTGAGCTTAATATAACATGCTCACGGGGAACGTCCCGCATCTATCTCCCAGATTTGCAGGAGTTCACAAAATCCCTGGAAGGAGCCCTGCTCACATCAAGGACGGTAGCGGCATAAGAAAGAAGCCAGAGGTCCTTAATGTTTTATCATCGAATTTCAATCCAGGAGCTTAACATCAATATCCCCAGGAATTTTCGGGAGCACATTATGGGATGCCCCGATGAACAAAAGCCCTGTCTCGCCGTCCCTGAGGGTGGAATCGATTGAGCGGGCAATGTAGGAGTCCCTCTCATCCAATAGCCTATCTTTTGCCTGGTTGTATCTGGCCTCTGCCGCCTTCTTTTCCTCTTCGGACCCGGCTTCCAGAATTGCCTTGATATAACCATACTCCAGCCTCAATAAATCAGGACTCTCTGTGGCCTCAACTCTGGCCCCTCGATCCATTAGCCTCTGGACGATCTGATAGTTCCTGCTGCCTCTGGCCGCAGTCTCGCGAACTATCCTTTCGCCGAGTTCTCCCGCACAGGGAAGCCCATCCTGGTAGATCCTAAGCCTCTCGGGATCTGCTCCCAGCTGTTCGACCTCGGCATCCACATCGTCCCAGAACTTCTCTATTCTCCGAAGATTCTCTTCAAAGCGCTGTCTTCCCATTTTGGCTACGGCCTCTCTCATCAGGCCGTCCTTCGCAGAGCCCATATCGAAGGGAGTGTGCACAATTCGAATTATTATTAATTTCCTCATATATCTCAGCTAAATTATTCATTATAAGACAATCGTGTCCTAAAAAGGAATTGCGCTCATCGCACTTAACTCTAACGATTTTATGGATAAATCATTTAAGGGGCACTTTATGGATAAATCATTTAAGAGGGCACTCCCCATCGAGCCAGGCACCATAAATGGGCTCAGTTATGTTTTCAGAAGGATCGTCGCACTTCTTAACATACCCGCACCAGCGATGGATCTTCTTGCCCGAGGCGGGGACGATCTGCTCCTGGCACCAAACCTTAAGCCCACAGCCTTCCGCAAGGGAAAGCTGTTTCATCATCTCTTCTTGAGAGGCTCCCTGGGATAGCATCTCTTTAAGCTTCTTCTCAGTCTCTTCCATGGACATAAAAGAATATTTCTGTTTTTCTTTTATTTAAGTATTTGTTTGCAGTGCCTCATCGCATATCTCTAAAAAGAAAAAGGTTTGCCTTGGGGGTTGGCTTTGCGAATACCCCCTGTAAACGACAGCCACCTTACCGATAGAGCTTGACTTGCCTACGAAAGGATCAAATCCTTGTACATCTTTAAGCACCAAAGAAGGAGATCTCATGAAAGTCCTGGTTAGCGATTCCTTGGCAGAGGAAGGAGTAAAGAGGCTTGAGGCGGGAGCGGAGGTTGACGTCATAACCAATCTCTCGCCGGAAGAGCTTGTCAAGAAGATTAAGGAATACGATGCACTTGTAATTCGCAGCGGTACGAAGGTCACATCCGAGGTCATCAACGCTGCAGATAAGCTCAAGGTGATAGGAAGAGCAGGCGTAGGCATCGATAACGTTGATGTTGAGGCTGCCACCAAGAAGGGGATAATAGTGCTCAACACGCCCGGCGGAAACACCATCTCCGCTGCAGAGCACACAATTGCCATGATGATGGCTCTTGCCAGAAATATTCCGCAGGCCAACGCAGCCCTGCATAAGGGCGAATGGAACCGCAAGAAGTATACCGGGGTTGAGTTTTTCAACAAGACTTTAGGCGTTGTCGGCCTTGGCCGCGTGGGGGCAGAGGTTGCTGCCAGAATGAAGTCCTTCGGCATGCAGATAGTGGCCTATGACCCGTTCATAACCGAGGAGAAGGCCAGGCAGCTGGGCATCACCCTAGCTCCTCTGGATGAGGTCTTGCGCGTTGGCGACTTTATAACTGTTCATACCCCCCTGACAAACGAGACCAGGAACCTGATCGATGAGGACGAGTTCAAGATCATGAAGCCTGGGGTGCGCATCGTCAACTGCGCCCGCGGAGGCATCATAAATGAGGCTGCACTCGCCAAGGCAGTCGCCGAGGGAATTGTGGCCGGAGCGGCCGTTGATGTCTTCACAAAGGAGCCCCCAACAGGAAATCCGCTGCTGGAGCAGGATAAGATAATAACAACGCCGCACCTGGGAGCCTCCACTGCAGAGGCGCAGGTGAACGTCGCCCTTGCGGTAGCCGATCAGATCCTGACGGTGGCCAAAGGAGGGCTTCCCACAAATGCAATCAATATGCCCGCCATATCTCCCGAAACCCTGGCGATCATGGAGCCCTATATGAAGCTGGCAGAGAAGATGGGAAGCCTTGCAGGACAGCTCACGGGAAGGGGATTTGACAGCCTTGAGTTGATCTACGGCGGAAGTGTGGCCGAAAAGGACATTCGTCCCGTCACAATCTCAGCCATTAAGGGGCTTCTCGGCAGCGTTATCGGCAAAGGAAGCGTCAACTTCGTCAATGCCCAGCGCGTCCTCAAGGAGATGGGAGTCAAGCTGCTGGAAAGCAAGACTGAGTCGGCAAACGGCTACAGCAACGCCATAGCCCTCAACCTGCGAAACAACGGCAATACGACCACCCTGCAGGGAACGGTCTCCGGCAACAAGGAGAAGCGCATAGTTCAGCTCAACGATTATAAGACGTACATACCGTCTGAGGGATGCATGGTCATCTCCGTCATCGAGGACAAGCCCAATATCATCGGCCCCTGCTGCGTGGTTCTGGGCGAGGACAAGATAAACATCGGCGGAATGCACGTCGGCCGCACAGATGCTGGAAAGCCGCAGCTGATGGTACTAAGCGTGGACCATGTCGTTCCTGAGGCAACCCTCGATAGGATGCGAAAGGTTCCTGGGGTCATCAGCGCCAATACGGTCTCCCTCTAAAGGGGGATCTCTAAAAATTTTTTAATCGAAAAATTTTTAATGGCTTGTGGATCGTTAAGCCTAAAGCAATTCTGCCTTCAGCCTCTCCACAAGCTCGGCCTGAATTGCTGCCTTGCGATCTCCGCCGCAGACGATGCCTCGAACGCCCACTATGTCCGGGTTGAGCCTCTTTAAAAGCTCCAAATGCTGAAAGCCTATATTCCCTGCCAGGGCCACCTCCAGGCCTTCTGCATGGCCCAAAGATATGAACTCCCTCAGCTTTTGCTCGTCCATGAACTCAAATGTCGATCTGCCGTCCTTTACCGCCGTGTCCACCATCACCACATCGGCGCCGGCCCTGGCTGCAGCTGCAGGCAGGAGCATGGGTGAGACCGATCCTGCCCTTTCATAGTCGGAGTAGCCCGCTGCCACAACCTTCTTCTTAGGATCGAAGTCCTTTACCGCCCTGGTAATTCCCGCGAGCATCTCATCCGCCTGCTCCCTGGTTTTAACGCCGAGCAGTCCGGCTTTAACGTAGTCTGCGCCTGATGCAGCTGCGCCTAAAGCTGCCAGGCTTGCTGTTCCAGGCTTGTAATCCAGATCGCCAATGGTGGCCGAAACTGGGACAGCGTTCCGTGCCAGCTCAGATACCGCCTTGATGGCCCAGGGGAAGTTCGCCCCCAGAGATCCCTCTTTGGGATTCTTGACATCCAGTATGTCTGCGCCACCTGCCAGCGCTGCGCGCGCCTCATCAATGCTCATGGGGCTAACCAACAATCTCATATTCAACCAATCCCGAAAGAAACACCGTGCGATGCATATTCGTCGTAGATATATTTAATGGTACAGTAGTTCACGCGGTCCGTGGCGAGCGCAAGAGCTACAGGCCCATCGACCGCTACAGCAAGGTTGTATCGAGCTCCGATCCTCTGGAGGTCGTCAGGACGGTGCAGCCAAAGGAGATCTACATCGCAGACCTGAACCGGATAATGGGTAGCGGCGAGAACCTTGGCGTCATCAAAAAGATATCCGTTCTTTCAAGAACCATGGCGGATGCCGGCGTGTCGAGGTTGGGTGACATGGATCGCCTCCCCGGTAGCATGGTCCCAGTTCTCGGGACAGAGACGGCATCTCTTCAGCTGATAAAAGATGCTGCCTTTAAAAGGGAGATCGTCGTAAGCGTGGACCTGCTGGGCCACAAGGTCCTTGCCCGGGACTTGGAGCTTTCAGCCCTACATCCCCTGGATCTTCTGCGCAGCCTTAGCGGCATTCCATTAAGCGCGGTAATACTTCTGGAGCTTGACCGTGTGGGCACGTCCTCGGGCCTTGACGTAGAATTTTTAAAAGCGGCTTCATCCGCAAGCGATCATCCGCTGATTTTGGGCGGCGGAGTGAAGGGCGTAGACGACCTGCAGTTGCTGGAGGAAATAGGCTTTCGTGGAGCCCTTGTGGCAACGGCTGTTCACAACGGTAAGATCCCCGTGGAAGTGATTAGGTGAAACTGAGTCATCTGAAAGATCTTTTGGGGTTCCACCAGATAGTTAAGGGATGAACTAAAGGTAATGATTATGAGAAATGGGGAAGACTCATCAACCTCAGACTCGATGGACGGCCTCATCATCTACGCTCTTTTCTACTCCATTTCAAAGGGGGTAAAGGAGGCCAAGGACGAGGTGGTGAAGCCCGTGCGCTCTGTGCCGCTGTATCAGGAGAACTTCCTGCGGTTCAAGGTGGTCCGCGATACTATCATTCGCGAAGTGACAGGCCGCAGGATAAGCTTCGACCTGAAGATCTTTGATGACTCAAACCTCATAGTCGAGGCAGAGACGCCCTTTAATCTCAAGAGCACGAGCAGCATTTCCGCCCTTAAGAGCACACTATTCGAAGAGTGCAAAAATCTTGCAGAAGAGTTTAACCCAAGCCCATTTTTTGAAGAGTATATTTTCTTCTGCGTGAAAGACTACGAGGGCACAATCGATTCCTACCTCGCCAATCATGGAGAAACAATTGCTGCAATGCTGAAGGATGAATCAATCAAGCTCGCGCAAAAGGAGATAGACGATACTCTGGCGACGAATATTCGCTATGGCAGGAAGGACATAACAATCGTCGATTGGGATGGGGCCTTCCTGATTGATGCAGCCGGGGAGTTCAAGGAGAGCATTGCAGTATTGGAGCTGGCAAACATACAGCTCCTGAACTTTCGGATACTCGATAAACGGCTTGCAGAGAAGATAGACCTGCTCAAGCAGCAGGGGGAGCCAATTGACCTTGGAAGCTTCTTTCGCATTTCGCCGTTTATGAAAAACGTCATCAGAATTCGAAGCCAAAGCGTGCTTGAGCTGGAAAACATAGAATCTGCGCTCAAGCTCTATGGCGATTGGTACTCAGGAAAGCTCTACGACCTGGCGGCAAAGAAGTTCCATCTCAACACCTGGCGAATGCAGGTCGATGCTAAGCTACAGGTCCTTGGGGACATCTACGAGATGGTCGGGCACGTTATGACAGAGCGGTTCAATCTGATACTGGAGTTTTTGATTGTAGTGCTAATTGTGCTGGAGATAGTTCTCGCATTCTAAGATGATACGAATTGATATTGTGAGACAACATGTGAGACGACATTATGAGATAGCATTTGGACTTAACAACCGCTGATCTTAACTATATGAAGAAATAATCATAGATTGGCAGGTGAATCTATGATATCCCTGGAAGCCCTGATGATAGCAGCATTTCTGCTTGTGCTTGGAGTTGCGTTTTGCTTTGGAGGATATAAGTGGTTTATGATCCTGCTTCCCATACTGGCATTTCTGGTGGGCTTCATTGCAGGCGCTGCTGCAGTCTCCAGCGTATATGGTGACAGCATACTATCATTAATAGTAATATTAGTTGCAGGAATAATTGCTGGGCTCTTGCTTGCCGTTCTGGCATATATGTTCTTCAACCTGGCGGTCATCCTGCTTGGAGCAGCTTTAGGCTTTACTGTGGGCACAGGGTTGGCGAACTACTTGGGCTTTGAGGCCGGTCCCATATCCCTTGTTGCAGGCATAATTGTGGCCATTGTAGTGGCATTCCTGGCATTCCGCCTAAACCTCCCCAAATACATCATCATCGCCCTTACTGCGCTCATCGGAAGCGAAGCGATCCTATCAGGCATGTTGATACTTATGGGTTTCATATCACCCAATGAACTGCAGCAGGGGCTGCTTGGATCAATGCTGATGCATTCTGCTGCCTGGGGCCTCATCTGGCTGGCTCTTGCAGCCTCTGGAGCTGCAATACAGCTTCACAGGGCTAAGCTCTACGAGCTGGATCTCGAAGCAAGCAAATCCAACGGATCGAGAGGATAGCTTCTGGAGCGAATGAAAAAGGATATATCCACAGGCAAGTCACTTAATATTATGAGGAATTCAATCTATTTAGTCTCGGCAATTTTACTTTGCGCCTCCATGGCATGCGCAATGATAGACGTAAATAACCTTCAAAAGAGCATCGACGGCTACAACAGCAATATCGACAATGCCCCATCTGTGCTTAAGGCGCTGCTGGGGGATGAGAGGGTAAATGTCACCATTCTTCTGAACAACAGCAGCACTGTCGGATGGGGATTCGAGACTAAAAATGCCAAGATCGTGAGATCTGAAAAAGGGGGCATAGAGAACCCAACCATTGATGTCTATGCAACCGAAGATGCAATCCACAGCGTAGAAAATGCAACCGACCCGGCAGCAGCTTACAAGGCTGCGGAGAGTTCCGGAGAGGTAAGCATAAAGGGAAACACCTTTGGATCCAGGCTGAAGCTGGCCGCGGCACTTTCCAGCGGAGAGGCCATAAAGTTCTTCTTCGGGATACTATCTTAAAACTAAAAAAAATTATTTATCCTTAAATTTTTAATGAAAGACGCCCATCACCTTATACTGATCTGCACCAATTTGTCCTGCAGCAAGCTATAGTTCTCCTGGCAGCTATAATTCGATTCGTCAGCTATAATTCGTAAACCATCCATTCTATGCTATTGCATCATTGGATGCGGCCGCACCCTTGGACGTACCGTTGGATGTATCACCAGATGTACCGCTGCAGCTCGATTCAGCAGTTGCATCGCACTGTGAACTGCACGGCAATTCGCATGATGATTCACTTGATGAGTCGCATGAGGATTCGCAAAGCGCATATTTTGTGCTGAATTGCCTATCGCATTGCGTATCGCATTGCGTATCGCATTGCATGCCGGATGGCGAGCTGCAGGGTGCTTTATTCCCCGCTCTCGTGCCACATTATAACAATGCGTAGTGATTCTTATTGATAACTTCCTGAATTTATTACTGGTGGAGAGAAATTGTAATGTTCATTCTTGCATATCACATTTCCAACAATTATCCTGAAAAAAGGCCATCATTGCTTCATGATCTTGGAGCATATCATCTTAATTTTTTGGTAAAACGCAAAAGGAGTCTCATGTGCATATCACTGGTTATAAGAGGAAGCTCTTAAAGATGCCGTGTGCCGTATGCTCTTAGGACGATCGCGACTGAGAATATCTGATCATGAAATTGTTTTTATTCTATTCTGGTATGAAATATATTAACTCGCTTTATATGTATATATAAACAAACTACTGCTACACCACTTTTTGATCGGTAGTCGAACGATTTTGCTTTAGAGGTTAGATTTTTCGATAAATGTAAAAATATCAATAAGAAGATATTAGATGCAATAATTAAAATCATTAAGTAGAAAATAATTTATATAGACGAAGTTGTTGAATAGGAAACATGAGTTGGCAATCAACACTATACCTTTTTCCACTGCTCGCCACTGCAACAATTTCATTAGCCATTGCTCTCTATGCATGGTATCATAGGGAAAAATCAGGGATAGTCGCTTTAGCATTTCTGATGGTTACTATCACCATATGGTCAATTGCCTATGCTCTGGAGCTTAGCTCAAATGAGCTTCAATTAAAAATGCTCTTTACGAACATAGAGTATATTGGCATAACTCTTTTGCCTGTTGCCTGGCTAGCACTAGCTTTTGAATTCTCTGGCTATGATTCGTGGCTCACTCCTAGGAGATTCAGTCTCCTTGTAATTATGCCTATAATAACAATGATGTTAGTCTGGACAAATGATTATCATAACCTAATCTATAAAGATGCTTGGATCGATTTCAGCCAGGGATATTCCGCACTTAAAATTGTCCAAGGACAATGGTATTGGGTAAATGTAGCCTATTCCTATGTTCTTGTCTTTGTCGCTACACTATTGGTAATTGAGGCATTTATCCGCTCTACCAAACTCCACAGAAAACAAGCATTGGTTCTCCTAATTGGGGCTTTAATCCCTTGGATTGCCAATCTCATATACATGATGGGGTGGAATCCTATTCCGTTTTTAGATCTTACCCCATTGGCTTTCCTCATTTCTGGGATAGCTGGAGCTATAGGATTATTCTATTTTGGACTTTTGGATATAATGCCTGTCGCAAGAAATATTGTTATCGAAAATATGCCTGAGGGCATTATAGTCTTAGACGACAATAACCGCATTCTAGATATGAACTCCGCTGCCATTAATATGACCGGCCTGAACATCAATCAATCGCTTGGGCAATCTGCGTCCGATCTTCTTTCTTGGCTGTTAGCACCGATAGAAAATCTCTTGGAATCATCCAGCAGCTGTGTTGAAACATGCATGGAAAAAGAAGTGTTAGCTGAAAGAGGAAATCAATATTACAATCTTAGCGTATCTGCAATATATGGAATGCGAGGCGACCTAAAAGCCCGGATCTTGTTGATTAAGGATATAACAGCTCTAAAGAAGGCAGAGATTATGCATAAAGAGTGCGAGGAGACGGCATGGACCCTACTAAATGCACCATTAGACGCCGCATGCCTTCTGGATGAAAAGGGCATATTCTTAGCACTAAATAAAGCAGCGGCATGCAGTCTCGGAAAGGATATCGAGGATCTCAGAGGTACTTATGCCTTTGATCTATTTTCGCCAGATGTGCGTCAGAAGAGAAAGGAATATGTTGAGGAAGTCTTAAGGTCAGGCAAGCCGATTCAATTTGAAGATGAGAGAGCTGGAAGGCATTTTAATCACTCAATTCATCCAATATTGAATCCTGAAGGCAAGGCTACTAAGGTAGCAATATTCATCAAAGACATCACAGAGTGCAAGCATGCAGAATATGATCTTAGGAAGGCAAAAGAAATGGCAGAATCTGCATCAAGAGCCAAATCTAATTTCCTAGCAAACATGAGCCATGAAATCAGGACGCCGCTTAATGCAGTTATTGGGCTAACCGGTTTACTTCTGCAAACTAATTTGAACTATGAACAAAAAGAGTATCTTGAAACGATCAGAAATAGCGGTGAATCTCTATTATCAGTAATAAACGATATCTTGGATTTTTCAAAGATTGATATAGGAAAAATGAAATTGGAACTTCGGCCTTTTGATCTTAAATTATGCATTGATGAATCGATTAAATTAATAACTCCATATGCATCTGAAAAAGGGATTAATTTAATTCAAAATATTGATCCAAACACTCCAGAATTTATTGTCGGCGACCAAATAAGACTTCGCCAAATCTTGGTTAATCTCCTCAACAACGCCGTTAAATTCACCGATAATGGTGAAGTAGCAATATCGGTAATCAGCCAAAGACTTGATGCCAGTGACTGCGAAATACATTTTGCCATCAAGGATACAGGTATTGGAATTCCTCAAGAAAAGATTGGCCACCTATTTCAATCCTTCAACCAACTGGATCCATCAATAACGCGCAGGTATGGCGGTACGGGTCTTGGCCTAGCCATAAGCAAGAGATTAGTGGAATTGATGGAGGGGAAAATTTGGGTTGAATCAGAGGTAGGCAAAGGATCAGTATTTCACTTTACAATTGCAGCGAAAGCAGTAACAAAGAATCAGATAAATGCTTTGATGTATAATTATAATCGAGAGTCTCAGACCGCATCACCTTTGATCGGTCAACATTCAATGCGCATATTATTGGCTGAAGACAATGTTATCAACCAGAAAGTAGCTTTGCAGATGCTCAAAAAAATTGGCTGCACAGCAGACATAGCTTCAAATGGAAAAGAAGTACTATCGGCCCTAGAACTTCAGTCTTATGATTTGGTTCTCATGGATGTCCAAATGCCGGAGATGGATGGCCTTGAGGCTGCCAGGATAATACGAGAAAGATATATGGATGGGCCAAAGATAATAGCACTAACAGCCTATGCGCTTGATGGAGATAGAGATAGATGCCTCGATGTGGGTATGGATGATTATATAAGTAAGCCTATCCAGCTGGAAGAGCTGCGGATTAAGCTAATCAAGTGGGGTATTAAAAGAGGAAAAATCAAAGCTTACTCGTGAAGCGGTGCGGAATTTCCCGAGTCAGCTGCACAGCTGCTGATGGCCGGGCAGACTGAATCGGTTATACAGCTATCGATTAATGGATAATGTAAGTCTGTCGCATAATTTGCATAAGTTGGACAGGCTTTGCTGGTTGGACAGCAGGTTGCAGATGGGATGGACTTGGAAGTAACGCAGGTAGAGCCAGTCGAGCAGCCCATGCCGGTTACGCAGCCACCTGTGGTCGGCATCCCAGTTGTGGTTATTTCAGGGTAACATCCCGCTGCCGCAGGGCATAGAGCACCGCTAGGACAGCTTATACCGGTGATGCAGCCTGATCCTGCAGGACATTTCAGGCCTGTTGAGCATTGTGCGCTTGTTGCGCATCCTCTGGCTGTGGCACAGCTGGACCCTGTTGGGCAGTCAGCACCGGTTGGCATCGCGGAGCTTGTTACTATCTCGCCGCATCCAGGTAAGACCGGACAGATTGCTCCGCTTGGAGCACTGCTGGAGGTCATGCAGGATAATCCTGCAGCGCATCCAATCCCTGTGAGACAGCTGGAGCCTGTCGGACAGCCTGGACCGGTTGGCGAAGTAGAGGTGGTTACGGGTATCTGACAGCCCTGGCCCAGGCAATTCGAGGCTGTCGGGCAGGTTGGGCCGGTTATACAAACAGATCCTGAGGGGCAGGTTGAGCCAGTCGGACATCTCGAGCCGGTTGGCGAAGTAGAGGTGGTTACGGGTATCTGACAGCCCTGGCCTAAACAAATCGATGCTGTCGGGCAGGTTGGACCGGTTAAGCATTCGGTGCCCGATGGACAGTTGGAGCCTGTCGGACAATTGGACCCTGTGGGAATGCTGCTGGTTGTTATGCAGGTCGCACCTGCGGTGCATCCTGATCCCGTGGGGCAGGCAGGACCGGTTATGCAGCCAATGCCTGTAAGACAGCCAGAGCCCGTCGGACAGCCTGAACCGGTCGGCGAGGCAGAGGTGGTTACGGGTATCTGACAGCCCTGGCCTAAACAAA
>CAZHNU010000004.1:20421-36018 GCA_964534145.1 uncultured Methanotrichaceae archaeon | reverse complement strand
TTACGGGTATCTGACAGCCCTGGCCTAAACAAATCGATGCTGTCGGGCAGGTTGGACCGGTTAAGCATTCGGTGCCCGATGGACAGTTGGAGCCTGTCGGACAATTGGACCCTGTGGGAATGCTGCCGGTTGTTATGCAGGCCCCTCCTGCCGGGCAGCTAGACCCGGTTGGGCAGGCAGTTCCTGTCGAGCAACCTTGACCTGTTAAACAGCCGGAACCTGTCGGGCATAAAGCTCCTGTCGGGCAGCGGGCTCCTGTGGGAATGCTGCCGGTTGTTATGCAGGCCCCTCCTGCCGGGCAGCTGGAACCAGTTGGGCAGGCAGTTCCTGTCGAACAGCCTGTGCCTGTCAGACATCCAGAGCCTGTCGGGCATAAAGCTCCTGTCGGGCAGCGGGCTCCTGTGGGAATGCTGCCGGTTGTTATGCAGGCCCCTCCTGCCGGGCAGCTGGAACCAGTTGGACAGGCAGTTCCTGTCGAGCAACCTTGACCTGTTAAACAGCCGGAACCTGTTGGGCACAGATTTCCCGTTGAGCATCCGGCTCCTGTCGGGCATGATGCTCCAGTTGGGCAAAAAGCACCTGTTGGGCAATTGATTGTCTCCGCAATGCTGCGTCCATCCTCAAAAATGCCCGTTCTATTAATTGCAGCCGTTCCCTCTGGCGCGATTGTTTCGTTGATCACATCAATTTCCATTTCCTGTGCAATAGCGAAATTTGATAATACGCCGACAATAATTAGCGGTAATAATATATGCTTCACCCTCATGAGCGCCCACCTCTGAGCCAACCGATTCTATTATATGATATATTATCAATTTTAAATAAACTAACAGGAATTTTAGATGCTTATGCAATTTCACTAGAAATATTTCTAAAAGAGGCTTCTAAATAACTGCATTTTAAAAAATACTGTGATGCCTTCTGGTCAGCATAGGCATTACTTTTTAGAGGATATGGGAACTATGAGCACAGGCACCTTTGAGTTGCGAACGACCTTTTCGGCAACGCTTCCGAGCAGGAACTTTGTCAATCCCGTTTTTCCAATTGCGCCCATAACAATGACGTCCATTGGGATCTCCTCAGCAATCCTTAAGATCTCGCTTGCAGGGTGGCCTTCAACTATCAGCCTCTCGACAGCCACGCCCGATTTGCCGGCCATCTCTTCGACCTGCCTCGTGGCCCTTTCGCCCTCCTCCTTAACCGCTCTCCACATGCCTGTGACCACTTCATCTATCCTGTCGCCAGTCAGTCCTCCAATTGCCGCCGATTTTCGCTGTGCAACATACAATGCAGTAACCTTGCTGCCGGAAAGCTTGGCAAGGCTTATTCCCATCTCTGCTGCTCTGTTGCTGCATTCGGAGCCGTCTGTTGCTACCAAAATTTTTTCGAACATATATCTCTATTATGAGTTTAAACATTTTAAATTTTTGCGAATATTTTGCCCACTAATCATCCTCCTTACTTATGTCTAATTAGGTTATGTCGAGCTAATTATGTAATCTAAAATCATTAGCTATCTGCCTTAAAGCTCATATCATTATTGCTAGATATGACATATATTATTTTTAATACTATAACAAAATTTATCAATGAAGTTGACGATATATCATATGATATTGACTCGAATTATTTGCATTTTAGACCTGCTCTTCAATCTCCATGCAATGCCGCATGTTGTTGGAAGTAGATCGTTCGGTCAATTTCATAATTGTACATCTATTCTGGAGGCATAAAAAAAATGGAAAGCGAAAAAGGCTCCAAGCGCATTGATGAAAAAAGCAAGATTGAGCGGCTTGACTATTATAGGGAAGAGCCTGAAGGCTCACAGCTTACGACTAACCAGGGGGTAAAGGTCAGCAACACAGACATCTCCCTAAAGGCAGGCCCGAGAGGCCCTACTCTTATGGAGGACTTCCACTTCAGGGAGAAGATGACCCATTTCGATCATGAGAGGATCCCCGAGAGGGTGGTGCACGCCCGCGGCACCGGAGCGCACGGCTTCTTCGAGTGCCTGGAGCCCATGAGCGAGTTCACACGCGCCAAATTCCTGTCTATGAAAGGGAAGAAAACGCCGGTTTTCGTGAGATTTTCCACGGTTGTTGGGTTCAGGGGATCAGCGGATACTGTCAGAGATGCCAGAGGCTTTGCCACCAAATTCTATACTGAAGAGGGCAACTACGATCTGGTCACCAACAACATCCCCGTTTTCTTCATCCAGGACGGCATCAAGTTCCCCGATGTAGTTCATGCCATAAAGCCCGAACCCGATAACGAGATGCCCCAGGCATCTGCAGCCCACGATACCTTCTGGGACTTCGTATCCAGCCATCACGAGACAACGCACATGATCATGTGGCTTCTCGGAGATCGAGGCATTCCCAGGAGCTTTCGGATGATGGAGGGATTCAGCGTCAACACCTTTCGATTCGTTAATGCTGATGGAAAGGGCCGGTTCATCAAGCTCTTGTGGAAGCCCAAGCTTGGACTTAGCCAGCTGGTATGGGACGAGGCACAGAAGCTTGCCGGGAAAGATCCCGACTACCACAGGCGCGACCTCTACGATGCAATAGAGAACGGCGAATATCCTGAGTATGAGCTTTTCGTCCAGATGATAGAGGAGCAGGACGAGCACAAGTTCGACTTCGACATCCTCGATGCCACCAAGCACTGGCCGGAGGAACTGGTGCCCCCCAAGAAAATGGGCAGGATGGTGCTCAACAGAGCGCCCGACAACTTCTTTGCCGAGGTCGAGCAGGTAGCTTTCTGCCCAGGTAACGTGGTTCCAGGAATAGATTTCTCCAACGATCCCCTCCTTCAGGGCAGGCTCTTCTCCTACCTGGACACACAGCTCATTCGCCTGGGAGGCCCCAACTTCCACGAGATACCAATCAACAGGCCGCTTTCGCCCATTCACAACAACCAGAGGGACGGATATCACCGGATGCAGATCAATAAAGGCAAGGTGAGCTACTTCCCCAATACTATCGACGATGACTTCCCAATGCCTGCTTCAGGTGAGGATGGAGGATACGTCCACTACGCCGAGAAGGTCGAAGGCAAAAAGGTCAGGGATAGAAGCGAGAAGTTCAAGGACTTCTTCAGCCAGGCCAGGAGCTTCTGGAACAGCATGTCGGAGCCGGAGAAGGACCATATAATCAGGGCGTTTCACTTCGAGGTGGGCAAGGTCGAATCCAAGGATATCAGACAGAGGGTTGTGGATCAGTTCGCCCAGGTGGATAAAGCCCTGGCCATAAAGATCGCCATGGGAGTAGGTGCCAATCCGCCCGCCAAAGGGGCAGATGCCGGCAGTGCGCCCAAGTTCCCATCTTTCAGCATGGAGAACACGACGAGGAATTCCATAAAAAGCAGAAAGGTGGCCATCCTCGCAGATAACGGATTCAAAGTTTCCGAGCTGACAGGCGTCAAGAAGGCAATAGAGGATAACGGAGGCCACGTCAAGGTGATTTCGATGTACTTAGGCACTCTCAAGGGCGACGGAGGACAGGAGGTCAAGGTCGACAAGAGCTATGTCACCACCGGGTCGATCATGTTTGACGCAGTTTTCATCCCAGGCGGACAGAAGAGCATCGATTCCCTGAAAACCCACGGGGCGGCTCTGCATTTCATCAATGAGGCCTTCAAGCACTGCAAGCCCATTGGGGCCACAGGCGAGGGTGTCGACCTCCTGATGGAGTCCGAGATCAGAGGCATCGACTTTGGCGATCCGGGATCGACCGGCGGAGGGAAGGTTAAGTCCGAGAAGGGAGTAGTGACTGTCAGGAAGCCCTCGAATATAGATGACTTCAGCGGCAAGTTCATGCAGGCCATCGCGGAGCACCGCCACTGGAATAGGGAGATGAAGGATCAGGTGCCGGCCTGATGCTGCTGGAATGATTCCCAGGAATTTGATTTCTAGAAATGGATGTGATAAAACGATGCCAAAGAATGTCACCGCCGTTCTGGCTTTCCTCATCCTCATATTGTTATCAGGAACAGCCTTGATGGCTGCACTGGGCCAAGAGCCCGCAGCGGGAACGAATATTGAGGTCACTGGCCACAGTTTCGTTCCCGAGAAGATGAACTTCAGCTCAGAGCTTTTGGAGATGCTGAGCCTTCCGGACGGATTTGAAATAAATGTATTCGCCATGGATTTAAAGAATCCGAGGATCATGGCCGTCGGGGGTGACGGGACGGTATACGTGACTGAGCTTGCAGAGAACAACACAATCGCCCTCAACGATACAAACGGCGACGGCACCGCCGATCAGAGGAGAGCAGTTGTGTCAGGTATCGACCACCTCCACGGGATTGCCGTTCAGGGAGATAGGCTCTATCTGGCGACGCCAACTGAGCTTTACGTCGCCCAGATTGGCCAGGATGGAGAAGTGGGAGAGCCCCAGATCCTTGTGGACGGACTCCCGGACGGAGGGCAGCACCCAAACCGCACCCTGCACGTAGGCCCCGATGGGAAAATATACCTTTCAGTTGGCAGCAGCTGCAATGTCTGCCCTGAGCCTGAACCAGAGCATGCCACAATCCTGGAGATAGATGCCGATGGAAGCAGCCGCCGGATATATGCCAGCGGTCTTAGAAACACTATTGGTTTTGCCATGAATCCCGTTACAGGGGAGATATGGGGAATGGATCAGGGCTCCGATTGGAGAGGCGATGATGTACCCCCAGAGGAGCTGAACAGGATCATCGAAGGCCGCCACTATGGCTGGCCCTGGTGCTTTGGAAAAATGCAGGTTGATCAGGTTATATCCCAGAAACCGGAGAATATGACAAAAGAGGAGTTTTGCGCAGAAACAGAGCCCTCTGTGCTCGAATACCAGGCACATAGCTCGCCCATACAGCTCGTCTTCTACAATGGGACGCAGTTCCCTGAAGAATATAGGAACGATGCCTTCCTGACGCTCAGAGGTTCATGGAACCGCAGGCCTGCCGTCGGCTATAAGGTGGTCAGAATACTGTTCGATGAGGCAGGCCAGCCCACGGGATTCGAGGATTTCCTTACCGGTTTTCTGGCCAATAATGGAACTGCATTCTTTGCCAGGCCGGCAGGGCTTGCGGTGGGCAAAGATGGATCGCTCCTGGTTGGAGACGATACCAACGGAGTTATCTACAGAGTATCGTACCGGGGGAACGAGACTGGCCGGTGATATCACCGCCAGCCCCGGCTTCTCCTGATAGTTAGCGTTAAATGCAATTGAGCATAAGGTGTATTTCGGTGAACATGAATGATACCTAAAAGGACCTTTTTATTTTTGGCTGTATTTGCGGCCTGCCTGATGATTGGAGTTTCATATGGGCAGGATTGGCTGGAAGGCGGATATGTCATTTCCAGCAGAGGACCGATAGATCCCGGGATAGCCGGAATGGTGCTGTGGCTGGATCAGGCAGTCCCCAACTACCGCGGTTACACTACAGGGGGAGCTATTTATCCTGGACCTTACGGCGTATTTCCCTACGATCCACTGCCTTACTATTCGGACTTCAGACTGAACTCTCTTGCCGGGATGAACTGGGAACCATTCCAAAAGAACTGGTCAGAGACAATAAATTATGCACAGACGAGATCATCGTTTAGGGTGCATCCAGTATCTGCCGCTGCGTACACTGCCACATACCCCGTTGTTCATTTTCCTGATAGCACCTACGCAGCTGCTCCATCCCAGGCTGCAGCTGCCGGCGATTCTACAGGCACGATAGTATCTCAAGGCATGCGCGGATACCAGGTCTTCCTGGATGGTCAATATATAGGCACAGAGGGAACAGGCGGAGATCCTATGGACGGAAAGTTCAGCTTCAGAGTTGCAGGCGGTCAGAACCATGATATAAGAGTCTATGATGGTCAATTCAACTACCCCAAGACGATATTCTTCGAGAGGGGTGGTACAAAGATAATTTACGTGGAGCCGGGGACTGCGGTATACATTTGAGCCAATACATTTTTTTCGTTGAGAAAACGGTGATATTTAATACTTAAAATTCCCGATACACCCAAGGGGAGATCCCACTCTATTTTGGGAACCTGCCCGCCTTTTCTGGAGATATCGTCCAGATAGATGGTCCAGACAGCATCAATCCCTATAAATTGGCCTTTCCGGCACCAGGTAAATCGTCCAGAAGGCGAGCATTGTTACTATCACCTTCACTATGAGGTTCGTCCAGAACATCTGCACCATGGCATCGGCGCTGATGACGCCCAAAAAAGCTATCAGAGGAAAGAGAACGCTGTCTATGGGAATGGAGATGGAGTTGGAGACGAGTACACGCGTCCACTGGGGCCTGTTTATCCCGATGCCTCTGGTCCAGAGATGATATACCTGTGTATCGATCAGTTCCGCTATAAGCGCCGTTATAATCGATGCCAGCACTATCCTGAACTGGAGCGAGAACAAAAATTCCCATGCCGCCTGGCCGCCGGCCGCAGCCCAGCTGGGCTCTGCGGGCATGAGCACCACTATCTGAAAGTAAAGGGCCGCCAGGAGGTTTATGGCAGTCGAGAGCCAGATGGTGGTAATGGCTGCGCTCCTTCCCAGCTGCTTGTGGATCAGGTCGCGCCAGGTAAATGTGAGGGAGTAGATGAAGCCTGCATCCATGACCAGGCTCCCGAAGTATGTGACCTTGGTGGCGGCGATATTTCCCGCAAACGAGAAGAACAGGTAAAGGCCGCAGAGAACTATTGCCGCCTGCGTTCTGTCGAGGCTCAATATGCCCTTTTTCGAATACCCTCCTGAGGCATCCTCTGCTGCCCCCTGCAGAGCCTTCCTAAAAGATTCATCCTTACTTTCTTCGCCGATTAATTCTGCAGCCATTTTTTCTTCAACTGGAGAAATGTCCCGCTATTTATGGATTCCCTTATCTCCTCCATCAGCCGCAGCATGAAATGGAGGTTGTGTATCGATGCCAGCCGAAAGTAGGTGAGCTCTTTTGCAGCGTAAAGATGTCTCAAATACGCCCTGGAGTACCGTCGGCATGTGGGACAACAGCAGTTCTGGTCCACCGGCTGCGGATCTTCCTTGTTCTCCAGCGCTTTTATCGATATCCGAAACTTGTTTTCCTTGCAACCGCCTGACTCCGGGCGGATATACAGATTGCCTCTGCGTGCAATCCTCGTCGGGGTGACGCAGTCAAAGGTGTCGATTCCCCTTTCCACGCACTCGAAAATGTCGTCGATCTCGCCAATCCCCAGGAGGTGCCTGGGCCGCCCGTCAAGCCTGGGAATGACCCAGTCCAGCACCTGGTGCATGTCCTCTTTGCAGTTGCCTAGAGATCCGCCGATGGCAATTCCGTCGAACGGAAGTGATGAGATGAGCTCGGTGCTCTCCCTGCGGAGATCCTCGAACCAGCCACCCTGTATGATGCCGTAGATGGCCTGGCCAGGGTCGCGGTGCTCCAGCGAGAGCCCGGCCCAGTCGTGAGTCCTTTGCATCGCCTTTTTTGTGTAATCGTAGTCCGATAGGGGAGATGTGCATTCGTCAAATGCCATGATAATGTCCGATCCCAGGTTGGATTGAATTCTCATGGAGGCCTTGGCGTCCAGAAAGTGCCAGGTGCCGTCGTAAACGGACTTGAAGCGGATTCCCTCATCGGTGATCTTCGTCAGATTTTCTCTCTTCTCCTCTGTGGTTCTGCCCTCCGGGAAAATGCCGCCAACCTTGTTTATGTTGTGCTCGCGGCCAAAGCCCAAGGAAAAGGCCTGAAAGCCTGCCGAATCTGTGAATATCGGCCCACCAAAGCCCATGAACCTGTGCAGACCGCCGTGGCGGCCGATTGTCTCGTCACCCGGCTTGAGGTGAAGGTGATAGGTATTGGCAAGAGTGCACTGGACGCCCAGAGCCTCCAGGTCGTCTGCTCCAAGGGAGCGAACTGAGGCCAGCGTCGCTACGGGCACGAAGTAGGGCGTCTCGATTAGCCCGCGGCGGGTTCTTATCACACCCCTTCTCGCTCTGGTCTGCAAATCGCTCTTTAATACCTGAAAGCTGAACTCGTTTTCTGGCGTCATCTGGCAGTCTCCGGCATGGCCTCAACACCAAAGGAGCCAGGCCGATTAAAGTTTTGCGGAGATGGTAGCGATGCAGGAGATATCAGATCAATGGCCATATTTTGCAGAGATTTTGGTTCATCCCATTCTCCTTATCTCCAGCCAGATGTTGACTATGGAGATGCTGATCAGGTTCAAGGTCGTTGCTGCATACCAGATGTAGGACTCAAAGGGGCTGAGAAGCTTGATCCACCCGGACCAGAGGGCAATGCAGATGATCGAAAAGGAGAGAAAGGTATCTATGGCCAAAAAGAGTCCCGGCCTACCGAAAATGCGGCCCGCCTGGGCGATGGTGCAGTACTCCACAGGCGACTCTCGATCCGCCAGGTTGTAGAAAACCCTTGCCAGGTTCATGAAAAGGTCAGCAGATGCCCAGAGGATGATCGCATATCCCAGAGCAGGAAGGCCAAAGCGCATGCTCATCAGGCCGAAGAGCAGCTTGAAGGCGCAGAAGGGCACGCCGATGGTCAGGGCCTGGAATGCGGGTGAACGGAATGCCGAGTCAATTTTTTGGGATGAGGCAGTGGACGCAGTTATTTTCATGCTGCTGGACATGGTCTCACTGCAACAGCGGCGGGCCGCCGCGGCTGTATGCCGTTGAATCCAGCACGGCCAGGTAATCGAAGTGCTTGAGGCTTTGAGGGGTCAGAGGGAAGTAGGTCTGGTTCTTTATGCTGCCTGATCTGACCGGAAGGCCTGCGATTTCCGGCGCTGGGAGACTCCGGCCTTTATGAGTGGGAATGAACCTCGCCGGACCGGGCGCTACAGTCAGCCGTGCCTCAAGAGTGCCCGCCTCGGGAGCGCCGATGCCGTTGGCATCAGAGACGCCCACAGCCGTTCCTATGACGGCATAACGCGATCCAAGCATCTCGCTTATTTGCGCTCCCGCCGGCCACCACTCCAGAGTCCATGCAGACAGCTGCCAGTAAGCCTTTCCACGTTGCAGGTGGCTGTTGTGGGCAAAGGCAAAGACCTTTCCGCGACAGCGCTCTTGCTCCACCGCATACGCCAGATTGCCCGCCATCATCAAGTCGCGCAGGCCAAGTCCCCTGGAAATGCGTTTTGCCTCATCGCCCGATCTTGATGCCAGAGCTGTGTGATAGTTCAGCAGCTGCCGAGCAATCACCGCATACCAGACAGCCTCCTGATAAGGACCTTCATCGCTTTTTGCAACCAGTTCAGGGCGGCGCAACTGAAGTTCAGAGATCAGGTCCTCGATTTCGCTTCGCAGCGCCGTTGCCTCCGGCGACAGGCCTACCGATTTCGTCGGGTCCATCATTGCAGCAGGGTTCTCCCAATCTGCGTCCCGCCCTATGAGCGCATCGATTCGCTCCCGGTGCTCCCTGCCGCTGGTGCTGTCGATTGATGCGAGATAATCCAGAACAAAGCGAAGCACCTGCGAGGGGCTGTCGGTGTGGGTCATTTCAGTCGGACCGTCAAAGCCGTAGAGCCTGAGCTTGACGCGGTGCGAAGGATTGGCATTGTATTCCTTCATCCACTCGACAAGCTCTCGATTCGCCTCCAGCATGCCGAAGCCGTGGCTGAACCCGGCCTCAGCTACGTCCTCATACGACGTAGGGACGCGGCCCTGAATGTACTCGTTAACCAGGCGCGCTCTGGGGAAACTGCTCTCCAGGGCAATTGCGCTGTAGCCGTGCACCTCTGCCAGGCGCTGGAAGAGCCGGTTGCGGAGCATGAGAATGCCCTCGCCGCCGTGAAGCGCCTCTCCAAGGCCGAGCAGCTCCACATAGCCGCCAAGTAAGGCGATAACCTCATCGACAGCAGCATTGAAGGTTTCAGGAAATTCGACAGAAAATGCAACCGTGTCGCGGCGAATCCAATCGTCGAGCGTGGGATGTATGGGGGCGGAGCGGGACATGAGTGATACAGTCACCCTTTAAGGTTAAAGGCACTGTCATTTTATAAAGATAATCTAACATTCGTTAAAAATAAATAATTTCGGAAGTAGTCTCCTTTATGGCCATTGCTACAACAGCGCCGGGACAACAGGCAGCAGAAATTGCGGGAACCGTCACAGCGGGCGATATTAAAATGTACTGCGAGGTCCGAGGCCAGGGCGAGCCGCTTCTACTGATCATGGGCATTGGCGGCTGCGTTTTGGACTGGGGATGGATCCTGCCGCACGAGCTGGCAAAACGCTATCGAATTATCATGTTCGACAACAGGGGCACAGGGAGAAGCGACCAGCCATCGGGCCCTTACAGCATCAGGCAGATGGCCGACGATGCGGCCAACCTCATGGATGCCATTGGACTGGAGAGCGCTCACGTTTTTGGGGCCAGCATGGGAGGAATGATTGCACAGGAGCTGGCATTGAACCATCCTCGGCGGGTGGAAAGGCTGATTCTCGGGTGCACAACAGCCGGAGGCAAAGGCCGCTTTATGGACCCAAAAGCCGAGGCTTATATGGGGCCGAGGACCGACATGACGCTTTACCAGATGCTCTGGTGGAGCGCGCCTGCCGGATTTCCCCCGGAGTTCATCGATGCACACAGGGAAATTGTTGAGAGGAAGATCCAGTCTGACCTGATTTACCCGAGCCAGCTTGGTGCTTACAGGGCACAGCTTGCAGCATTCAGGGCCCACGATGCCTGCTCCCGCCTTCCATACCTTCGAATGCCGTCACTTATCCTGGCAGGGGATCGCGATATACTGATTCCTCCGGAGAATAGCCGGATGCTTGAAAGGATTATTCCGGGATCAAGGCTCGAGATGATCGCGGGCGCCGGCCACATTTTCTGGATCAGCCATCCTGATGAGACCCTTTTAAAGATGACTGATTTCCTGGATAAAGGCCGATAAAAGACCGATAAAAGACTGATAATCTCATTCCTGTTAAATAAATTATTATAGTTTCGGCAGGAATATTATGTGATATCGGTCTGACCTGGAGAATTTCTATGAGCCAGAAGAGCAAGTTCATTCGATGGTTCGATGAGATAGCGATAGAAGACATACCGCTGGTTGGGGGGAAGAACGCATCGCTCGGGGAGATGTATCGTGAGCTTACCTCTCAGGGAGTGATGATCCCAAACGGATTTGCCACGACTACCGATGCCTACTGGCATTTGCTGGAGTCTGTCGGCATTCTGGAGGATCTGAAGAATGCACTTGCTGGCCTTGACAAGAGCGATATTTCGGACCTGGCAGCACGCGGAAAAAGGGCAAGAGAGCTGATCTTAAAGGCAGAAATGCCTGACGACCTCTGGTCAGAGATCAGGTTTGCCTACGACAGTCTGGGAGAGCAGTACGGCAAAAATCCCGACGTGGCAGTCAGAAGCTCTGCCAGTGCCGAGGACCTGCCCACGGCCTCCTTTGCGGGCCAGCAGGAAACATTCCTGAACGTCCGCGGCTATGACGAGCTGAAAATAGCCTGCATTAAATGCTTTGCATCTTTGTTTACCGATCGTGCCATATCCTACAGGATAGATAACGGCTTCGATCACTTCAAGGTGGCTCTATCCATCGGAATCATGAAGATGGTCAGGTCGGACCTTGCCTCAAGCGGCGTGATATTCACCATTGATACTGAGACCGGCTTCCAGGATGCCGTCTTCATTACGGGCGCCTACGGTCTGGGAGAAAATGTGGTGCAGGGAGCCGTGAACCCTGATGAGTTCTATGTATTCAAGCCCGCCTTTCGAAAGGGATTTCGCCCCATCATCAGGAAGACTCTAGGCAGCAAAAAGGTGAAAATGGTCTACGGCTCGGGCGAGGAGAAGTCGCTCACCAGAAACGTGGAGGTTCCCTGGGAAGACAGAAAGCGGTTCTGCATTTCCGATGATGAGACCTTAAAGCTGGCAGACTATGCCTTGAAGATTGAGGACTATTACTCCCAAAAAGCAGGTCACTACAGGCCGATGGATATCGAATGGGCAAAGGACGGGCTGACTTCGGAGCTGTTCATAGTCCAGGCCAGGCCTGAGACTGTTCAGTCCCAGAGGGCGAGAGATGTTCTAGAGACATACCATCTGGAGAAAAGAGGGCCCGTAGTTGTCACCGGTAGGAGCGTAGGCGAGAAGATCGCCAGCGGAAAAGCGAGAGTTGTTCCCGACATATCGCACCTGTCCTCCTTCCAGCCGGGGAAAATACTGATATCCAGCACCACAACCCCCGACTGGGAGCCGGTGATGAAGAAGGCTGCTGCGATAGTGACCACTCTAGGGGGCAGGACCAGCCACGCGGCAATAGTGAGCCGGGAATTCGGCATCCCGGCTGTTGTGGGGGCCGAAGGAGCCAACGAAAAAATCAAGACCGGGCAGGAGATAACCGTTAGCTGCGCTGAAGGCGATACCGGCTTTGTCTATCAGGGAATCATGCCCTTCAGCGTTGAGAAGCTGAGCCTGAAGGACCTGCCAAGGCCAAAGACCGAGGTGATGATCAACCTCGGCAACCCCGAGGAGGCTTTCTCCGTATCAATGATACCAAACGACGGCGTAGGCCTCGCCAGGCTGGAATTCATAATCAACAGCTACATCAAGATCCATCCTATGGCCCTGATCCACCCCGATAAGGTGTCGGATGAGGCAGCTGGAAAGGAGATTGAGGAGCTGACCTTCGGCTACGATGATAAAAGGGAGTACTTTGTTGAGAGGCTCTCTCAGGGCGTGGGGACTATTGCAGCCGCATTTTACCCAAAGCCCGTAGTGGTCCGCCTTAGCGACTTCAAGTCCAACGAGTACGCCAACCTGATCGGAGGGCGGTTCTTTGAGCTCGAAGAGAGCAATCCAATGCTCGGATTTCGGGGAGCGTCGCGCTACTATCACGAGAGATACCGCGCTGCCTTTGCACTGGAATGTGCCGCCTTGAAGCGTGTACGGGAAACAATGGGACTGAACAACGTAATAATAATGATACCCTTCTGCCGCAGGGTGGACGAGGCCGTCAAGGTCTTGCAGGAGATGGAGAAAAACGGCCTGAAAAGGGGTGAGGGCGGCCTGCAGGTTTACATCATGTGCGAAATCCCTAGCAACGTTGTACTGGTGGACGACTTCTGCCGGCTGGTTGACGGCATGTCCATCGGCTCCAACGACCTGACGCAGCTGACACTAGGAATCGACAGGGACTCGGAGCTTCTGGCAAAGGAGTTCGATGAGAGGGACCCTTCGGTCAAGAAAATGGTCTCGATGTCAATTCAGGGGACAAAGCGAAACGAGAGGCACAGCGGATTTGCGGCCAGGCGCCCAGCGATTACCCTGAGTTTGCCGAGTTCCTGGTCGAGGAGGGAATAGACTCGATATCCATCAATCCCGATACTGTGATGAAGATTACCCTGAAGGTGCTGGAGACTGAAAAGAGGATTGGGAAGAGGTAATTTGAAAAGGCAGTCTGAAAAGGTAATCTGAAAAATAATTTGAAAATGTTATTCAATCTCGGATCCCCTTTGAGACGACAACCTTTTCTCCTGCTTCCGTCCCTGTTGTTTCTGCAGCGCTCATCATATTTTGAGCGATTTCCAGATAGCTTGAGGAGCCGGTTAAGGCCAGCCATTCCCCCACAGGCACATCTCCGTAGGTTTGGACAAATTTAGCTGAAATGCTTCTGTTGCCTAGGCTTACGCTCAGCGGATCGCTTAGCGATATATTGATCTTTTCAATCAGGTCGGCCGGGATATTGGTAATAAGGTTGCCGTAACTGTCCACATGAACTATGCGGCCTGTGACGCTCGAGCCGTTCAGCTCAGGATAGGCAAAAGGCAGAAGCTCCAGATCGTCTACCTCCGGCCCAACCTCTGTCGGGTCCAGGCCGGCGGCCAGACGGGCAGCCACAGGCCCGAAGACATGAAGGCTTGTAAACGTCCTGGAAGAGCCGTTCAAAGTCATGCTCTGGTTGGTTATTTCATGAGCACGGTAAAATCCCAGGTCGCTGATGACCATTGTGAAAAGGCCGTTGTCCGGCCCGACGAACAGCTTGCCGTCTTTGGTCTCCAGGACTATGTGCCTGTATGTATTCCCTGATCCCGGATTTACCTCGGAGAGAAAAACCGTCCCCGATGGATACCAGCGTGCCGACTTGGCCAGAATATACGAGCCTTCGGCCACGTTGAACGGCGGAATTTCATACGTTATTACTGAAATCCTTGCAGAGGGATTGGCGGCGTAGATGACGCCCTCCAGGGCTCCGGCATAGTAGTCATCGGTGCCGAAATCTGTGAGGATCGCAACAAGGTTTAGCGGTTCCGCATCCGGCTCTACGGCCGATGCTTGAATGGCTAGTATCGATATTGCTGTAAGCGCCAGGATTGCCCCAAGATTCCGATTCATGTGTAACCCATTGCTTCTACAATGTTAAATTTTTCCGCTTGGTTTTCGATCAATTAAGAAAAATTATAAGGCAATAATGACGGAGCTATTAAATGATTAACGATAGCCTGTAATCAGGATTAAAGCGATCAAAGAAACTGGAGGAAATAAAGGCATGGGTCAGGTAAGCTACTTAAATCCGGAGGGCCTGCACAGGAATCCGGCCTACTCGCAGGCCGTCGCAGTCACCGGAAATGTCAGGACTGTGTATGTGGGCGGGCAAAATGCGGTGGACGCTTCGGGAAATATTGTCGGAAAAGGGGATTTGAGGGCGCAGGCCGAGCAGGTGTTTAAGAATCTCGAAATCGCCCTTGCCGCCGGAGGGGCAAGGCTGGAGCATGTTGTGAAGTGGAACATTTATGTCGTGCAGGGACAGCCGCTTCAGCCCGGATTTGAGGCCTTCCAAAAGGCATGGGGAAACCGCCCAAATCCGCCGGTGATAACCGGTGTATACGTCTTTGGCCTGGCGAATCCGGAATTCCTGATAGAGATGGACGCTGTGGCAGTTGTCACTGAAAATATAATGGGCGAATGAAATAGAAATAGATGAAATAAAAACAGTCGCTGGGAGGCATCCCAGCATTCTTTGGGGCCGGTTTTTGGCGCAGCTCAGATCATTTGCGGCTGGTTTGTGGGGTCCACGACATGCCAGACTCCGTCGACGCCCTGGCCCTCGATATCATCAGGCGCCTCGTCCTCCGAGTAGAGATAGAGAGGCCAGCCCATGAATGTTGTCTGTTTGGTGCCGTCTTTGCGGGTTATCTCCTTGAAGTCGATTGACCTGAGTTTCTCCGGAAGGATAAGCTCCTCTACAAAGAAGGGAGGCCAGAGCTTGGAGCAGTTATCGTAGCAGGTGCTTGTATCCAGGGTTTCGGAGTCGTTACTGTAGTAGTAGAGGGTAAAACCGCTCTGGTTAACCAGGTAGTATCCAAGCCACTTGTCTTCGGCGACCTTTACGGTATAGCCGTCCGATTCAGCCGCCAGGGCTATCGAGGACAGGACGGCTAAAGTCAAAAATAAAATCAATGAACTGCAGAATTTAGCCAAATTATATCACCAGTTTCCATTTTACCGCCAAGATTAAAAATGCTTTGTCCCGCTCCAAAACCTATTTCGTCTCTCATGACCAGAGGGGCAGCAAAGGAGAGTCCAGCCTTGTCAGTCCAGCCTTGTCAGTCCAGCCTTGTCAGTCCAGCCTTGTTAGTCCAGCCTTGTTAGTCCAGC
>CAZHNU010000004.1:0-20321 GCA_964534145.1 uncultured Methanotrichaceae archaeon | reverse complement strand
AGTCCAGCCTTGTTAGTCCAGCCTTGTTAGTCCAGCTTTGTTTGCTCGCTATTCTGGTGCGAAGATACGCATGTGTCTGCGGACTTGGAACGGTTCGTTTTGAGGACTTCGATTGAGGATGCGGTCTGCGACTGCCGGAGAGGCCATTCAAGGTTTGAAAACCAGCTACGTTCGGATGTTTTGCCTGCTATAAAATGACCATGATCTATGTGAACGGCTTGCCGTTGACAAGGGCGGGCACGAGCGTACTCTTCTTCAGCGCCAGACAGAAGCCACCGATAAGCAAATCGACGCCCTGGTCTACGAACTGTACGGGCTGACAAAGGAGGAGATCAGGATTATGGAAGAGGCGGCGAAATGAAGCCAGCGAAAAATTTACCTATTAAAGAGAAATTAATTTTGAGGAAAATAGCGTGGCAGAAGATGTAATTGGTCAGATTTACGATCCTGACAAGAACCAGCTAGACTTCTGCTGCCAGACAGTAAGCTTCAGATCAAAGTTCGGCCTCTACTTAATGAAACCTATTTATTCTAGGCCCTCTCAAGTAATGTCAATGATCGCAGAGGCGGACGTTGGTACTGCAGGACAAGAGGAATCAAACAGCAGCATTGTGCTGTTAAGCAGTAAATACGCTCTGAGGAATGTTAAAGAAATATCCGATTTTCTTAGTAATAATAAGCATATCCTACCTTTGCTAATAGAATCTCATTATAACATAAGAGATTACTTTCCAACGGAAACTCTGTCCTTAGAAGTCATGACAGATCCTGATGAAGTTGGAGAAAAAGAGCTTGTAGTCTACATCTGTACGGGGCTGAAACCCAGTGATGCCATTGAGAAACTGGATAGGCTTGATGAGAGTTGGTGGCTAGATGCCTCAGCCATTTCGGAACCTAAGTTGCTTATTCAGGTGGAGTACGAATAGGCTTCGATTGGTGCTGCTACCTTATCCTGGCAAAAGAATTAGCATCCGATAAAAAGGACGAAGCCAGGTTACGCTCGTCTATCAGCAGGGCTTACTATGCAGCCTTTTGTACGGCTAGAAACTACCTTCGGGACAAAGAACGAAGAACCATTTCTGAGGAAAATATACATAGTTATGTCATAGCTCAATTTTACACAGCTAGCCGTATAGCCTGTGCTGAATCGGTCCCGGGCAAGGACATGAGCATTTGATAGGAATCTCACATCCGAACCTGCGCCTCGTCCCTCGCGTAGATCCCGGAGCCCAAGAACCAGGAGCCATCGACGTTCACAACCAAGCTTAGCTTGAATGAAGGTGTCATACCGTCTGCGCTATGAGGAACCCCATGCTTAAGAGCAGGATCACGGCTAATAGTTCATCGACTTTGTTCATATCTACCACATCAGTACCTAAGATTACATCCATAAAAATTTTATGGAAATTGGACGGCGAGCAATAGAATGATATTATTATGAGCCTTGCATACATCCAAATGCCTGGTGAAATCTTTAAATACAGTTAAATCACTTACATAATAAAATAAATCAGAAAACCAGGGAAGCTGTGCTCGAATGAGAAATCATAAAGATAGTGATATAAAAGCTCCTCGAATGTTGTCCGCAGATCACCCCAAGTTTCTTGTGGCATTCTATTCAAGAGGCGGAAATACGATGAGATTGTCTTTTGATATTTCATCACACCTGGGCGGTCATCTTGAAAGCATAAGGGACCTGAACCAGAGGAAAGGATTTTTAAAATGGATCACCTGCGCATGGGATGCGATGATGAAGAAGGAAACGCCGATTAACACATCCAATTTAAATTTCGGATCGTATGATATGATGATCATAGGTACGCCGGTCTGGGCCGGCAATATGACTCCGGCCGTAAGGACTTTCATAAATAAGATGCCCTTGGGAAGCTCCAAAGTTGCCCTGTTCGCATCCTGCGGAAGAGATACGGGATGCTCTCTTGATGAGATGTCCGAGATCCTTTCCAGGAAGGGATACAAGGTTTCGCTTAGACATGGTTTTAAATTCTCTGGAAGGAATCCAGAGGATATAAAAAGAGAGACTTCACAGTTTAGCGCCGATATAAATTCTCAATTCTGAGCCTGTGCAATGTAAGAGCGCAAAAAAAAGTTTTAGCTATTCTTTGGACCTGTCTCTAGCACCAGTCTCTAGCGCTTGTCCCTCGCACCTATCCTCCGCACCTGTCCCTCGCACCTATCCCTTGATAGGCACCTGTATCTCTGTTATCAGATCCTCAGACGGCGTCTTATCAGGATCGTTTAAGTAAAGCTCCCTCACTGGTCCGGCGAACTCCAGGCCGCTTCTGGCCATATAATCGAATATCTCCTTGTAGGTCAGATGAAGCGTCTCATAGCTTCCCTTATGCACAACCGCCAGGACCCTGGCGCCCGGCAGATTTTTGACCTCAGCTCCTCCGGTCACCTCTATCCTGCCGATTATGGGTATGGCCACCTCGACGTCGATATCCCTCTCTTTGCATTCAGGATCATGATAAATAGACATAACAGGTCCTGCCATCTTCACCATATTGCGCTGGTTTTCGGCCTGGAAGAGAATCCCGCACAGATCTTCTATCAGGCGGCTGATAATCTCTCCATAGCTGCTTCCCTTATCCCGCTTGCTTAGAATTCGCAGGGCGGGCACATCCTTTATGACCGGCTCAATTAATGCCATTTTCATCAGCACCTCATTTTCCTGTCTGAGCAACGACTCAATCCTCCGCAGCCTGGCGATTTCCATCTGCGTCCTGGAAAGCTGCCGACCCAGCATGGCCTCTATCTTTGAGGAGTCTCCCATGATCTCGGCCTCCAGGAAGTCCGCAATTTCATCCAGGTGAAATCCGAGATTGCAGAGCGTCCTGATTCGCACGCCCCTCTCCAGCTGATCCGCGGTATAGTAGCGATATCCTGTGAAGGGGTCCTTTGCCTCCGGCACAAGCAGGCCCTTCTGGTCGTAGTAGCGAAGGGCCTTGGGAGAGATCCTTGTAATGATTGAGAACCTGCTGATGGGAATCTGATCGACGGTCATTGCACATACCCATGGTTGCGGCTATATTTGTAAGGGCATGCAGTCTGCCGCAGGGAAAAGTTTAGGCTTAAAAGAGCAGTTATGTTCTCGTCGTTGAGCCTAAATCGATCCAAGTACAAAGCAAAACGCAGTTGGAAGATTGCAGGCAGCGTTTAATAAACTTTAAGCGGAAGGATAACGAAATGGCAAATGCAAACGTGCTCATCTACGGAGCCGGGGCTATTGGCACATTCTTGGGCTACATGCTCTCTATGTTAAAGGACGGCGGTGAGCGCGGCGAACGCGACATCGCAGAGAACGTGGCGCTGCTGGGCAGAAAGGGCCACATTCAGAATATACTGGAAGACGGCCTTAAAATAGACTTTCCAGAGGGCCCAAGAACCATCAAGTTCAAGCACTGCATCACGATGCTTTCCGAGATTGAAACGGTAGATTTCACCCCGGATATAATAGTTATATGCGTTAAAGCCCACTCCCTAGCTGCCGTGCTGGAGGAGATGAAGGGGTCCGGCCTCCTGGACGGAAGGCTAAAGAATGCGGCAATTCTGCTTTTGATGAACGGCATGGGCAACAGAGAGATGTTCAAATTGCCGTCCCACGAGGTCTTCGAGGGAATAACCTCGAATGGAGTTGTTTTTTCTGAAAACGGCATGATCGAACTGAAGGGAAAAGGAAAGACAATCCTGGAAGGCCGTTTCCCAGAGAGCCTGAAAAAGTTCTTCGAGGAAAGGTTTCAGGAGAAGGGATTTGAGATTGAGTTCCTAGCCGATTTCAAGGTTCACCAGTGGAACAAGCTTTTCGCCAATGCGGTCATAAATCCCATAACAGCCCTGACCCGAGAGAAGAACGGCATTGTGCTTTCCGTTCACCTCAAGGGCCTGGTTCAAAGAACTGTGGAAGAGTGCGTGGAAGTCGCAAAGGGGGAAGGATTTGATTTCAATAGCGATGATGTGCAAAGCTTCGTTTTTTCTATTGCCGCCAAAACATCCATGAACACATCAAGCATGCTCCAGGATGTTTTGAAGGGCAAGAGAACGGAGATTGATTCAATCAATGGGCATATCGTTCATCTGGCCAGGAAGCGCTCGATTCCTGTGCCGGCAAACGAGGCTCTATATTCTCTTGTCAAGGCCTTAGAAATCGAGAGTTGAAAACGTCGTCTGTGCTGATTATCGGGGGCAAATGGCCATCAACGCTTAAGATACCACCGCTGCAGCAGTCCAGCCAATAATCGATACCCCAGTCATCTTTCCGGCTGGTAGCAATGGTCATGTTCTTTTCGATGTGGTAGCTGCCGATGTAGTCCTCCTCCATCTCCAAAGAGGGGGTTTTCCAGGCATTCATCAGGGGGTCTGGACTGTCCCTGGCGCTCTCGCCGTCGGATGAAGCCCCGCTTCCCTGAAGCCCGCCGAAATGAACCATGCCCTCGGTGACGTCCTCGCTGATCTTCATATTGATGGTGCCCGTGCTTTGCGAATAATAATCGCCCTGACGAAAGCTGCTCTCCTGGCCAGAAAGCTCAATTGCCCCGTCGACTCCATGTGCGTAGCTAACCTCGTGATTCAAGGACGCAGCATCGTTTGTGTTTTTTATCCAGGTTTCGCTGCCAATTGCTGAGCTGAAGCTGACCGGATGTGAGCCGTAATAGCCTTTGCCGATGGTTACGACTGCCGGAGCCTGCGAAACATTCCTCTGCCCGGAAAAACTGATGGCGGAGCTGTTTTGTGATGTGCTGCCGCTGTAGCTAGTAAACGCCTCCTGCGAGGTGCCTGCTGGAAATGAATATGCCGGAAGGATAGCGACGATAAAAGCTGCACTAAGCGCAAATGCCACGATCAGCAATGGTTTCAACTCTACTCCACCTGCAAGTGCTGTGATGTTTCAGTCTTCTCTCTAAATGCGGCTCACGTATTTAAATATCGTGGGAGTGAATAGCAGGCCGTTTTCTTGCGAAAATTTAAAGAAAAATCGGAATGGATCCGTTGGATCCGGATCCTTCCTCTTTTTGTTTTCCTAAAAGAATGGGGCTTTATCCCTTGTATTCGCTGAGCTTCTCCAAGACCACCTGCTCTTGCTGCAGGTTATCGTCCTCTAGGGCCCGGCTCTCCTCATCGAAATACCTCTCAAAGACGCTGAAGAGCTTTCTGTAGGGCTCGGCCACCTTCAGCGGCAGCGACTGGCGCTCCCACTCGCCAAGCTCAATTGGTATCACGATGCCGCCTTCAAAAGTCACCGACGGCACCACCTTTTTCCCGCTCTGTGCAGCTCTCCTCTCGTCTATTGTCCAGTCCTTGATCAAATCGGCGTAACGGGAGAGCAGAATGGCCTTTCGTATGCCGCTGTTCTGATAGTAATCGGGCTCTGTTTCAGGGATCTGGATAATGGCCTCATCGCCGTCCTTTATCCCATTTCGATCCTCATAGCTGACCTTCAGCCTCACGTCGCCTTTTGACATATCACCATCCGGCTTGTCGCCTTCAGACGAGATCTCTTTCAGCTTTATCAGCACTACCCCGCCCTTGACCTGGCCGCTTTCGGCTTTGGAGGGGAATAGCGTATTTATCCTCATGATTTCGCCTGTAGCCTGATCGGCCTCAGGAGACCCGTACACCTTCTCAATTTCATAGCCTGGAGCATCCAAATCGAGCACAAGGTCGAACACCAGGGGCGTGACCATGAAGTCGAACTCATCGTCCATTCTCTCCTTGAACTCGCCTGCGGAATGGACCGAATAGTAGTTGGCGCCTTTAACCTTGGTGATATTTTCGATCAGTTCCGTGTTGAAGTCCACTCCAATTCCGATGAATGTAGTATAGATGCCCCTGTCAGCGTTATCCTCAAGCATTTTAAGCAGCTCGCTTTCCCCCGTCTGGCCGATGTTCGGCATTGCATCCGTCATGAAGATTATCCTGTTCTCATACTCGGATTTGTTGGCCTCCAGGTATCTATCGAAGAGGGCTGTCCCCCTGGACATGCCGGACTCCATGTATGTCCCGCTGTACTCCTTGATGCCGAGGATTTGTTCTTTTAGCTTCTCCTGGTCTTTGTCCCCCATCGGCGTCAGGGGATCGAAAACGAATGCATCGTCGCTGAAGATGACAAGGCCAAAGCGGTCATCATCGTTCAGGTGGCTTTGCAAGTCTACAACAGATTTATCGGCAATCTCCATCTTCGTCTTCCCCGATTCGTCTGCCTCCTGCTCCACCAGATTGCCGAACCTATCGTAGTAGTACCGGTCAAAGGGGCTTCCCATTGAGCCTGAGTAATCCAGGACCACGACCAAATTGAGCTTCTTCCTCTCGAAGTCTCTTATCCCCGAGTTTAATCCCACAGATAGATATTGCTTGGGCTTTCCGGAGAACGGGTCTTTGGATACGGCGTAGCTGTAGGACGGACAGAAAAGCTTCTGGCACTCCTTTTGCTGGCCGGTATCGAAGTAGTAATCGTAGAACAGGCCTTCATAGGTTATGTCCGAGGGCAGCGGCAGGTAGCCCTGCTCTATGTTCTCCCTGAAGTTGTTGATGTCCTTGGCCCCACCTGTTGAAAGGCCGATGTTGCTGCTGCCGCCGCTGCCAATAGGGCTGGGACTGGGCGCCGCCATTGCCATCGAAGGCAGCGGCACTCCTGCGGCAGCAGGTGCAGACTCATATATCATTTCAGGGCTTTCGACGTGAATGTGCACTGAGTTGCTCCTGGACCCGTCGACAGTGTACCAGATCTCGTAGTTCCCCTCGAGCTCTGCCTGCCACCATGCCTCGTAGCTGCGGCCGTCTCTCACCTGATCAGCGATAATAGTGTCCACCGATCCCGTCGGGTAGAGACAGTGCAGCGCCAGTTCCCCGCCCTCAGATGGGAGGAGAGTAAGCCTTGACCAAGATAAGGGAGGCATCTCCAGCGAGGTGCGCTGCTCTTTGCCCGCCATGTCGGTAATCCAGAGCTCGTTTTTATCATTTCTGCTCGAAAGCACGCTCTTTTCTACGAGTTTTCCGGCATTGTCCTGATTATCAAAGCCGTACCATTCCTGTCCCTGATTGGAATCATCAGATGGAGACAGGCCCGATCCCAACCCCGGCTGCGACCACAGCAGCCCGAGTGAAAGGAGAGGCAACAGCAAGCTAAGCTTTCTCATGATCACCCCTTCCAGAATAATGACTAATTGACAATCATGATATTTAAATCCGCCTTTTTGGCCAAAAAGGATAATTAATTTAAGCCGCCTCAATCGCATTCATCTAAAGGGATTAAATGGGTCTCAAGGAGAATATTATTACTTTTTTAATCCTATTATGACGATTACTATTTGAGCGCAAAGGCTTTACTGATAATGAAAATTTTTAAATAGGATTACACCATATAATATTAATGCTCTACTAATAAACAATGGTAGATTGCTGAAGATTTGCTTTCTGGATTAAAATAAATGGAGCTGAAGCTAATGGTTGAAGAGAGAAGAGAAGAAAGGACGAAGGGAAAACAGGGTAGCGGCGAGATGACAGTATCTGAAGCGGGACGCATGGGTGGAGAGAGGGTCAGGGAGCTAATCGAAGAGGGTAAGGAATCGGAGAAAGAACAGGGAAAACAATCATCGACAGGACAGTCCGGAAAGAGCTCTTCACGAAGCGGAGAACAAAGATAGGCCAACTGCCGATATCTTGCTTGCATAATCACTCATTTTTGTAATCAATGCAGCCCACTATGTACCCTCGACCGTCGCTGCCCATTGCCAGCCTGTAGTAAGCTGTCTTATAATATAGGCCAGTCATATCCGGGCTAGAGTAAATATAGTCCTCCCTGCCAGATCCGTGCTTCAAAGCTCCCTCGACTATGTCCTCGATAAACCTTTTCCCGCTTACATCTGATCGATTCATCTCGTTTAGGCCTATCAGCTCAGGACGGCTGGAATGGGCCATCAGATTCCCTTCCTCGTCCAGGACGAAGCAGATTATCTCAGGATTATCCTTGAAGGGATGACCTCCCTTGGATATATTGATAAAAGCCTCTGCAACGTCCTCTTCGATCTCAACAGAGGTCCTATTTACCAGACCCATGACCTGGCCGGGAGTAACAAGGCTTTTGCCGTAAACCACTGGAAGATATCTGTAAAGGACCTTCTCGAAGTCGCTGATGCCATCTGCCCCTTTTCCCTTCTTGGTCAGGTTCAAAGCGCCCTGAAATGCATCTATCGTCGAGTCGGATGTATTTTTATTAAACGCATAGTAAAGGGGAGTTTCCGTATCCAGCTGATAGACGATTTCCAGTTCCCCGGCCGGCAGGCCCGCCTGATCTGCCAGCATTATGCCCGTAATATCGGGATAAGCCCATGCATCGATTGCACCGGATTTAAGCGCTTCAATAAGCTCATCGGTATTGTTTTTGACGACGAGGTTGTCGGGATTTGCGCCCGCCTCGATTGCTAGAGGGCCGTCTGCTGTGTCCCTGGCCACGCCGATCTTCAGCCTTTTTAGGTACTCAGGCGAGCTTACGTTGATTTGTCTTTTGCTAAAGGAGAAAAGCACCGGCTTTATCGAGCTGATTGGTCCCACCCACTTAAAGAAGGGCTCTCTTTCCGGCACACGCCCTGCAGAGAATATGGCTGTGTTATTCTGGTTTTGCGTTATCTGATAGCCCTGATCCCAGGGCAGCAGCTCTATTTCGCTTTTATTTAGGCTTTTATTCATGTGCAGGAGCATTTTTTCCAGAAGATCTACGGAAATGCCCTGAAGCCTGCCTTCTTCCTGATAGCTGAAAGGAGGAAAATGCTCAGTGATGAAAGATATAGATATACCCTTTGCAGATTCAACTGGATCTACTGCCGCATTTGCAGCAGTGATATTCAGAGTAATTGCAATGCTGAAAACGATTCCTAGCTTCATCTAGACCAATCCTTAAGGAAGTATCAGCTTCATCTATAAGCCCTTTTTCATGTTCAGGTTTCATAATCGCTCTTTGAAATATGTCAATCTATCTCCCCCCGCAGCCCCCTCATCCTCGGAAAGGCCATCACCTCCCCCTGCACCTCCACCACCGGCGCCAGCTCTCCTGTGTCCACTCTTTTCAGCAGGGGCGACATGAAATCCCTGCCCTCGACGTGGTTTATGGTCACTCCTTGGCAGAGCGGATTGAAGGCAGGGAGCATGACGAGGTCTTTTCCCGTCACCACCTTCTGGCCGCAAAGGAAGCAGGGCAACCGCTCCATTTCGATCTGAATCACGGGATGCTCATGGCCCAAGACCAGGTTCCCATGCTCCTCTAAAGCAGCATGCCCATGTGCAAATGTGAAGCCACCTGCATCGTATCTATCCAGAATATCATTGCCATCTGGCAGGGCGTTTAGCATCGTATCGTGCGATCCTCTAAGCACCACAACCTGGCACTTCCTCTCCAGCAGCCTCATGACGGCATCAAGCTTTGCTGCAGCCTTCCGGTCAATCCTGCTAAATGAGTGAAAGATATCTCCTGCCAGAACAAAAATGGACGGCCTGAATTTTTTTAAGACTGCATCCAGTCTATCCAGAAGTAGATGCTCCTCCTGCAGCGGAAGCGCGAGTCCCTGGCGGAGAAGCTCATCCTCCAGGCCGATATGAAGGTCTGAGGCGACGCAGATCCCGGCCTCTTTTATAAACAGGCAGCTGTTCAGGAAGCCGAATTTTTCATCCAAATCCGTCAGGCAATTAAGATTCATCAGACGGTTCCCTCTTCCGGTCTGCCTGAGGGATTATCTTCCGGCAATTCATCAGGCAGATCCCCTTGAATATCGCCTGGTATCTCGATGTCCTCTGCTGCCGGGTCCCACTCACCTTCATATCCGGAATCGTATCCGGCGCCATCGATTTCCCCTTCAGCCGCTTCGCCGGTCGTTCCCTTTGCGCCGTCGATTTTCTCAATTACCCTCCTGTGGAACTCCTTTAGCATTGTCAGCTTATCCTCGGCATAGACAACATCGCTTGCGCCCATCGTGGCCAGTCCGAATGACATGGGACTAGGCGAGTCCGCCAGCTTCAGGACGACCTCGATATCGCCGGACCGGATTTCCCGGAGAATCTCCCGGATGTTCTCAACCTCGAACTTGTCCTCGATGATCTCCCTGTAGCTTTCCTTCAAAACGGCAAAGTCGTCGAGCTTCCTGGCGAAGTAGATGAGCATATCGGCGCTCACCTGCTGTCTCCTGGCGCTCTTCCTCCTGCCCATGTAGCTTCGGAGAATCATGAAGGACCGGGTGGCGTTAATGCGAAAGATGCTTTTGAGGAGGTTCGTGTTCTCTACAGCCTTCTTCAGCAGATCCTCACAGTTCTCCTCGCGAATGGACATGAGGACCCTGTAGATGTCGACCTTCCTGTTCCTTGGGACGGAAATCATGAAGCCGGTGTCGAGGATGGAGACGTAGACGTTGCTGGTCTTCTCCCTGGCGATCACATAGGCGACCATGCGGGAGAACCCGTCGTTGAAGCGCACGCCGTAGTTTGTGAGGAAGTAGTAAACCTTCCGGTTCTTTTCCGGATTCAGACCTTCCTCCACCACGATCCGCCAGTCCGTCGGCACTCCGTTTTCTCCCAAATAGCGAATCTGATGCGAAAAGATCTCGTAGATCGACCTGGCGCTGTTTTTGTCTATGGGATAGTGCTCGCGGAGCCACGAAATGACATCCTCGCGGCCTTTTGATCCCATCATCCAGAGAAGGTCGTTCTTGAATCGGAGTACGCTCTTTCCGAGGTCAAACGAGAGGGGAAGCTTCTCAGAGATCCAGCTGGGGATGTTGGGGCGGTCGGCTGTAGCATCCACGTAGATGTTCCCGCCCCGACGGTAGCAGAACCGGAAAGATCTCCCGCCGATGGCGAAGACGTCTCCCTTGTCCAGCTTCTCCATGTACTTCTCGTCCAGGTTCCCGACCCAACGGCCCTCGCGGGTCAGGACGTCGCAGGAGAACTGATCGGGGATCATACCGGTGTTTGTGTAGTAGATCATGCGGGCGTTCCTGCCGCGCTTCCCGATCTGGCCGGTTTCCTCATCGTGCCATATTTTGGCATAAACCCGCCTTTCCGATAGCCCGGCGTGTTTTCCTGAAAGGTAGTTGACGGCGCTCATGAAGTCCTTCTCAGATAGCTCGCGGTAGCAGTAAGACCTCTTAATGATATGGCGGACCTCATCCAGGCTCCAGGGCCTCTCCAGGGCCATTCCCAGGAGGTGCTGGCAGAGGGCATCCAGGCAGTTCGTGGGAATGTGAATTCTATCCACAAAGCCTGTCCTGCCCTTCTCCAGCATGACGGCGCACTCGGCCAGCTCGTCCCTGTCCAGCACTATTATCCTGCCCTTCACCACCTGGTCCAGGCTGTGGCCGGATCTCCCTATGCGCTGCAGCAGTGCAGCCACCGACTTGGGAGAGCCTATCTGCAGGACGAGGTCGATGTGGGGCATATCGATGCCAAGCTCCAGAGAGGTGGATGAGCAGACGACCTTCAGGCTTCCCTCCTTCAGGCGGTCCTCGGTCTCAAGCCTGCCCTCCTTTCCCATGGAGCCATGATGGCATCCGCTGTTGCCATCATTATAGAATTCCGGATAGCGGGTGCGCAGGTTGTAGAGAATCCTCTCCGCACCGTTCCTTGTATTGGTAAAAATGAGGGTGTTTTTGTGCTCCTGGACATGGCGGTGTACGACTCCATACATCCTGTCAGATAGCTCCCTGGACGAGGTGTTGATGAGGTCCGGAACGGGGCAGATCAGCTTCAAGTCGAACTGGCGGGAAAACCTTGTATCCACGATTTCCACAGGGCGGTCGTTCCCGGCCAGGAAGGCGGCGATCTCCTCCAGCGGCTCGATTGTGGCGGAGCAGCCGATCCTGGCGAAGCTCCCGGCTTCAGGATCAATGAATTTGATTTGGCTCCCTTCTCCATTCCCGCCTTTTTTATCGCTATAATTCTCAGCGTCTCCTTTCTCCTCCTGCTCCTTTTTCAGCTCCTCCAGTCGTTCCAGGCTAATTGATAGGTGGACGCCCCGCTTGGAGCCTGCCAGGGAGTGGATCTCATCGACGATCACCCAGCGGACGGTCTTCAGCTTCTCCCTGAATCGCGGGGAGCTGAGCAGTATCCCGAGGCTCTCCGGCGTTGTGTTGAGAATATGAGGAGCCTTTCGAAGCATCCTCGACTTATCCTTGGCAGATACGTCCCCGTGCCTGATGGCATGCCTGATCTCCTGAGAGACGATCCCTTTTGCAAGGGCCGCGGCCTTAATCTCTGAGAGGGGCCTCTCCAGGTTTTTCTGGATATCGTTTGCCAGGGATTTCAGGGGAGAAATATAGAGACAGTAAACGCTGTTTTCAAGCTCATCCTTTCTGGCCAAAGCGAAGAGCTGGCTTAGGATGGATATGAAGGCAGAAAGGGTCTTTCCCGAGCCGGTGGGCGAGCAGATGAGCACATTTTTGCCCTTTTCGATGAGTGGAACTGCCATCCTTTGTGGCGGAGTAAAAAGCTGCTGATGGACGGAGAAGGTGCTGACCCACCAGTCTCTGACAGCCTCGTCAAACAGGTTCAGGACCTCATCATCTTTTAAATTTTCTTTTAATGTGTTATGGATAGGAGTATTTCTCGTCAGCTCAGATGCCATCTTGGTCAGTTGTTATGCATATGAGAACTTAGACCTTTTGGTTGTATAAATCACCAAAATATTTTTCTAAATGTTTATAAATGGCAAAGAATCTTGCCGAATAATTGCCTTTTGAACGGCATTGAAAAAGCGTCCTCTCGAAGATCAGAAAAAGATCGGGAAAAAAGATCAGGATAAAAGGGCTGGCCAGAGCCCTGTTTACCAATCTAGACCTTCGCCAGGTCCGACGTGCAGCGCGGGCAGCGTACTGCTCCCTTGGGGATGCTTTCCTTGCAGTAGGGGCAGTCCTTGGTATTGGGCTCTGGTGGCGGCTGCTGGCGCTTCAACCGGTTGATGCCCTTTATCATGAAGAAGAGCACAAGAGCGATTATCAGAAATTCAATAACTACATTGATGAACTGTCCATAGGCGATAACCGGCGCTCCGGCTGCCTGGGCTACCTCCAGAGATGTATAGCTCTTTCCATCCAGGGAGACGAAGAGATCGCTGAAATTGACGCCTCCGAGCAGCATGCCGATGGGCGGCATTATGATGTCGTTTACAAGTGATGTCACAATTTTTTGAAACGCGACGCCCAGGATGAAACCTATAGCCAGGTCGATAACATTCCCCTTAACGGCAAACTCCTTAAACTCGCTTACAAACCCCATAAATCATCCCCTCATAAATGAAAAATTTAGTTATCTTTTCTTTGTCTGACTATAAAATCTTTTTGTTTTAAGTCCATTTTATAGCATGAAGAATATCGCTTCCTCACTCTCGCCCAAAGGGACTTAAAGCTCTGGCCTGGCCCTCCCTAGACTATGTCAGCACGCCGTCCTATGCCTTTGCAGTTCTTTTGAACCTTCTGGGATATTCCATTCAGTCTCGCTCAATTGGCTTCACTCACTTGCTCAATTGGCTTCGTTCACTCACACCCGATCGCCCCTGCTCCTGCTGCCCTGCTCCTGTCTTCCTCTGCTCTCTCCTCCTGGATATGCCTCCTCCCATTTATCCCGGCTGCGTTCTATGTTTAGCTGCTCTCCTCTGGCCTCTTCCCACCTGCCTTCTTCTCCCCTTACCTGTCCACCTCTCCGCTCTTCCCATCTGCCTTCTTCTCCCCTGTCGCCTTGCTTTTCGTCCTCCTGGCGCTCAGTCTCCTGCTTACCTTTGGCCTTGGCAGCCTTCTCTCTGGCCTCTCCATGCAGGGACTCCTGGACCCTTCTTATCTGATCATAAGGAACCTCCTGTGCCGGCAGCGGCCCTTTGGCTCCCACGAAGAGCCTGCTGAAATCTCCGGGGAGCTGGTCCAGCACATCCTTGATCTCTCCTTATCGAGACGGCCTCCATCAGGACCTCCATCACCACTCTTGTCCTGTATGCAGACTCGGCCCGATCAACCCCCTCAGATTCGGCTACCCTTTGAAACATCTCGTTCAAATCGTATTTCTCAAACCCCGGCGATGTCAGCAGATGTCTGCCTAGCTCCTTGGGAAGCTGTGCTGCCAGATCATCCGCCTCACTCGTTTGCAGCCGTGCCCCCAGGTTCTCCAGCACGACGCGGGCCAGGCGCTCGGCATCTCCCCTGGAGGAAAGCGCCGCGCGATTCTGAACATGACCTATGAACTCATCGTACTTCATTTCGATTCACTCCTGCATTTTTATTTTGTGATACATTTAGGAAGTAAAGAATTTAACATTTATGATAAAAATATTCCTTATAATTCATACGTAAATCGAATGGACTAGAGCATTTGGCTAAACTATCGGCTTCTGATGTAGAGCCTCTTTTTATCTGATCTTTCAAATGATAAAATCAATATGGAGACAACACCTATAACATTACAGGCCATAATACTGTTAGCAAAGGGTTTCGCTGTGTATACGGATAATCATTTCAGACAGGGAATCTTTCTTATACTAAATGGCCGTGTAACCAAGCTATTCGCATCAATTGGGACTCAATCTTAGAGCCGTTAGGAGGTTAGGGCATGGATCATTTTAAAGGAAAGTTTCCTTATTTGCCTGAGAGGATATCACGATTAGGAGAGCTGGCCTGCAATCTCTGGTGGAGCTGGCATCCCGAGGCAAGAGCCCTCTTCCAAATGCTCAGCGGAGACGGATCCGAGTTCAAGACACAAAACCCCGTAAAGCTGCTGCATAGCCTTGATCGATCCGTTCTCGACAGGGCGGCCAAGAACTCCCGCTTCCTCCGCCGCTACGACGCGATAATGGCCAGGTTCGATGCGGAAATGAACGCTTACGGAAGCTGGTTTTACTCAAAGGTGGCAGATCCGGGAATGCATACGGTGGCCTACTTTTCGGCTGAGTTCGGCCTTCACCACTCCCTCCCATTTTACGCAGGGGGCCTCGGCTTCCTGGCAGGAGATTTCCTCAAAGAATGCAGCGATCTAGGAGTGCCTCTGGTCGGTGTCGGATTCATGTATCCCGAGGGCTACCTCCACCAGAGGATCTCGGCCGACGGCTGGCAGATGAACGAGAGCGAGACCCTCGACAGGGCGCACGCCCCAATATGCCGCGTCCTCGACAGGGACGGCCAGCCAATGGTGATAAAGGTCCCAATAATCGAGCTTCCCATATACTTCGAGGTATGGCGGGCTCAGATCGGCAGAGTCCCACTCTATCTCATAGACACAGATATCGAGGGAAATGACCCCTGGAACAGGGGAATGTCCGCCAGGCTTTACAGCGGCGATGCCGAGCAGAGGCTGATACAGGAGATTTTGCTCGGGATCGGAGGCACGCAGATATTAAGCGCGCTGGGGATCAAGCATTCTATCCTTCACCTAAACGAGGGACATTCCTCCTTTGCGATCCTCGAGAGGATAAGGGAAAAGGTAGAGACCGGCATGAGCTATAGCGATGCTGCAGAGCAGGTCAGAGCCACCACGGTTTTTACCACTCACACTCCCGTTCCGGCAGGCCACGACGTTTTTCCCTTTACTCTGATGGAGAAGTACTTCGGCACATACATACCGCTTCTTGAGATGGACAGGGAGTCATTCTTCCGGCTTGGTGTTGACCCGCAAAATCCCGCTGCAGGCTTCAACATGGCGGCCTTCGCACTGAGGATGTCGGCCTACTGCAATGCCGTAAGCAAAAAGCATGGCGAGGTAGCCAGGCTGATGTGGCAGCACCTCTGGACCGACCAGTCAGATGAGAAAAATAACGGACACATCGACCATATCACCAATGGGGTCCATGTCCCTACCTGGATAGACTCTCGCATTGCCGCCCTCTTCAACAGGTATCTCGGACCCAACTGGCTTGCAGATCACGATAATCCATCCATCTGGGAGCTGGTGGACGATATTCCGGGCGAAGAGCTCTGGAAGACACACCGCCTTTTAAAGATGATATTGATCACCGTCATGCAGGAGCGGTCCAGGCTCAGATGGGTGGACGACCATGCCGATCCGAACATAATCCTTGCATCGGGCATAATGTTTGACCCCAACACGCTTACGATCGGCTTTGCCAGGAGGTTTGCCACATATAAGAGGGCTAACCTGATTTTGCGTGACCTGTCGAGGCTGAAGAGGATTTTAAACGACCCCAACCGCCCGGTTCAGATAGTCTTTGCCGGGAAGGCCCATCCTGCAGATAACGCCGGAAAGCAGCTCATTCAGCAGATATTTAACGCTGCCAGGGACCCGTCCTTTGGAGGAAGGATAGCCTTCATTGAGGACTATGATGAGGAGCTTTCGCAATATCTGGTTCATGGAGTCGATATCTGGCTCAACAATCCCCTGCCGCCGTTTGAGGCCTCTGGGACGAGCGGAATGAAGGCAGGGATAAACGGCGTTCCTCACCTAAGCGTCCTTGACGGGTGGTGGCTTGAGGGCTATAAAGGCAGCAACGGCTGGGCCTTTGATGGCTCCAAAGGGAATACCTCAGACGAGGCAGATGCGGAAGAACTTTATACTCTTCTGGAGAAAAATATAGTTCCATTATACTACGATAAGGATGAGGCGGGCATCTCGCAGGGCTGGGCGACCGTTATGAAGGAATCGATAAAGAGCACCGCGCCTTACTTCAGCTCTCGCAGAATGGTAAAAGAATATTCCTTAAAGTTCTATCAGGATGCCTTGAAGCACGCTAACCGATCGGAGATATAAATTCGAAAAGGCTGCACTCCCTACGAATCTCCGCCTCAGGATAGGTATGGGAGAGATATATGTCTCAAGCTCAGGATCAGGTCCTTTTATATCATCAGCAGACAAAGCATCGCCTAAATGCCTATGCCCGTGGTCCGGGCATGCTTGACTGGGCAAACCAGCCCGATCCCTTCCGGCGCTACATCGGATCGCCTCAAATAATGCTGAATAGAAGTGAGCCGGAACCTGCGGCCGGTGGGCGAATAAGCCCTCCGGCTCCTCTGAATATGCAAAGCATCTCCAGGTTTTTTCTCTGCAGCCTGGCCCTATCCGCCTGGAAAAGCGCCGGCGGCTCTACGTGGCCACTGCGCGTAAATCCCTCCAGCGGCAACCTGCATCCAACCGAGAGCTACTTAATAGCAGGCAGCATAGAGGGCCTGGCCGGTTCTCCCGGGATATTTCATTATGCTCCGGATGAACATTCTCTGGAGCGCAGATCCGGCATTTCGGTGGGCTCATGGGTGGATCTGAGGCTGCCTGAGAGAGCCTTTTTGATTGCCGTTTCATCGATCCACTGGCGCGAGTCGTGGAAATACGGTGAGAGGGCTTACCGGTACAGCATGATCGACACCGGCCATGCCATAGCTGCCTTGGGGATTTCAGCGTCGTGTCTTGGCTGGCAGGCGGCTCTGCTGGAAGGATTTGGGACTGCAGATCTCTGCAGCCTGCTCGGATTTAGCGGCGAGGACGGGGTGGAGGCCGAGCGTCCCGACTGCTTGATGGCAGTATTTGCAGATGGAGAAATGCATGATCCGGCTCTGCCGCCCGATAAGCTTGCCGGCCTAAATCCTGCCGCATTTCAGGGGACACCCAACATTTTAAGCGTCGAGCATGCGGACTGGCCCGTAATTGAGGATGTAGCGAAGGCCGCATCAAAGCCGACAACAGAAAAGGCTCACGAAAGAGCCCCATTCAGGGCGGAACTGCCGTTGCCCGATCTCTGCAGAGTCCTGCGGAAACGCAGGAGCGCCCAGGCCATGGACCGGCAGACAGCCATGCCAATCGGCCCGTTTTTCGATACCCTAAGTTTGACTCTTCCCAATAAGGCTCCCTTCAACCTGTTTCCCTGGAGGTCGCGAGTCCACCTGGTTCTCTTCGTTCACCGAGTCGAAGGCCTGGAAAGCGGGCTTTACATGCTGGTTCGCGATATGAGCCGAATGGAGGGCCTGTCGGCGGCAATGCGCCAGGGCTTTGAATGGAAACACGTGGAAATGAGACATGCAGCAATGGGACATTCAAAAAGGATGGATACAGCAATGAATGATGCTTCAGCGGCCTTTGCAGCGCCCCAGGATTTTGGCCTCTATCTGCTGCAGCGGGGGGATGCGCGCTACGCCGCAAGGCAATCCTCATGCCGCCAGGATATCGCCTCCGACGGCTGTTTTGCTGCAGCAATGCTATCCGAATTCGATAGCCCCCTGCAGGAGTTTGGAGCCTGGTTTTATCCGCGCCTTTTCTGGGAGTGTGGAATGATCGGCCAGTCTCTTTACCTGGGGGCCGAGATAGCAGGCTTCAGGGGCTGCGGCATTGGCTGCTATTTCGACGACGCTGTTCACGAAATGCTGGGGCTGAAGGACAGAACTTTCCAGGATCTCTACCACTTCACAGTCGGAAAGGCGATCGACGATCCAAGGATTGCCGCGCTTCCCGCTTACGAATAGCAGCGGACTGGATGCTTAATATAGGTTGGAGCGCAAAGGATGCCGGGTGACGGATAGCCATGAAGGCAAACTCGATCCTTGGATTGATTTTGATAGCTGCGGCAGCGATGGTAGGCCCGAGCTTCGCAGCTCACGAGGCCGGAGCAGTGGGCCCTTTCAACATATCATTTGATGTGAACACCACAATGAACTATGAGATTTTCGTTGACCCGCCTTCAAGCGGCATTACATCCAGCGGCCAAAGCTTCGTCAGGCACAACATGTCCATCGAAACGACCGACTATTTTGCATGGGTGATCCTTACCAGATACGAAAATAAGATGCAGGCGAATATCAGCGCCAACAAGGATATTGTTGAGGCTGCGCTGATGGCTGCAGGATGCGAGCGTCCAAAGCTTTACCAGCCTCTAATAGATGGACAGCCGGGCGTACTTGGAAACTGCCGGTTCGAGAACGGAGAGATTCTTGTCGTCGCAAGCTATTCGCCCGACGGCGCCATTCGGGAAAATGGGGAATACAGCGGTCAAACCGATTGCCGTGTTTTATCCATCTTCCCCTGGGAGATAACCAGGGATATGCTATACACCCTGCACGTCGAAGTACAGGATTGATTACACCTTTTATTGCACCTTTTTTTGCACCATTTGTCCAGCTACTGCTCGAATGGAGAGCGGCATAGTTTCGCGCACCAAAGGAAGTATTCGTCCTGATCCGTAATTCTTGGTCGATGCATCCAGAATAACTGAACACTCCAACTAAATTTATTCCATTATCATGCAGCCAAAAATTAAGCCAAAGTTTGATTCGATTGATTGAACCTCATGTGGCGAGTTTTCCGTCCATAAAAAGTGGAAATTTATTCTCCTGGTAAAATAAAGATTGTTAACATCCTCAATGCATTTAGCCCTTAGATAGAGCATTTCAGCATCAAGAGCCATATGGAGGACTCATGTAAGTATTAGGTGATATCTACATAAAAATCAGCTTTTAATATTACGGGCTTCGTACATTGGGTTTGGAGGAATTACAATTAACCCGATCAAACTGATGTTGTACCTCGTGGCATTCGGCGCCATGATTTGCCTTGGCGCTGCCAATGAGGCTAGCTCCATAATGTATCTGAACACACCAGCTTACGAGAGTGAACCAATTTACGCACAGCAATACTCCAGCACAACGGAGTCAGCCGGGGCGTTTGGTCATCACGACGGCCCCGGCGGCCACGACGGTCCCGGCGGGCATGATGGCGGATATGACGGCCATCACGATGGTCCCAGCTTCCACGGATACTATGACTGGCTATCGCCCGGAGGCGTTTATTACTGGAGCTATCCGAGCTATTACTACTCCAGCTGGTACTATCCGACCTACACCTATACATACTACCCGCAGTACTATTACACAGCACCTGTGACCTACAGCACCTGGACAGCTCCTGTGGTATACGACTGGGTAGCTGATCCCTGGTGGGCCGCAAACGTCTATGGTATCGGAAGCACAACCTACTACTACTCCAGCAGCTCAAGCTGGTCTTATCACGGCGGATTCTTCTTTGGGCCTTGAGGCTTTAAGAAGGCTCATAAGGCCAAGCATGGCTGATCCGCTCAACGCAGCGCCTTGAAAACAACATCGGCTTTAGGGATGTCCAAAGGCCGGGAGGACCAGCGCGGGGAGTGCGCCAATCTTCCTGCCTCTAGACACACCCACAGGCCCATCTCTTAGGGCCTTGATAATGCGGGGAGGGGGGCGTCCTAAAGCAGGATAATTTATTCTATTTTAATAATATCTTTTCTTATGGCTGCATTTTCAGATATTTTAGAAGTGGAAAGGCACTTACATATTTATAGTAAGGACATTAAGGATAAAAGGGTTAGAGCCTCA
>CAZHNU010000003.1:12051-128335 GCA_964534145.1 uncultured Methanotrichaceae archaeon | reverse complement strand
AGCGGATCGTTGAAGTAGGAAGCCCCGCTCTTTTAGGGCGGGGAGGAAGTCACCGTGTCAGGGAAGGCGGATAGTAGTAGGCAAAGAGTTATACGCCTGATGGCATACCACTATGTAAGGGATGGAAATGAACGGGGGCGGCATTGCAGTCCTGGCAGGCGTTTTGATCATCGTGACGGGAATAGCGCTCGTGGGCGTTCAGGTGCTTGAAGACCACGGCGAAGGCATGACGAACAGCAGTTTCAAGCTCATTAAGGCGCAGGCGGGTTCCATGAACTTCGAGATCGAGACAGGCTTTCCGGGGATACCGATAATTGCTCTCGGCATATTGCTCCTGGTTGTGGGAGCCTTTGCAGCGCGCGGGCCTTAGGCAATTTGAGATGGAAGGCTGCAGATCAATCCCAATGCGAGTTAGCAAAGGTATTTTAATATTTGATACTGTAATATTTTAGCATGTTAGCCCCTGATTTTCCTTCTCATCTTGACTGGCTCAACGCCGACCGCAGGTACACGTTCCCCGATCTGCACGGCAAGTTCGTGCTCTTAGATTTCTGGACATACGGGTGCATCAACTGCATCCATGTCATCCCTGAGCTAAAGCGCCTTGAAGAAAAATACCCGGAGCTTTTGGTAATCGGCATCCACTCCGCCAAGTTCGCTAACGAGCGAGATAGCGCAAACATCGAGAAGGCCATCTTGAGGTATGATATAAAGCATCCCGTAATCGTAGACAGCGAGTTCAAAGTCTGGGATGCATACGGAGTTCGCGCCTGGCCCTCCTTCGTCCTTATTGCGCCCGACGGCGAAATCCTCGGGAAGACCTCGGGCGAGGGTATCTTCGAGCGCCTTGACCCCGTGATGCCGGATCTGATCGCCGATTACGGGAGACGCGGGCTTTTAAATAAAGACAGGATGAGGTTTGCGCTTCTTAAGGAGACTGAAAAGGCCCCTGAAGGGTTTCTGGCCTTCCCTGGAAAGATCTGTGCGGACCCTCTTGGAAGACGGCTCTTCATATCTGATTCGAGCCACCACAGGGTTCTGGTCGTAAATCATGAGGGAGCGATATTGGACGTCATAGGCTCCGGCTTTCCGGGGGCAAAGGACGGCAGCTTCTACGAGGCCTCATTCTCCTGGCCGCAGGGGTTGGTTCTGGATGGCGATCACCTGTTTATCGCTGATACCGATAACAATCTGGTACGAAGGGCAGATCTGCGGGAAAAGACCGTCGAGACTGTGGCAGGGGAGACTGTGGCGGGGAAGGCCATTTCAGGCCTTATGCAGGGCAGATCGCATAGGCCGGTGGGGATGGCGCCAGCCGCAGAAGGTGCAGCAATCAGCTCTCCCTGGGATCTGACGATCCTTGGAGATTGGATTTACATCGCCATGGCCGGCACCCACCAGATCTGGAGGATGAACAGGATGACTCTCAGGCTGGAGCCTTACGCCGGCAGCGGAATGGAGGGAATCGTTGACGGCCTGGCAGTGCAGGCGAACCTGGCTCAGCCGTCAGGGATTACCACAGACGGCCGCGCCCTGTATTTCGCAGACAGCGAGGCATCGGCCCTAAAGAGCATAGAGGACGATGTTGTGGTAACCCTCATTGGCACAGGCCTGTTCGACTTCGGCGATGTCGATGGCCCCTTTGATCGAGCAAAGCTCCAGCATCCGCTCGGCGTGCTGTATCATGGCGGGGCGGTCTATATCGCAGATACGTATAACCACAAAATCAAGAGGGCCGACCTATCTTCAAATACTGTTGCGACTGTCGCGGGCACTGGAAGGCCGGGCAACAAAAACGGAACGGCCCTTGAGGCCGAGTTCAGGGAGCCAGGCGGCTTCGCCCTACTGGACGGCAAAATATACGTGGCCGATACCAACAACCATCAGATCAGAATATTTGATCCGGATGCGGTCAGCGTCTCTACACTGGAGATCGGCGGCCAGAAGGGTCAGGCATCAAAGGGTTGCGAGCTTTGTGGGGTCAGGGTGGCGGATACGGGGATATTCGCGAAGGTGAGGGATAAATCTGGTCTCTAGGCGAGACCAGCCAAATGAGATAGCCAAAAGCCAAAAGATATAATCCCGTGGGCGACATACAGACGGTGCATGAAGCCCAGGGACCTCTCACGCGAGGAGTGCGAGAAGCTCCTCTCCTCTACCAGGTACGGCCGTCTCGGCCTCTCTCAGAACGACACGCCTTACGTCATCCCCATGTCCTATGTCTTCTCCGGCGGCAAGATCTTTCTTCACTCCCGCGGAAAAGGGAAAAAGGTGGAGATCGCCAGCCAAAATCCCAGGGTCTGCTTTCAGGTGGACCTGCTGGACAAAAACCGCTGGTCAAGCGTTATCGCATATGGAAAGGCCAGGCTCTCCGATGATGTGGAGGCCAAAAAGAGGATGTTCGACACATTCATGGGCAAGGATATGAAGGGCCATGGCGGCAAGCAGTTCTCTCGCGAGGAGCTTCAAAGGATGGAGATGACCATCTGGGAGATCGATGTGGAGGAGATAACAGGCAGAGAGGGCATGTGGTAGATGGCTGACAGGTGGACGGAGAAGTACAGGCCCGTTTCCCTCAAGCAGGTTTTGGGCAACGGCAAGGCAATTTCAGAGCTGCAGGAGTGGGCAGAGGCTTGGGATCGAGGCGCTCCGATTACAGGCGCAGCCATTCTCTACGGCCCGGCCGGGACGGGAAAGACCTCTGCAGCTCTTGCGCTGGCAGAGGAGCATGATTGGGACTACATCGAGATGAACGCCAGCGATGCCCGGACTGCGGGAGCGATCCAGAGGATTGCAGGTCCAGCGTCCATGAGCAGCACCTTCTCGGGCAAAAGGCGCCTGGTCATTCTGGATGAGGCCGACAATCTTCACGGCAACGCCGACCGCGGCGGGGCTGCAGCAATGCTCAAGCTTGTCCGGGGTACCGGCCAGCCGGTTCTCCTGATTGCCAACGAGTATTACGAGATCGAAAAGCCGCTGAGGGATGCCGCCAAGGGGATACAGTTTCGGTCGGTCAGGTCCACAACCATCGCCCAGGCCTTGAGGGAGATCTGCAGGGCCGAGGGGATCAGCTGCGATCCGGATGCGCTGGAGCTGATAGCCGAGAGGGCCGGAGGAGACCTGCGCTCGGCGATCAACGACCTGCAGGCTGCAGTACAGGGGCAGACGAATCTTTCGCTTGAGGATGTGGCCACGGCCGACAGAGACGTAAAGGCCTCGATCTTCAAGGTGCTCGACGTGATCTTCAAGGGCGAGAATGCAACCGAGGCCCTTCGTGCATCCTATAATCTGGATGAGAGCCCTGAGGACCTTGTTCACTGGATAGACGAGAACCTGCCCCTGGCCTATCAGGGAGCCGACCTCTTCCGGGGCTACGACAGCCTGAGCAGGGCCGACGTTTTCCTGGGTCGGGTTGGCCGGAGGCAGAATTACGGCATGTGGCGCTACGCTGGATTCATGATGACCGGCGGGGTCCAGGCCGCCAAGGAGAAGAGAAGACACGGCTACATCGCCTTCCGGCCTCCGGGCCTGTGGCGTCGCATGGGCCAGAGCAAGAGGGCCCGCAATATCCGGGACTCTGCAGCGAAAAAGATCGCCGGTCGCGTGCATTTATCGGCGCGCTACGTCAGGGCTGAGCTGATGGGCTTCATCGGCCTGCTGCTGAAGGACAAGCGGTTAGCGCCGAAGGTGGCCGCGGAGCTTGATTTAAATGTGGATGAGATCGCATTGCTGATGGGAAGCACTCCTACTACCAAGAAGGTGCAGGCGGTCTTTGAGGAGGCACAGAGTATCAGGGAGGCCGAGGCCGTCGAGGATATCGAGCTGGCATGGGGCGGCTCGCCTCAGAGGTCTCTTGAAAGGGCATCTGATGAGGCCGCCAGGCCCGAGCAAATGACTGCCGGAAAAGCGGAGGTTCGAGAGGCAGAGGCAGAAGCAAACTCGCCGGGGATCGGCATTCCTGCGGTAAGCTCTGCGGCGAAAGGACCATCCCAAACAGCGGTGGCTGGGCCCAAGGCCGATCCGCCCAAGCGCGGACGGGGGAGGCCAAGGAAAGCGAAGCCTGAGGCGGACCAGGCGGCAGCATCTAAGCAAGAGAGAAATCCCGAGGCCAGAGCGGAGCAGGCGCAGGCGAGCAAGAGGCAGAGGTCGCTGTTCGATTTCTAGGCAAGAGGCTTTGTAACCCCAAAAAGGTACGACCATGTCCAGGAGAAACTAATGGATTCTTCCAGGCAAAAAGCCATTGATGTGTTTGTGGAAAAGGCCATGCAAGCTCATAGAGATCAAGTCCAGAGCATAACCCTCTTCAGGTCTGTAGCTCGGGGCACAGCCAGGCCAGACTCTGATATTGACCTTCTGGTAGTTATTGATGAAGAGGATTTCAGATTGCGCCGGGAATTAATATGTTTAGCTTTTGATAATCTATTAGAAACAAATGAGAATATTTCCGTATAGGTTTTATCCAGAAAAGACTTTGAAACACGCAAATCATTCTCTTTTTTGCATTATGTCCTCTCTGAAAGTGTGAAAATTGTCTGAGGAGGTGGCGCAACTTCTCGCTGAAGAACCAACGAAACAGTCAATGATGCAAAAAATTTTTAGAAAAGATTAAAAAAGCAATAAACAAAAGATGAATAAATCAAGAGAGAAACTTTCAATAAGTGCTTATCTCTCCCTTGAATATCCTCTGCTGGATCTTGGGAATATTCTCCAGCCAGCCGTTCATCATCTCTGTGGCCTGCTTCTCGACCTTTACGAAGTCGAAGCCCTCCTTCGGAACAACCTGCACTGATGCCACGTGCGGCTCGTCGATGGGCTTGCCGATCTGGGAGAGGATCTTGATATAGACCTCCTCGATTCCCGGAACCTCCTTGGCAATATCCTCAGCAGCCACCATCGACAGCAGGTTGTAGAGCTTGCCCACGTGGTTGATGGGGTTCTTGCCGCAGGTGGCCTCAAGGCTCATGGGCCGGTTAGGAGTGATCAGGCCGTTGGCCCTGTTGCCGCGGCCCACAGCACCGTCGTCGCCCATCTCCGCAGACGTTCCGGTGACTGTGATGTACACGGAGCCGCTTTCTATGTTGTCGGCCACATTCATCTGGGCCTTGATCTTGCGGGATGTAAACTGGGAGACGTATTCGGTAATGCGCTCAACGATGTCCAGTTTGGTATCGGAATAGTCCTTGAGATCGCTGACATGTTTATCGACCATGGCGCATGCGATTGTGAGGTTGATCGTGTCTCCCTCCCTCATGCCCATGACCTTGATGTCCTCGCCGATCGCCGGTATTCCGTTCCTCTTGAGCCTCATCAGCTCTCGCTCGGCGTTGTAGACGATCATCTCAGTCTCGGACAGTGGCGCATAACCCACGCCGAATGATGTATCGTTGGCGGAAGGAATCTTCCTGCCGAAGACGTCTCTTAGATCTGATGACCCCATCCCGATTTTGGCGTCGAGGATGGTGTGAATGTTGACATCCAGGTTGCACAGGGAATCCTGCAGAAGCTTTCTCGCGGCCTTGATGGCGATTGTGTCCACAGGAATCTCCTCCTCCTTGAATACTCGTGTAGCCCTGCCTGTGAGAAGAATGTAAATCGGGCAGATAACCTCTCCTCCGCCGAACTCCGGGCTCGACCTCCCTGCTACAATCTGGGTTTTATCGGTATTGTGATGGAGCACTGCTCCGAATCTATCGAGGTACTCCTGGCATAGAGCCCTGCTGATGGATTCGGCCAGCCCGTCAGCCACGCTGTCCGGATGGCCTATGCCCTTGCGCTCTACAAGCTCTATCTCTTGCTGCTCAATAGGTCTTTGATTGAGGCGCTCTACCTTGATATTTCTCTTCATGGGCTTTCCTCGACTGTGATGATATAACCGCTATATTTGCCGGAAAGAGAATTCCAATGACATATTAATGCTTTGGATGAGGAGCATATTTGGAAAAGACTCAGGGCATCCTTTGAAATCAGAGCCGGAGACAAAGAGAAACGGCTCGAAGGAAAAGATAAAAATTAAAGAGCGGATAAAAAAACGCTTGGAGAAGCGCTCAAATAAACGCATAGAAGAGCGCTTAAATGAGCACTGCCGGGCATTGCCGGATTAATGGGTTACTAGGTTGCTGGTTTACTGGGTTAAGCCCACGCGCCACTTCAGCATTCTATCCTCAACCACATATCTAAAGGACCTGTCGATGAGCAGCCCCAAAAGCCCAAGAACGATCATATAAAGCAGCACGTAATCCATCTTGTGCAAATAGTAGTACGACCATATCTTGTAGCCTAGGCCGCTTGTGGATACGCCGAACATCTCAGCTGCAACGAGGCACATCCAGGCGATGCCCATAGCGATCCGGATCCCTCCGGCGATGGACGGCATGGCAAAGGGAAATGCTATGTACCTTATAAGATCCACGTCGCGGGTGGCCCCAAGGACCTTCGCCGACTCCACATACACCTTCGGAAGGCTTCGAAATCCGACATAGGTGTTGATGAGTATGGGAAATACCGCTCCTATGAATATTATGAAGCCTGCCGCCTCATTCGTCAGCCCGAACCAGATTATCGCAAAGGGAATCCAGGCAAGCGGCGGAATGGGCCGGATGATTTCGACAATTGGATCGATCATCTTGTCGGCGATCCTAAACCATCCCATGACCATGCCGACGGGCAGGGCAATTAGAAGCCCTGCGACCATTCCGATAGCGAAATGGAGCAGGCTGATGGGGAGATCCACAGTCAAGATCGCCCGCCAGCTCTGCTCCAGGGCATCCAGGACCTGAAAGAAGCTGGGCAGGATGAGGGTATCGTTCACCCACGTGGCAGCGAGCTGCCATATGACTATCAGGCCCAGGAGAGACAGCAGTTCAGTCCAGTGCTCCTGTACAACCCCGATGATCCTGCCCTTGCCCATCTTCCTCAGCCTAGCTCACCTTCTCGTAGAAGCTCGTATCGAACAGATCCTCTTCCGTCAGCTCCTTTTGTGTGTAGTTCATCTCGTAGTCGATCCTGGCATACTCAACCGTTGATGGGATCTGTAGGTTGGGATCGCTTACCCATTTTCCGTCCCAAGTCTCAATGGAGTGCTCTACCATCTGCAGGTCCTGGCCGGTCTTCCTCGAATAGATCTCGGCAGCCTCTTCCGGGTGGGCGTTCACATATTCGGTAGCGTTTATGTGAGTTTTGATGATCTGCTCCACCAGCTCAGGATAATCCCTGATAAGCCGGCCGCTGACGACAAGGCTGCAGCAGGCGTGGTTCGGCCACATCTCGCCGGACGGCACGACAGACTCGCCCTTTCCTTCCAGCTCAATTATTGACGGCGAGGGGTGGGGCAGGAAGACTCCGTCGACCTTGCCGGCGGAAATGGCAGTGACGGCATCTCCAGGTCCCATGGGCAGGATCTTTACATCGGAGATTGGAACATCGTTATCCTGCAGCCACTTCTTCATGACTGTATCCTGGATAGATCCGGGCGGGAAGGTTCCGATGCTCTTTCCAATTAGCGACTGCGGCCCTGAGTATGGTTCACCTGACTTGAAGACCAGGTCAGAGCCGTTGATGTTCACTGCCGCCACGATCTTTGCGTCCAGCCCCTGGGATATGGCCGATATTGGGGGAGCCGTTCCGACATAGGCTACGTCCAGGTCGCCTGCTAGCATTGCCTGCATCTCAGGAGGCCCGGAGGGGAACTCGAACTCCTTGATCTCAACAACCCCGAAGGGCTTCAAGTCCTCGGCCCACCATCCCTTTTCGGCAGCCACCATCTCTGCTATCTGGTGGGTGCTCGGCTGGTAGCCGATTCGTAGCGTAGTGACGTTCTCGGGCTTTTTCTCAGGAGAGATGCAGCCCAGGCAGAGCAGCACAACCGCCGCCATTAAGGCAAGAAAAATCAGCTTCTTCAATCGCGATCACCTGATGGATTTGTCCTTGAACGATGTTGCGGCATATAAAGAGGTTTCCAGTCGGCAAAAGAAATGTTCCTGTATAGGACGAATTTTCAATTTCATTCTACAAAAGTAGCATGACCTGTTGGGAAAGGATAAATTGATGATCCTGGCAGATTATCGCATAACTGGGGCCGCTATGGTTGGAGCGATTGGGGAAATACTGAAGAGAATAGAAAAGGGCGAAGCAATAGTCTTGACCTCACAGGAGGCATGCGATCTCGTGAGATCAGGGGAGGAGGCGGAACTCAGGGAGGTGGACGTGGTGACTGCGGCCACGCGGGCGGTGATGAGCGGGACCTATGCAGTCTTCTCCTTTCCCGTAGCCGGCCCGGGATCTTTTTCTCGTGCCGCGAGGGTCTGGATGAACGGGGTCCCGGCCTTCCCCGGTCCATGTCCCAACGAGAGGCTGGGAGTTCTGGACGTTATCGTCTATGGGACCGCTCACAGCCGGGAAAAGGACAGCAGTGGAGTGACCAATGGAGGCAGCAATGGCGGTAGCAATGAAGGGCATAGTGAAGGAAGTTACGGCGGCGGCCACCTCTTCCGCGACCTTGTGGAGGGGAAAGATGTAATAGTCGAGATCGAGACCGACGAAGGCAGGTCCATCAAGGCAGAGCTAGACCTGAGCGAGATGCCTCATGCCCGCCTTTTCGGTTCCCGCCACGCCTTTAAGAATTATTCCGCCTTTGTGAACCCGTCGGAAAAGCCGGTCTCAACCATCTTTCACGCCCGCGGATTTGAGCCTGGCTGCAGGGGTGCCACGTTCTCGGGCTGCGGCCAGATAAATCCCGTCAAGAACGATCCGCTGCTTGAAGCCATCGGCACAGGCACGCGCATCCTCATGAACGGGGCAGAAGGTTTCGTGATAGGCAAAGGCACTCGCAGCTGCATAGAGAGGCCCAACCTCGCGGGCTTTGCCGACATGCATCTAATGAATCCAGAGTACATGGGCGGGTTCATCACGTCTGCAGGCCCTGAATGCATATGCTCGTGGGCCGTGCCAATTCCGGTAACTACCGATACGATCTTGAAGGAGATCGCCCGGCTTGACCCTGAAATACCCCTGCCTGTTATGGATGTGAATACGCGCTCCTGTCTCGGCCAGGCCGACTACGGTCAGGTCTGGAATGGCGCAGACCTTTATGTCGAGTTCGATCCTCACATATGCCGGGGATGCGCTCAGTGCCGGGTGGAGATGACCTGCCCGATGGGGGCGGTGAGCTTTGATGGAGCCGGGGCCGTGAGGGACGAAGCGCGTTGCTTCCACTGCGGCCTATGCGCTTCGGTCTGTCCGTCTGGGGCATTCCAATGTGACCTGGGATCAATTCGCCTGGACGATATGGAAATACCTGTAGTGCTCAGGCAGTCCGACAGGCTAAGGGCAATAAGGCTTGCCGAAGATCTCAGGGACAGGATAATCGACGGCTCATTCAGAATAGCCCCGGCGGTGGAACGCATCTGTCCTTAGCCTTGTCAAGGCAAGCCCTGCAATGAAATAAAGCCGTCGTCTATTCGTCTCCGCCATAGTCGCCGCCTGTGTCGGAAGAGCCCTCATCAGGGGCCGATCCGGCGTTTAGTCCGGAATCGGCATTGTTGCTTGCATCAGCGCTGGAATCTGCATCCTGGGTCTCCTCATCGGTTCCCTGATCCCCGTCTACCTCGTCGCCTGCATCAACCTCCTGATCGCATTCCTCGATGAGGTCCTCATAAGAGCCGCCTTCGTCCCCCAGTTCCAAGGATTCGTCAACGGCTCCATCATCATTCCCATCAATGCCGATTGACATGGCATAGCCTTCGCCGTCCCAATCTGAATATTCTGCAATCATGGCCTCTCCATCATCCAGAGAGATGCCGCCGTGCAAAAAGATCTCGGGCCCCTTTTCGCTTAGCTTGGCAACCATTAGGTCATAGTGGCCGTCGTCGATGCTATCCACAGATTTGAACTTCAAACGTCCTTCGCTCTGGTCGACGCTCAAGCTGGCAAGCGTTCCTGAATCGTCGCTTCCATTTGCCTTCGCTGTGTTGTTCTCCGTTACCTGAAATTCATAGGCAATGCCGCCTTTTGTCTGTACGCCTGCCCGAAACACGGGCGATGGCGATGTCCGGCCGTCATACTGACAGCTGACATTACTTTGACTCGTGAACGACTGGAATCGCACCGATCCCCTCAATGCTTTAGAAACGGCAAATCCGTCTACCTCTGTATAGTAGCCAGGCCCAATTGTAGTGACTTCCTGCATCTCCTCCTTTTCCAGTCCATCCCCCACAAAGGATGCGGAATAGTTTATTTTGGAGGGAAGCAAATAGAGATACTCGGATTTGTTGCCGCCATCTGTCAGGAAGCGGTGCACCTTTGCACCGGGAATCTCGTTGATGAACGTCCCGTTATTGAGCCGCCCGAGCCTCCGCCTCCAATCGTCCACGATTTGCATATCAGCATGGCCGTCATGCCAGACCTGGACGTAAGCGCCCTTGACCGGCTTTGCGGCATCCTCCGCACGCCCATCTAAATCATCCTCCCTCTGACAGAATGAGCAGTCCTGCTGCTCCAGCCTGCCAGTGGTGCCGGTGATCTCAATGTTTTTCCCAGTGTACAGGTCCGATTCCACAAGGGGATTCAAGGACGCCACGTAGGCAAAGGTATCGTTGTTGCTGTTTATCTCAACAGCTCTTGTTTCTTCGGGATAGTTGTTATCGTAGACAAGTATGCTGTAGATCCCCTCTCCTTCATCCACCACAGCGAAGGGCGTGATCGCATGCCCTTCGCTGCCGTCGTCCTTGTAAATGCCCATTGTCCATGTCTCTGAGGCATTTATCCCATCTTTGAATGTCTCAGCCAGCACTCGAAGGACCTCGTTTGGCCCGCATATCCGGTAGTTGCTGGCTGGCGAGGTTACTTGAGTCGCCCACCAATAGGCGATCTCCCTTTGAAGCGTCTCGTCGCTGATATCCAGCTCGTATGCAATGCTTCCGCCGAAATCCTTCGGGTCCATATAGCCGTAGTATATGAGGAGGCTAAGCACCGCCATTCCCTCGCAGTGGCCTCCATCCATTGCCTCATTTGCCTCCTCCATCCATCTCCTGGCGGCCGGGACAAGGGTACATTCATCGTCTCCTGAGCAAACCCGGTCTCCGAACATCAGCTGGATTTCTTCTGGAGTGAGGTCTACAGCACCCAGTTCGTTTCCATAGTTCGCAAAGGGAAATCCGTTCTCCTCAGGCCGAAAGCCGCTATCGACACCGGAACCGTCCAATGGGCCTTCTAAGGCAACGCACAGGCCAGATGCCATTATGAGAAATGAAGATACGAGCAGAATGCAGCAATGGCCATCCGGTATCCCACACATCCTAAAGTCCACTCCTCATGTAGGCATCTGCAGGCCTGGTATAGTCATCTATTGCTTATTTATCAATTGCTGCCATAAACCTGGCCAGTATTTGCTCCGGGAGGAGGTCTATTATCGGGACCTCGGCGTTGCCCGGCTCTACCTTTGCCACGACCACTGAAGATACGCGAAGCGCCGTGCACAGATCATCGATATTTGTTGCCGAAGTGACAGAATCTGCCCCCGCCGCCCTCGCCATATTCACCAAATCAGTGCGAAGGTGCGTGCAGGTGGGCTGCGATCCTGTGGAGCCGTAGCAGCAGTTGTCCAGAATAACCAGCTGATAGTTTTTCGGTGCATGGTTGGCAATTGTTGCCAGCGTCCCCAGGTTCATGAGAACCGATCCGTCGCCTTCCAACACGATGACGCGCCGGTCGGGCCGGGCCAGCGAAAGCCCAAGGCCAATGGAGGAGGCAAGGCCCATGGAGCCGAGCATATAGAAGTTCTCGGGCCTATCCCTGACGAAGTACAGCTCGCGGCTGGGAAAGCCGATGTTGCACACTATTAAGGCATCGCCTGCATTCTCGGCAACGGCTGCAATGGCCTCAATTCGCTTCATGCCTCCCACAACTCCCGCCAGCTCATACTGCCATCCTGTTCATGCTGCCCTCTGGTTCAGGCTTTCCTTCGGCTCAAGCTCCCCTCCAGAAGAGAAGGTCCAGCAGAACAGCTGCCGGTCTCCTTTGTTCGAAGGCTACGTTACATGCCTGGACAACAGCTTCTTCAGCATCAGCCGGACGAGGCGAAAACCTCTGAATTTCCATGGCATCAAGGAGCCCGGGAGTGAGCCTGCCCATGGGAACCTGGCCGATGATGGGTTCGCCCTCGCATCCCCTATGGCTTATTATCATTATCAGCGGAATTTTATAAAGGAAGTCCAGCGATGCCAGAGCATTGATGCTGTTTCCAAGGCCCGAGTTTTGCATGAGGAGAGCCGGCCTCCGGCCGCCCATCCACGCACCGGCGCACAATCCTACGCTTTCCTCTTCTCTCGTGGCAGGAACGTGGATGATTTGCGGATCGTCGCCGACCAGGCGCAGGAGATGCTGGAGGTTCACGCATGGCACGCTTGCAACAAAGTCGATGCCTGCGCGCTTCAGGCCGCGATAAACGGAAACGGATGGATCAGTATTGCTCATTTGGCGCTCTTATCTCTTATCTGGATTTATCACTCTCTTCCTATGGAAAACGCCTTCCCAATGAGCCTCCCTATCCCGTAGTATTTGCGGCTTTCAGGCACAAAGGACATCGGCTTCACCTTCTCGATATCCGGCAAATCGTCATCGCCGAGAATGCCCTCTTCAGCCTTTACGTCCATTATCTCGCCTATGAACTGTGTGTGAAGTCCTATCTCAACGGTCTGCAAAAGCCTGCATTCCAGGACCAGCGGGAACTCCTTTATGAAGGGCGCATCCACAATGTCGCTTCTAACAGGCGTGAGACCCGACCTGGAGAGCTTGTCTTCATCTCTGCCGGACGCTATCCCGAAGTAGTCGGCCTCCCTGGCGTAGCTCTCCGACGGGAGGTTGACAGTGAAAGCCTTTCGCTCCATGATATTTCCGTATGAGTACGTTGCCTTCCGAAGAGATACGCCCACACATGGAGGGGCCGAGCAGCAAATTCCTGCCCATGCGGCAGTCATTGCATTCGGCCGTCCGTCTTTATCGTAGGTTCCGATCACCAGGACCGGTGTAGGGTAAATTATGGTTTTGGCACCTATAGATTCCTTCATAGCTGAACACCTGCACTAGTATTGGCCTTCAGTCGATATATGCGATTCGTTCAAGCGATCTCCAAATTCATGAACTCGTTATAGTCGGAGCCAAGCTTAGACTCATCAAAGCCTATCATCATTCCTGAATCGCTGTCATATGTCATCTCTGCAGAGTATCCATCGTTTGCCATCGAAAGGACCACCAGGTTCCTGCCGTCCGCATACTGTCTGATATCCTTAACTGCGACAGTGATGCCGGTATCCTCGTCCCTGTCTATCATCTGGCCTATCCGAAGCGTTTTCAAGGCTTCCGGCGGCAGCGCCAATCCCCCAGGCTGTCCTATTCCACCCGCCTGAGAGTCCTGTCCGAACTGGGCGGGGAAACCGGAGGCGGACATTGAACCGTCCTGCTTATACGCATAGTACCTCCGGCCTGCATCGGTAATGGTCATGGACAAAGAGACGGCTGCAGGGAATGAATAGCCGGCAAGCTTTGCCTCATACGTCTTGGTCCCCTCGAATCGCAAGGAAGTCCTTTCCTTTACCCACTCGGGCAGGTACTGTCCCAGCCATGGTAAATCCATTTGCCTGACACCAAGAAGCGATGCATGAGCGAAAAAAGTGCCTTTCCCGTCAGGAGACCTCGATGAGGTGAATGTGGCCAGCAGTTTGCCGTCCTCCAGGTCGTAGATATGAGCAGCTGAGGACGTATCGCTCACCTGCTGGATCCTGATGGCATTGTAGGTAATGCCGCTTACAGTATAGGGCATCCTAAGGATAGTCACATCGCTGTCCCGGCGCTCCTGAAGATTGGCAAGGGCTCTAGGATTAATATACCAGTCGCCGCCCGAAGCCGGTCCGATGTACGCTCCCTGCTTGATGGGAACAAGGGGACCAGTGAAGCTTGAGTACAGCCAGGAGTTGATCTTCATGGCCGTTACTCCCTGTTCTACAGAAAGCACATCTACCTGCGTAATTCCGTGCCCTGCTCCGCCGAGTATCTCCTCTCTCCGGTAATGATTGCCTGACGAAACGCCTACCCAATCGCCCTCTTCGTCGAGCACGAATTCCTCATAGCCTACAGGCACTTCGGCCGTTGCAGAATAGTAGCTAATCCTGGTTCCCTCTTTCACCCAATCAGGTGCCGAAAGGGTTTTCAATCCTGGAATGACATTGGAGAAATCCTGCCCGCTTGCATAGGGAAATAGCACCAAGACAATTGCCAAACAAAGCATAATTCGAAATGGTTTGTTCATGCTCCTCACGATCCCCATCCATCCTCTATGCTGGACCAATCCTCGCCTATTCAGGCATTATCTATTGATTTTTTAATTTATCTTTGAGGCGAAGATGCTGACATATGAGTGCCTGATAGTATGGCCTTAAGGCGATAGTATGGCCTTGAGGTATATGAACTCAACACATTGGCCATTGAGCTCATCGGAGAAGATTGAGGATCGATGCCTTCCGGCCGAATACCTCCGATTGCCCCTTGAGTATCGCTGTCCTTACGTCTATGGAGTCGAAAAGGATTCCGGCCGCCCCGATTTCCCCTGCAGAGTGGGCATCGCTGCCTGCTGTGATTCCTGTTTTAGCCCTAATGGCCATCTTCATGGCCTTCTTGTTGCACCTGTCCAAAATGCATCTGGAGTTAAAGACCTCAAGCGCATCGGCCATCCTTACCTCCTCAACCGTTGGATTTATGGCCGAGCCTCTAAACCGGTCGAACGGATGAGGTATCACCACCAGGCCGCCCTGTTCTCTGATCTCAAAAAATGCTCCCTCTAAATCTCTGGAGCGGACGTCATCCGTCAGGAACAGGCCTATTATGTCTCCTCTATCCGTCCTTATCTCAGAGCCCACGATTACCTCGAAGCCCTCCGTCTCATATCTCCTGGCATCTATGCCTCCCTTTATGGTATTATGGTCGGTTATCGCAATCCCCTGAAGTCCCCTTGATTTGGCAATTCTAACTACGCTTTCGGGGCTGAGGGACCCGTCCGGTGAGTGCGCGGTATGGATATGGAGGTCATATTTCATTATAATCTCGGATTTGACGATAGTCTATTTCATGCCTATAAAATGGGAAACCAAAAAGCCAAGGATGAAGAAATGTTAATTAGGCCTCACATGGATCATAATAGCAAAGCTAATATCGCCAGCACAATAAAGGCTATCACCAGCCACTTGGCTACTTCCATCGATATACCTGCCACACCCCGTGCTCCCAAAATCCAGGCAATTATGGCCAATACGAAGAAAACCACAGCTAAGTAGATCAAATCTGCCATATAATTCACCTTAATTTATTGTTTATATATTTATGACTTACTATTTAAAACCTTTCTTTCTGATAAATGCCATTCGCCTCAAAGGCAAACTCGACTAATTATGAATGAGACTTGGCCGAAAGGGCAATCCATAAATTTATATTTATCACCATCTAGGATGCTAATTAAAATATATTCAACAAAATTTATTTTTTATTAAAAATTTTAATCTATTATGATGCAGTGCAGGGTTAGCATTATGCCAACAACATCTTATTAGCCATGCAATAGAACAAATTTTATAAGATAGTAGATTAGAATTAATTAAATTTTATTATTAATAATATCCGTTTATTGGCTTCCGGCATCGACGCGCAGAAGGGTTATATTCTTTCAGAATAACGCTCCTTTATCATGACAGACGTCCCTGATTTACCTCTGGAGCAGATACAGCAGCGCGTTGTAGCCATGTGGATGGGAAGCTTTTATGGCAGCAGCGGCTATGTTGCCCGGAAGCTTGGCAAAAAAGGTCTGCGCGAGTTCCAGGACCTTGGGGCCAGACAGGTAGCAGCTACATTCAAGAGAATCGGCCTGGAGAAGCCTGAGGATGTTGCCCTGGCAATCGCAACCAATGATCGCAATCTTTTCGGAAGCCAGGTCGATGTCTTAAGCGGCGACGGCTTTGTGGAGGTGAGGCGTATGCGCTGCGGACTTTTGGAGGGCGCCAAGTCCTTTTCCAGAGTGGGTGTAAATCTAATTGCCAAGGAGCACTGCAAAACCTGCATTGAAAGCCACTGGAAGCGGGTATTCTCTGAGCTTGGCCTGAAGATGGAGGCCGAAAGCACAGAAGACGGCTGCGTAATGAAAATCTCCAGTCCTTAGCATAGATAACTTTAAATCCCGCAGATGTCAGGAGGAAGAACCATGATGAAATTCTCTACTATGCTCGCTATGCTCTTCCTGCTGGCTGGAACGACCAGCGGCACCATGTGGCTGTACAACGCCGACTTCTTCATGCTGGGCCCTCAGCTTCCTGCATCCTCCTTCACGCCCAGCAACCTCTCGCCCTTCGAGATAATAAATGCGCCGTTCTTCCCACTTCTGGGCGAGAGCTTCTATAGGAATCCTCTTCCTGTACAGGTTAAGAGCGCCAACAATGCAATTGAGATCAGCAGCACAGGAACGAGGCCGACTTCCCCTGTTCAGCTGACGTTTGGCGGCCACCTGGAGAATAATTTAAAGTATGCTCAGTCCAAATCGTCTCTGCGCGTCGGCAGTGAAGGCAACTGGCAGAGCATCAGCGTTCCGGGTGTAATTTAAAGGGTATAATTCTAGCTTTGAAATCAAATTATATTTTTTGGTTAATTCTCAATTAAGAGCTTTCTATTTTCAGGGATAGATTTAAATTCTAGTTCATGCATTGGTGCTGAGGGCTTCAGTCATATGGGCAAGCGTCGGAAATTCGCACTGTTCTTCACATCGGCAAAATGGCCGGGCTGGGGTGGCCAAAGGAATTGTCGATAACTGGGCAGGGTTCTGCTTCATATGAGCTGCAGCAGCATAAATAATCATATTCATAAGATTTGCGATAACGGTGTATAGTTCCTTAAGGAGGGCTCCTAAGATGATGAAAAATTGTTTACTATTATTCATGCTTATGCTTACGGCAGGAGCTGTAAGCGGCCAGGATTGGAATGCTTATGCGCAGGGCTGGATGGATTCAGGACAATATTATGACGGCAGCTACAGGGAGCAGTATTACCCGTATTTCGGAGAGGATTTCTTTTCCTCGGGCTACAATCCGTATGAGAGCAGCCCTGAGGCAATAGCTTCACAGAGAAGGACATTTGAGGCTCCTTTTTTGCCTTACTTCGGAGACCTCTTCCTATCCAAAGGCGAGACGTACCGCTTTGCAGACTCAGGACCTTGGGCCGTATATCCCCTCTATCCATATGATTACTACAGTTATCCTTTTGAAAGCCGCCCTGTCATGGCATGGCCCGCTTTCCAGAAAAATTGGACGACGACCATGAGCTATGCCAGGGCCAACTCGTCCTTTAGAGTGCTCGGCCAGGGATACTGGAGGACTGTTTGATGGCGTTTGAGGAAAATAGGATTAAAATAGAATTTGAAAACAGGATTTGAAATGAGGATTTCGGAGTCTTATTTACCTCCGAATCCTCTTGGCATGCCTGTACATCACCGCCAGCGCATCGGCCACCTGTTCAGGCGTTGATAGCACGGGTATCCCTGCCTTCTCCATTTTTATAACATCGTCCAGCGCAAACTCCTTTCCTGCAACGCAGGCAATTATCGGCTTGCCCCTGTAATCTATGTTCTTTAAGGTATCCACATAGCTTCCGAGTATTTCCGCCTGCAGGACCACGATGAAGCTTCCTACATCCTCGCTTTCCACGCCGATCTCTATTGTCTTTCTCACAGTTTCGGCATCCTGGCTGAAGGTGTAGTCCACGGGGTTCATGCCGCAGACGTAGTCAGGCAGCAGGCTTTTGAGGCGTTCCTTTAAATGAGGCTCAAGCTCAGATAGTCTCATCCCGTTATCTGTTATCGCATCGGCGGCGATCACTCCAAGGGAGCCTGCGTAGGTTATGATGAACACGCCGTCTCTGTCGGGGAACGGCTGCTTGGATATTGTACGGGCGAGGTTGAACATGTGCTCGTAATCCCTGGCCCGAAGGATTCCTCCCTGGCGGAAGACTGCGCTGAATATCTGGTCGTTCCCGGCCAGCGACGCGGTATGAGACGCCACTGCCTTCTTCCCGGCCTCTGTCCGGCCCGACTTGAGAACGACGATGGGCTTTTCCCTGGTGATGCGCTTGGCAACGTCCAGGAACCGCCTCCCGGCCTTGACGGACTCCAGGTACATGCAGATTACGTTGACGTTCTCATCTTTGCTAACAGCCTCAAGGATATCCGTTTCGTTTATGTCCAGCTTATTGCCGATGGTGGCGATGATACCGAAGTCCATGATGTGGCGCAGGCCCCAGAGCATTCCTGCGGCGCAGACGCCCGCCTGTGATATCAGGCCTATGTTGCCCTTGCACAGGGCATCGACTATTCCTATGGACTGAACCATGCTGCAGTGAGTATTGATGATGCCCGAGCAGTTGGGTCCGAGAAGCCGGACGCCGTATCTGTCGGCGATCTTCTTCATCTGCTCCTCGATCTGCTTGCCGGCCTCCCCCAGCTCTGCGAAGCCCGCCGACTCCACAACTATGTAGCGAACTCCGCATTCACAGCACTCCTCAACTACCTCGGGAGTCATGCCTGCAGATACGAGGATGATGGCTACATCCACGGGCTCGGGCACGGCGCTGATCCTCGGATAGGCCTTAATTCCGTGGATCTCATCAGCCCTTGGGTTTATGGGGTAAAGCCTGCCCTGAAACTTATGGCTTACAAGGTTTGTGAATACGTTCCAGCCCAGCTTTCCCGGAACCCCCGATGCTCCAATAACTGCCACGCTTTTTGGATAGAAGAGGTCGTGAAGGTCGGTCTTTGCCGCGGGCCTGCTCGCGGGCCTCTCCTTTGATGCATTCCCAAGGATTATCCTGGCATCGACAACCGTATAGCCCTCCTGATACAGGAAAACGGGATTTAGGTCCATCTCTTCAATTTCCGGATTGTTTGCGGCTACTTCAGAGATCTGGAGCAGCAGGCGCTTTAATGCCTGGATGTCTGCACTGCTTCCCCTGTAGCCTTTGAGAAGCGCATAGCCCTTGATCTCCTGGATCATATCCTCTGCATCCGACTCGGATATGGGGATTGACCTGAAGGCAACATCTTTTAGCACCTCAACGAATACGCCTCCAAGGCCGAACATAAGCACGGGACCAAACGTTGCATCCTGTGCCACGCCGATAATTGCCTCCACCCCAGGCCTGGCCATGCTCTGCACCGATACGCCGATCATCTTTTGGCTGCGGAATGTGTCGGCCATTTCCCTGTAGGCCTTCCTTACCTCCTCGGCGTCTTTGAGGTTGAGCTTGACGCCGCCCTGGTCTGATTTATGAACAACCTCCGTGGAGAGAACCTTCATGGCTGCCGGAGACCCGATGGAGCGGAATATCTCCACAGCCTCCTCCTCCGACCTCGCAGCCCTTGAGCCCGTGGTCGTAATGCCAAGGCTCTCAAGAATTGACTTGCTTTCATGCTCCATCAGGTAGCTCCTGCCTTCCCGACGGGCCTGTGTGATAATATCTTTTAATTGTCCTGCCATTTCTACCCCAAACCGGTTTTTGCTCGCTGTTCGATGAGCGTTCCATTTCCTAGTATTAATAAACGTTTTGCATAGAATCGGCCGCTACATGTCAAAGATATATTATCAGAGCGATGCACTTATCTCAGATAAAGCTCAAATAAATCTTCATGGATAAGGATATTGTTCAGGTCATCCTTGAGAAAGAGCCCTCGGTCAAAGACCCGATATTGATAGAGGGTTTTCCTGGAATTGGACTTGTGGGTAACATCTCCAGCCAGTACATAGTCCACGAGCTTGATATGACTTACCTCGGAGCCATGAACTCCAAGTTCTTCCCGCCTCTGGCCGTACTCTTGGGGGGTGTCGTGAATATGCCCGTCAGGATCTACGAGGATACGGGCAAAGGCATTATCGTCCTTACTGCAGACATACCCATTCACCCTCTGGCATCTTACGATATCGGCAGGGAGATCGTCTCATGGGCTGAGTCTATAAACGCCAAGGAAATGGTCTGTCTGGCAGGAATAACCGTTATGAGCGATCAGCACAGGGTTTTTGGAGCGGTCAGCAAGAAGGAGATGCTTGATAGGATCAAGGGAAATGCCGAGGTCTTCGAGCTGGGGACGATCACCGGCATCACAGGAAGCATAATGAACGAATGCAGAATCAGAAATATGCCTGCCATATGTCTTTTAGGGGAAACGGTCAGCGCAGAGCCGGATCCCAGAGCGGCGATTTCAACCATTGAGATGCTAAATAAGATATATGGTCTCGGGATCAGCACGGAGAAGCTGTCGGAGCAGGCTGAGCAAATTGAGGTTCAGATGGCGCAGCTGGCACAGCAGCTGAAGGCCGCCTCGCCAGAAGAACAACAGCAGCAGCTCACGAAAGAGTTCCCCATGTACGGGTGATTCAAAATGATCTACGTAGCACTGACGGGAATAGCCAGACATGTGATGAGAGAGCTACTGGCCGCTAGAGTTCGGACGATTGAAATCAGAAGCCCCAACAACTTCTTTGCGCTTTCAAATATCCAGGCAGGTGAAAGGATCTTTCTCACTGAATCAAGCGCCCTTGATGTAGTGCCGGGCACTAATGGCCTAATTGCCGACGTGCGAGGCCTTCAAACAATCACTCACAGGGTCATTCAATCCAGCGAGGACTACTACGAGGAGCGAGAGGCGCAGGCCGCCAGGGCCCAGCTCCAGCTCATGGCCATCGGTAGGGTAAGAAGGGTGGCCTCTTCGGAGAAGGGGATTCCCATGATGCTGGATGTGGATGAGGTGAGGTACTGCGATGCCAGATAAGATCGCGGGATGTTAGGAACGCCCCTTTCCTCCAGACTTCTCCGTCACCCCATTTTTAGCAGCTGCGCTGCGGGGATGAGGTCTTCTGTTTGCTTTGAAACAGGCTCTCTAAAACCCCTGCAAGATCGCTTATCCTCACAGGCTTGGCGATATAGCCGTCCATTCCCGAATCTATGCACCGCTCTCTGTCCCCCTCGAGGGCATAGGCGGTTATGGCAACAATCCTAGGGCCACCCGTTTTCCAGAGCTTGCGTATTCTTCGAGTAGCCTCAATCCCATCCATATTTGGCATCTGGATATCCATTAGCACAAGGTCATACGGCTGGCTTAAAAGAGCCCGCAGAACCTCCAGTCCGTTATCGACGACATCTGCCTTAAATCCGAGCTTGCCGAGCATGCGAAGAATGACCTTCTGATTTATGGAGTTATCCTCGGCAATCAGTATTCTCAGGTCCCTTTCGAGGCTCTGAGGAATTTCCAATTCCTGCCTTAATTGAGAGCCGTTCGGCTTTGCTTGAAAGCCTGTGCCGCTAATGAAAATTTCAGGATCGAAGGACTGTCTCATGAGGGATGCAGGGTTCTTCCCTGTTTTGCATAGCTCTAAAAAGGCATTGATGGATGCAATCAAAGCCTCTCCGCTGCTGCGGATTATTTCAGCGCAGTCCTTCTGGTCGGATGTCTGGCATTCCATGTGCATAAGTTCTGCCATGCCGACTATTGCATTTAGAGGAGTGCGGATTTCATGGCTCATGATGGTTAAAAGCTGCGACTTCGCACTCAATGCAGCGTCCGCAGCAGCCCTAGCGTTTTTCAGCTCTCTTTCGGCCGTTCTCTGCTCTGTAACATCCCTGAAGGCGCATGTTACTCCCTCGATAGAGCCATTTTCGTCTCTTACGGGCTCGATGAAGGCCTCAAAAATGTAGTTACTGCCATTCGCGAAGATCCCTGCCTCTTTGTGAACCTCAATCCCGCTTTCAATGCACTGCTGCTTAAGCTCTATCAGCCTCAATGCATCGCTATGCGGGAACAGCTCCATATCCGTTCTGTTGAGAATAAAGTCCACAGGGTAACCTGCGAGAGGGCCGCTGGCCCAGGTATAGCGCAGCGTCCTGTCCTGGCTGAGAATGGAGATGGATAATGCAGTCAAGGCAGTCAATATGTGCGCACCGAGTGATTTTGTCGGATCTACAGGTTTGACCGAAATGGCATCTCTATTCGTATCGGTGATTTGCGGCGGTTGCTCTGTGTGATGCTGCTTTGCATTTTCTGCAGGTCCGTTGTACCCTCCCACGAAGTCCCTCCTATTCACTGAACTTAAGTACTAATTATTATTTAATACCTTTCTTCCTTATCTATCTTTCTGACGATATGAAGAAATCATATCAATTCCCATCAAGAATAAAGAAAAACAATACTGATCCATAGAGCATATTGTGTAAATGAGTTATATCCAAAGCGCGTCGTAATAAATTTCTGAACAAACGTCTTAACAAAATCGGCTGTTTGGCACAATTCGGGTAGAGCTTTTTAGCCCGAACTCATATTCTATGACGCATGAAGGTTCTCGCCGTTACAGGAAGGTTTGCGGAGGACATGGTTCGGGCCTCCGCTTTCGGGGCCGATGTCCTGGTGCTGGATGTTGACATCGCAGCCTTCATTACGCCTCGTATGCTCATCGATGAAGCGCCCTCTGGCTACGACCTAATCTTGATTCCCGGAGCCATTACAGCAGATTTCAGAGATGCCGAAAAGGCGCTGAATGCAAAGATAAGGCTCGGGCCCAAGCACGCAGCGGACATCGGATTGGTGCTGCGCCACCTGAGCGAGGTGGAGCTTTCCTGCTCAATTCCTGCCTGCGTTCTCCTGGAGGAGAGGATGAAAAAGCAGTCTCAATTGGCGCTTGAGAGACTGGAGGATGATGCGCATTTCGCTTATGCGGTCAAGGGAATTAAGGTCGGCGGGAGTTCGAGGATGAAGGTTTTAGCCGAGATTGTGGATGCAACACATCTAGCTGCAGAAGACCTTGCTGCGAAAATACGATACTACGAGTGCTCCGGCGCGGACATGATCGATCTCGGGCTGCCCTTGAACGCCGATGCCCCGGATGTCGCAAAGGCCGTAAAAAATGCAAAGGAAAGAACATGTCTGCCGGTGAGCGTTGACACCGTGAGGCCTGATCTGATCCTCGCGGGACTGCAGGCCGGTGCAGACCTCGTCCTGAGCCTGAACGGGGATAACCTGCCGATCGTCGGCGAGGCTTTGGCGAAGGCTGGTGTGCCTGCCGTCGTAATTCCGGGGCCCGGAAGCCTGGAGGATAACCTGGGCAATGCGATGGAGCTGGGGATAAACGTCATTGCAGACCCTGTGCTCGATCCTCCGCTGCAGGGGCTGGCGCGGTCGATCGAGAGATACGCGAGGTGCATGGAGAAGCATCCCGATATCCCTCTGTTCTTTGGCATCGGAAACGTAGCAGAGCTGTTGGATGCCGATAGTAACGGCGCAAATGCCGTGCTTGCGGCAATTGGTGCAGAGGTTGGGGCGAGCATTCTCTTTACTCCGGAATACAGCGCAAAGGCCAGGGGCAGCGTGCGCGAGCTGCGGACTGCGTCAGAGATGATGGTGCTGGCGAAGGAGAGAAAAACGCCTCCTAAAGATCTGGGAATCGATCTGCTGGTTTTAAAGGAGAAGAGGCGCAGGCCGGAAGGGACGCTTCCCGAGACATTTGAGGAGGCAGCTGTGGAGCATAAGTTCGAGATGGATCCGGCAGGGTCTTTCATGATACGAATCGCAGAGGGGAGGATCATTGCCAGGCACAGGCGAACAACTGTTGCAGGCGAAAATGCTCGCGACGTATTGAACATGCTGATAGACCTCGGCCTTGTGTCGAGGCTGGACCACGCCGGGTATCTGGGCAGGGAGCTTGAGAAGGCCGAGCTGGCGCTGAAACTCGGCAGATCTTATGTTCAGGATGAGCCTCTTTTATCATCTTCCGCCGCCCTCTTCAGCCTGAAAAAAGCTAAATAATAATAGTCCCTGGGGAGCTTAGATGAATCAGAAGGCATTCGCTATCTTTGTTGGTGCTATCATGGTCTTTTCCGCATTTGCGGGAATGATGATGCTTGGAGGCGATACGAGCCAGAGGCCTACGGCTGTGGGCTCGAACTCTCTGGACACCTTTGGGGTACAGGGAAGGCTGGTGGACTGGGACTTCAACAGCCTGGAGGACACGCTGACGATGGCCCCTGAGACCACGGTCATGGCGTACTGGCTGAATATGAGCGCGCCCCAGAACCTCACCGATGCAGCTCGCGTATCACTTCCGCCGTCGCTGGGACTAAGCTACGGCAGCAATATCTATCCGACCGATATTCAGAGGCTTGCCACAGCCTACTTCAACGATACCTGGGCGGAGTTCCACTGGGTCACACCTTTCCGTGTGGCCTATGACGGGCTCGTGATACCATATGAGGGGTTCATGATGATACCCAGCAGTTCCGATTATTCTGCTGTCATGGGCAGGCCTGCTCTCTTTGGGCCTCAAAAGGGACTGCAGGAGGTTCTAGGTGTGATCTCGGGCGGTCTGCCCACTGATAAGTTCACGCTGCCTCAGGGAGAGACTGCGGACCTGCAGTTTGCAGCCCTTGGAGAGGGCCTTGACGACGCCGGTTTGGCCGGCGGATACCAGGAGTTCTACATCGGTGTCCGCAGTGCAGGCGACGGCTATGACGTTATCGCCGAGTACCTCAAGCCCGATGGCTCCATACAGAAGAAGGCGCAGGAAATAGCCGACCAGAATGGACTGACGCTTACCTCTGAAGGGTCCGTCACCAAGGTGTCGGGGACCGTTTCCGCGGATAATCTGCCGGTTGTGCTCGCTGCCTTTATGCAGCCGTAGCGCAACCTTTTTACGTAAGAAGCATCAGCCTGATTTAGTCTGAAAGGCACTTTTCCCGATGAATGATGATGGGCAATAGTGGCCCTGAAGGAGAATTAGTTATGGCTAGACCGATATATGTGAGATTTGATGTTCCAACTGAGCTCGCTGCGAAGTCTTTAGAGGCTCTCGAGCTGGCTCGTGATACAGGCAGGGTGAAGAAGGGGACCAATGAGGCTACAAAGGCCATCGAGCGCGGGGTAGCCCGCCTGGTGATTGTAGGCGAGGATGTTCAGCCGCCAGAAATAGTAGCCCATATTCCGGCGCTATGCGAGGAGAAGAAGACGCCCTACATATATGTCAAGAAGCAGAGCGAGATTGGCGCTGCTGCTGGCCTTGGCGTGAAAAGCGCTGCTGCCGCAATCGTTGAGCCTGGAAAGGGAAAGGAACTTGTGGATGATATCGTTTCAAAGGTTGCAGCGCTCAAGTAGGTGATGACCGATGGAGGACGAAAACGGCGTTCCGGCCGAGGTAATAGAGGTCATCGGCGTCACAGGCATGCACGGGGAAGCGACCCAGATCAAGTGCCGCATCCTTGAAGGCAGCAACAAGGGCCGCATCATCACAAGGAACTGCATGGGTCCCATTCGAATGGGCGACGTCCTGATGCTGCTGGAGACCGCCAGAGAGGCCAAGAAGCTTACCAGCAGGTGATTTTAGGATGGAAGAGAGAAAGTGTTCCTTCTGCAGCAGGAAGATTGAGCCCGGAACGGGCAAGATCTATGCTAAAAAGGACGGCACGGTTTACTACTTCTGCTCATCCAAGTGCGAGAACAACGTTGGACTTGGAAGGGTAACCAGGCGCGTCAAGTGGGCCAGGAAGGGGGCATAAGGCCTGGCTGCTCCGGTAGAAAGGACCTTCGTCATGGTCAAGCCCGACGGCGTTCAGCGCGGGCTCATCGGCAAAATTGTGCAGAGGATCGAGGAGAATGGCTTCAAGATCGTGGCCATGAAGATGACGGTCATGCCTGTAGAAAAGGCCAAGGCGCATTATGCCGAGCACGAGGGCAAGAAGTTCTTCCAGCTCCTGGTGGATTTCATAACCTCCGGCCCATCGGTTTCCATGGTCGTGGAGGGCCGCGGCGCGATTTCCGCCATGAGGAAGATGAACGGAGCGACCAACCCAGCCGAGGCCGCCCATGGAACCATTCGCGGCGACTTCGGCATTGAGACGGGCCGAAATGTAGTCCACGGGTCGGATTCTCCGGCGTCTGCAGCAAGGGAGATTGCCCTTCATTTCAGCGAGTCAGAGCTGCTAGACTACAAGAGGATTGACGAGGCCTGGCTCTACGAGTGAGGCTATACGAGTGGAATGGAACTGATCGGGATCGACTTGGATTTGACTTGTGTCTGACTTGGTCTTACTCGGGTCAGATTCGGATCTTCCGCTCCTTTTCACAGTAGCCTTTAAATTCTAAAAAAACAAAAACATATTTTTTAGTGGAACCTCTAAAGGGCGGCAGGTATGCAACAGAAGTCCAAAAAAGGCAGCAAGTCGAAGGGCACTCAGTCCAACTTGAGAACCCCCATAGTCGTGGTGATGGGGCATGTGGATCACGGGAAGACCTCACTATTGGATAAGATCAGAGGCACGACCGTTGCCGACTTCGAGGCCGGGGCCATAACCCAGCACATAGGTGCAACTGAGGTTCCCCTTGACGTCATCCAGGATTTTTGCGGCGCTCACTTCGGGGCGGAGATTCAGGTTCCAGGGCTGCTGTTCATCGATACACCTGGACACCATGCATTCACATCGCTTAGAAGCAGAGGCGGCTCCCTGGCAGATTTGGCCGTCCTCATTGTGGATGCAAATGAGGGATTTCAGCCCCAGACAATAGAGTCCCTAAACATCCTCAAGCGCTACAAGACGCCCTTTGTGGTCGCTGCAAATAAGATCGACAGAATTAGCGGATGGAGGCCTACCGAAAACGCATCTTTTGCCAAGAGCCTGAAGGCACAGGGCGAGAGGGTAACCGAGGTGCTGGACACCAGGGTCTACGAGCTGGTAGGGGAGCTTTATAAGTACGGATTCGATGCCGACAGGTACGATCGAATTCGCGACTTCACAAAGACCGTCGGAATTGTGCCCATAAGCGCGCTGACAGGCGAGGGGGTCCCAGATCTGCTCATGATTCTCGTGGGCCTTGCCCAGAGGTTTTTAAAGGATAACCTGAAGATCACGGCCTCGGGACCGGGAGTAGGAACCATTCTCGAGGTCAAGGAGGAGCGGGGCCTTGGGACAACCTTAGACGTAATCCTTCATAACGGGGAGCTTAAGGCCGGGGATACAGTAATTGTCGGAACCGCCCGCGATCCGGTCGTGACGAAGATCCGCGCCCTTTTAAAGCCCAAGCCGCTTGCCGAGATTAGAAGCGAGGAGAAGTTCCTGCCTGTCAAGCATGTCGTGGCTGCGAGCGGCGTAAAGGTTGCAGCTCCGAAGATTGAGAATGCTCTGGCGGGGTCGACCATAAGGGTCGTGACCAGCACCGAGGATGCCGAGGCCGTCGCCCAGCAGATGAAATCGGAGCTGGAGTCGGTCAGGATCGACACAGAGCAGGAGGGCGTAATTTTGAAGGCCGACACGATAGGTTCCCTGGAAGCGCTTGTCGGCGAGCTGAAGGCCAAGAGCATATCCATTCACATGGCCGACGTGGGGCCCATTTCTAGGAGAGACGTGATCCGGGCCGCATCCATCAAGGACCCCCTTTTCGCCGCAATTCTCGCATTCAACGTCGAGATTCTCCCTGATGCCATCTCCGAGGTGCAGAAGACGAACGTTCCGGTGTTCAGCAGCAACATCATCTACTCCATCATCGAGGACTACGAGGCCTGGGTGGAGGCGCAGAAGATGAAGATGGAGCAGGAGCGCCTCGAGGCTGTGATACGGCCTGGAGCCGTGCGACTGCTGCCCGACTGCGTCTTCAGGCAGTCTAAGCCCGCGATCGTGGGAGTTCAGGTCATAGGCGGTGTGATCAGGACCCAAACGAACCTCATGAGAGAGGACGGCGCAAATGTGGGCGCGATAAAGGGGATTCAGGCGCACAACGAGAACGTGGGATCGGCAACTGTGGGCCAGGAGGTGGCGATCTCCATCGACGGGCCGACTGTGGGCCGCCAGATCCACGAGGGCGATATCCTTTACGTTAATATTCCCGAGAAGCACTCACGCATAGTCGAGGTGGAGCTGATGCCAAAGCTTGCCGAGGATGAACGGGAAGTTTTCGAAAGTTTCCTGGAGATCAAGCGCAAGAAAGAGCCGTTCTGGGGACTTTGAGTTGGAAATATATTTATAATATTAGCAAACATCAATGAAACCGATATTATATTTAAAATTTTCAGAGGAAAAAATAGTCGATACTATCGAGGTTGACAGAGGCGTTTTAATCGACTATGCAGAAAATGGGCCGATGGTTGGAATAGAGATCATCGATGCATCAAGCCTGATCAAAGCCGATCCTTTGCAGGAGATCGTCATAAGGATTGAAAAAGAGGCGGCCGCCTAAATAACCATCAAATTTAAACAACTAGCATAATCTCCTCAAAACCTTTTTGAACATGGCGATTGATCAATCACCTAGGATCGGGTGAATGCCAAAATGCCGGAGAAGCCCTTTAACAACAGCAACCTTTTCTCAAATCACTATCTAGAGAAGCTGCTTCAGTCAAACCCTGAATGGAAGACGGAAACGGGCCTGGCCGACGCTTTCGCCAGGATCAAAGAGCTTTATGACAAAAAGGCCAGGGTTCTTGAGAACTACAACGAATCGCAGCTGGAAGAGAGCTTCATCCGGCCGGTGTTAAAAATTCTCGGGCATTTCTTCGGCGTCCAGGGCAAGGTGATGAGAACGGACCGCGCGCCCGATTATGCCTTCTTCCCAGATCAGGAGAGCCTAAACCAGGCAGATTCGGGTCTGGGCGCCGACGAGATATTAAAGGGGGCTAAAAAGCACTGGAAAGGCTGAGATCTTTGCCTATATCTTCCCCGTTGATCCATGAGCGCCTTCTATGCAGCTTGGGCGAAAAGGAAACTATTTTACTATTTTAATCCCTAATATATTGCCAAGGAATTAATGATGAACCAAAACGACAGCACCGCGACAGTTCTGGAACTCATGCTGGACTTCGCCCGCCTGACGGGACTTGAACCTGCGAGCGTCCATCCCAGGCGCTACCTGTGGACGGATGCATTTGCCGTTTGCAACTTCCTGGAACTCTTCAGTTGGACCGATGACGGAGCCTACCTGGATCTCGCCCTGCTCCTCGTGGACCAGGTGCACCACACCCTCGGCCGACACCGCGAAGACGACCCGCGAAGCGGCTGGATCAGCGGCCTTGATGAGACGGAGGGCGAGCGGCATCCGACGGCCGGGGGCCTCAGGATAGGGAAGCGACTTAATGAACGCAAGATTGGCGAGCCTTATAATGATCGCCTGGAATGGGACCAGGACGGGCAGTACTATCACTATCTGACCAAGTGGATGCATGCGCTCTGCCGCGTGGCCTGCGTCACCAAAGACTCGACCTATCTTCGGTGGGCGATAGAGCTGGCACAGACAGCCCACTCAGGCTTCACATGCTCGCCTTCTCGGGGGTCTTGGGGCGTAGGAGAGGAGCGGGCGTATGGGGATAGGACGTATGAGGATAGAATGCATGGTGATAGGACGTTTGGGAAGAGAATGTACTGGAAGATGAGCATAGATTTATCCCGGCCGCTCGTCCCCTCGATGGGCCAGCACGATCCCCTGGACGGGCTCGTCACCTACAGCGAGCTGCAGTCGACGGCGATAAGGGTTTTTGGAGAATCTGCACTCTCGGACCTCCAAAGAGAGATTGCTGACATGGCCGACATCTATCGCACTGTGGGTGCAAACCTGGCAACAGACGATCCTCTCGGCATCGGCGGGCTTCTCTTCGATGCCTGCAGAATTATTCAGCTGACTGCAAGGGGCGGCTTTTCGCACGAAACACTGCTCGAATCCGTCGTTAATTCGACCCTGCTCGGAATGGAGGCCTTCATCGGAGGCAATTTGCTGGCATACCCGGCAGAGTACCGCCTGGCCTTCCGGGAGCTTGGACTATCCATTGGGCTTTCGGGGGCTGAAATTCTGCTAAGAGGCATAGAGAGCAGCACGGAGCCGTTTTCCAAAGAGCGTTTGTACCGACCAATCCAGGCCCTTGCCGGATACGTGCCGATTAGAAAGACGATTGAGCAGTTCTGGATGGATGGCAAAAACAGGGAAACCGCCGCCTGGACGGAGCATCGTGAGATCAACATGGTAATGCTTGCAACGAGCCTGGCTCCCGGCCAATTTCTGACGATTTAATTTGAGCTTTGATCTCTTCCAAATGCCCTGGCTGTTAACGGTAATTATTAATACTATCATCTGCGAAAGGCGTAACCCCCTTTAGAAGAGGTGCAAGCATAATAGAGATGCTAAATGATATTCTGATTCCTCTCGTCGCCGTAGGCCTTGCAGAGATGGGCGATAAGACGCAGCTGTCCATATTGCTCCTATCTTCCAGGACGAAGGAATACTTCAAGCTGCTCTTAGGCATCCTCCTTGCCTTCCTGATAGTCGACGGCGTGGCCATCCTGCTTGGCTCCTGGATCACAAGCTTAGTGCCTGCCCACATGCTGAAGCTCGTTTCTGCAGCGGTCTTTATCGGCTTTGGACTTCTGATTCTTTTTCGGGGGAATGAGGAGGAAGAGGCGGTGGTCTCATTTAAGAAACCATTCGTCTCAGGCTTCACGATGATATTTCTCTCAGAATGGGGTGACAAGACCCAGATAGCTTCAGCCCTCTTCGCAGCGGAGTACAACCCCTGGATGGTGCTGATAGGCGTCATGACCGCCTTGACCATGCTCTCGGTTATGGCCATATTCCTGGGAAAATTCATCTCTGGGAGAATCGATCGAGAGCTCATAACCCGGATAGCCGGAGTTTCGTTCATCATAATAGGGGTATCTTTTGCTCTTTCTGCAGCAGGTTTCGCTGCATTTGCCGATATCCTATAAATTTCTTAACGGCATTAGTAGAGAAAGCTATTTGTACATCCGCGACGAAGGTGTTTAAGTTATACAGTGGGTGGTTCACGGAGGATATAATCTCTTGATAGATAACGACACGTTGCTGTGGATATTCTTTTGCGCATCAGTTTTTGTTCTGCTCGCCCTCGATTTGGGCGTATTTCACCGAAAGTCTCATGTCATCGGGATCAGGGAGGCCATGATCTGGAGCGTCATTTGGCTTGCGGTTGCCGTCCTTTTCAACATCGTTGTGTACCTCTGGTATGGTCAGGAGACTGCCCTGGAATTTGCAGCAGCCTACATTGTGGAGAGATCTCTGTCTGTTGATAACCTGTTTGTATTTCTGCTCATCTTCTCTTACTTTAAAGTCCCTGCAGTCCACCAGTACAGAGTCCTTTTTTGGGGCATCCTGGCGGCTCTAGCCTTAAGGGCGATCTTCATCATGACGGGAATTACCCTCATACAGCACTTCCACTGGCTGATTTATCTGTTCGGAGCCTTTCTGATTTATACCGGCCTTAAAATTGCCATGAAGAAGGAGGATGACGGCGCAGATTTGAGCCAGAATCGCATTCTTCGGTGGAGCAAAAGGATCCTGCCCACGGTTGAGCACTACGACGGAGGCAAGTTCTTTTCGAGGAATGGGGGCAGGTGGTTCGTCACGCCGCTCTTTCTGGTTCTCCTTGTGGTAGAGACATCGGACCTCATCTTTGCCCTGGATTCAGTTCCGGCCGTACTGGGAGTGACGCTGGATCCGTTTGTAGCCTACACATCCAATATATTCGCCATCCTGGGGCTTCGCGCCCTCTATTTCGCCCTTGCAGGATGCATGCTCATGTTCCGCTTTCTTAGCGGCGGAATCACCATCATACTCATCTTTGTGGGGGCAAAGATGCTCGCCTCGGGATTCTACGAGGTGCCTGTAAGCATAGCCCTTGGCATAATACTCCTGGTATTAATAGCTGCGATCGGCCTCTCGGTTCTCATACCCGGCCAAAAGGATGGCTATTCCCAGAAGCGCTCAGAGCCGGGACTAAAATGAGATGAAATGAAATCTGGCTGAAGGAGGGGTTTTTGGGCTGTTGCAGCCCAGCTTTTCAGTCCTATTTGACCTCGCGGCCCTATTGACCTCGTGACCCTATTTGACCTTAGAGGCGCTGGCGCTCTTTGCCTCGCAAAATACGTTTTGGGTTGTGCTCACGTTGTAGAATGTTCGCGCGCGCCCCTCCGGGTAGACCACAGTGAACTTGGCGATCCTTTCCCCATCTGGCCTGTTGGCGGGACCAAATGGGCGCGAATCGAAAAGGTAGTAGCCGCTGTTGTACTTGCCCGCGCCGCTGGCAATCAATTCCGCACCGTCTGGGCCTGCCTTGATCACCCTCACGCTGCTGAAGTTACTGAAAATCGAAAGCAAATCGGGCTCGATATATTTGCAGCCCATGGCGAGGACATAGAGCTTTGTGAATGTCTCCAGGGAATAATTTACCTCAAATTTTGCATCTCCATCGTTTAGGTGCATGGTAACGTCTTTTATGTAGAGATACTCTGCTCCTGTCGCCAAAGGAGCGACGCAAATCAGCATGACCGCAAAGGCCAGAACGCCATAAGCCCGTCGCATTTTTTCAACCCAGTAATTTCAATATCATTGGCAGAATCAATATCAGCGCCATTATTCCTATGAATACCGCAAACAATATTTGCTGGCGCCTTTGCGCAGACTTGTACTTTGATTCGCAGACTTCATCGCAGAAGTTATCGTCTCCTGCAATGGCATTGCCGCAGACGATGCAGTGCTTGTGAGGCGCAATAGCTGCCATTTGATCACCAATTGGTGCGTACTCTCTTTTGTTAGGTAAATAAGGTTTTGCACGATTAGTGTCTATCCGCCTATATTATATCGATGTTGGATAAAAAGTTTCGGCGAACATAATTAATTTTTGAAAGAATTTTTGGCATATGACAAGATCTGAAATCAGTATCCTTCAATCGACTTATTGCTTGATATTCAGATTTGCGATATTATGACTTAAGAATTAATTTTATTTAATCAATGAAGCATATTGAGATCTGTCTTGCGCATTCAGCCCACATGCCAGAAAAAATTTTAGGTTTATTTTTCCACTGGAAATAAAGGGGTTGTCAGGCCGGTCTTTGAAGCACTCCGGACATCATTAACTTTAAGAAGGCAACTGGCAAGTAAGTTGCATGCTTAGATCATCTCTCATTATCCTCATAGCATTGCTGATATGGCTCTTGCCTGTGGATGGGGCGAGGACCTACATCGTGGATGACGATGGCTTTGCCAACCATCGGACCATCGGCGAGGCAGTTGTGGCTGCGAATAGCGGAGATACGATTTACCTTAAGCCGGGAGTTTATAATGAAGAGGTTGAACTGAATAAGACCCTCCATCTGATGCCTTTGACGGGCGAACAGGAACCGATAGTTCTGAGAGGAGACGGCAAAGAGACAGGCATTCGCATTACTGCAGACGGATGCATAATAGAGGGATTGACGCTTGAGAACTTCACGGGCCCGGGAATTCGGGTTCAATCCGCCGGCAATATCATCAAGAAAAACAGGTTTGAAAAGGACAATCCTGCCGTATTGCTTATGGGCTCAAGCGGTAACACGATAAATGACAACATCATGAAAGACTGTGAGGGCGCCGTTGCCCTTCTGGCGAACTCGGCTGATAATACTGTAACGAGGAATGAAATTCAGGGCGGAGCCGTTTCCATAGTCCTGAGGGATGTAGGAAAAAATAGCGTCCTTCGCAATAGCGCTGACATGTCCTCCATAGGCATATGGGTCATGAACTCCAGCAGCGCCGAGCTTTCCGGAAATGAGGCGGACTGCAAGACAATCGGCATCTGGATCCTGAACAGCTCTTCTTGCAGGCTGATAGATAACCTGGTATCGGGCAATGAGCGCGGCATTCACCTGATGGACAGCAGCGGCGTGGAGGTCGCAAACAACAGCGTCAAGAACTCGGAGTACGGCCTCATAGTTGAAAACTCCAGCTATAATTCGATTATAAAATGCATCATCGATAACTCTACAAGGGCATTCGGCATGAGTGAAAGCTCAGACAATGCTATAGCAGAGAACTCCATCCACAACGCCTCGGACACAGGGATGGAGGTGTTTTACTCCGACAGGAACAATATCGCCCAAAATCGCTTCTTCAACTGTGAAAGGGGAATCATAATGGGCGATTCCTCTGGGAACGTCCTCGATTCGAATGTCCTTCAGGAGGTCGATTGGGGATTATATGTCGAGGGTTCCAGTCGCGAGGGCTTCAACAACACCATCGGCGAGTCAAATACAGTTAATGGAAGGCCGATAGCATACTTCTACGGACAATCGGCAAAGGCAGTTTCCGGCAGGGATCTGTCTCACCTGACTCTGGCCTATTGCGACGGCTTCTCAGTTGAAAGGAATACGATTGAAGGAGATGCCCTATTCCTGTTCGGCACCAATAACAGCCTGATCTCCGAGAACAATGTTTCCAGATGCTATGGCGTTCGCCTGCTCGGCTCCAGCGGAAACAACATAACCCGCAACAATCTCATTGGAAACAGGTTCAGCGGACTGTTCCTTGTAAGCTCTGACTCCAACCGGATAGCCGATAACATTGCAGCAGAGAATAATCAAAACGGCATATCTCTATTCGATTGCAGGGCAAACGTCATCGGCGGAAATGTCGCAGATCGCAACTACGAGGCAGGAATATGGCTCAACCTCTCCAACGACAACCAGGTCGTTGAGAACAACATATCCAATAATCCCCTGGGGCTGCAGGTTCTCTTCTCTTCAGGAAACCGCATCTACAACAACAACCTGATAAATAACCAGGAGCAGGCCGAGGACCGCGAAGGCAGCAATATTTGGGACATGGGGAACGTCACTGGAGGAAACTACTGGAGCGATCACATTGCCAAGGGCAATCCGGGCCAGAGCTGGCCCAGGATGATCAGGGGATCGACGGTAATGGACAACTTCCCGTTCCAGGACCCAAGCGGCTGGATGCGCGCTTAAGGCGGCATCCTTTCCTCTTTTAATTCAAGGCGGTTTTGAAGCGGCATCGCACATGTGGAACCGCAATCTTCTTTTATTAGCGAGGTTTAAAGAGAGAACATGGCAAAGAAGAAGAACGAGCCAAGCGGCCTGATGTCCTCGGCAGGGTTGATGAGGTATTTCGAGGCTGACGACACGGCAATAAAGCTCGATCCTAAGATGGTAGTCGGAGCATGCGTGGCCTCCGGCGTAGGCATAATGATTTTAAATATTGCATTTGGGCTGTGGCCTTAAGTTGCAGCCCAAAATCGCTTCTGCATCTTTCCAATAACTGCCGATCTCTTTTTTGATCTCTTTCCACAATTTGGCAACTATCGCTTTTGCTTTAAGCTGTCATCCCCTTTTCTTCAGCCTGCCCAGAGTTGCCGCTACCATTATCGGAAATGTGATTGTCGCGTCGCCATAGACTGTCACATACCTAGCATTTGCCGACAGCTTGCCCCAGGAGATGGCCTCAGAAAGGGTTGCTCCGGATAGCCCTCCGTTCTCGGGGGTATCCGTTGTGAGTTGGATCGCGAGGTCAAAGCTCTTGGGCGTCACCAGCATGGATTGAAGGGCAAAGTTCTTCGGCACCCCCCCTCCAATTATTACTATCCCCGATTCATGGGATTCGTAGCAGATGTCCACTATCTCCTTGATATCGGCGAAGGCATCTACTATAATTCGCTTGCTCTGGCTGTGCAGCCAGGCCTGCAGCCCGATCATGGAGTCTGAGAGGGCGGGGCAAAATACAGGAACCCCGAGATCGCTGGCGGATCGCAGTATCGAGCTGCTATCCGAAATCTGGGAGCCGAGGTGCTTCATCAGTTCAGCACCTGAGATCGGCCTTGGAGTGTCCGGCAGGATGCTCTGCATTACCTCCTCGAAGTGAATAAAATCCTCATCCCTTAGAAAGACATCATAAATCCGGCTGACTCCTTCGGCCCTCAGAGCTGCGTCATCCGCCTCCGGGGATCCGATGCAGTGAAATCCGAATGATTCTACAATGTCATGCACAAGGTTCGCACCTGTTGTCACCAGCACATTGATGTGGCCCCGTCTGATCAGGTCTGAAACTGTGTTCCTCATCCCTGCAGGAACCATCGCGCCGGAGAGGGCGAAGAATTTTGTATACTCTCCAGAGAGCATGTCCCCGTAAATCCTGCAGGCATTGGCCAGCCTTCTGGCTCCAAAGCCGCAGTGCACCATACCATCAACAAGGGCCTCTACGCTCATCCCTTCGCCAATTTCGAGCTGACGCACTTTGTCCATTTGATCACCTTAATCATGACAATTTAGCCCAAATCTTCTGAAATTTATTGAAATTGAACCCTGGCAGCGCGAAATCTTTTTTCATAAACCTTTTATACCAGACCTTATGTTTAGCTCTTACGGAGGATAAACAATGGCCGGCGAACCGATGGCAGTGGATTATTATATACCACTTATTATATTCATGATAATGGGAGCTATCGTGCCAATAGGCGCACTGGCTGCTATTAAAATAATAGCGCCGTTGAAGCCTAGCCGCCGAAAGCTGTCAACATATGAAGGTGGCCTGGTCCCCGTCCGCGATGCCAAAATCCAGTACAGCGTTCAATATTACCTGTTCGCAATCGTTTTTGTGATATTCGATGTTGAGGTTCTTTTCCTGTACCCCTGGATTTATGTCTACGCGAGCGAGGCAATGAAGCAGTTCATGGTCTTTGGGCTAATGAACATAGCCGTCTTCGAGATGCTCCTGTTCATCGTGGTACTGCTGGTAGGACTTATCTATGCTATCAAGAAGGAGGCTTTGCGTTGGGTATAAGCGATGTCATACCCGTGCCCGTAGCGATCGACGAGGAGATTGAGAAGTGGACGATTTTCGGCCAGCCTGTGGCTGACGTCTGGTTTACAACGACGGAAAAGATACACGAGATCATCGAGATGGGTCCCATCAAGAACATCTTCAACTGGGGCCGGAAGAACTCGGTGTACTTCTTGATGCAGCCCATGGGATGCTGCGGTGTGGAGATGTTCGTCTTTGGGGCTGCACCCTATGACAGCGACAGGTTTGGGTGCATTCCGAGGAACACGCCACGTCAAACCGATGTCATGATCATTTCCGGTTATCTCACCAGGAAATACCTGCCCGTCTTCAAGAGCCTCTGGGATCAGATGCCTGAGCCCAAGTGGTGCATCGCCATTGGCGAATGTGCCATCTCCGGAGGGCCGTTCTATGATTCCTACAACATCATCCAGAATACGGGCGATTACTTCCCAATCGATGTCTTTATCCCTGGATGCCCCCCCAGGCCGGAGCAGTTCCTCGAGGGCCTGATGAATCTCCAGGAAAAGATCAAACAGCGCAAGGATAAGCGAGGCTACTAAAGGAGGGACCTTTCTTTGACTACTGCAAGCGATGTTCTAAGCAGTCTTCAGTCTGCCTTCCCAGGAGCCGTCCTGGAGTCCAGAGTGGAATCGGATCGAATGCTATGGGCTACTATCGATTCTAAGAAGATCGTAGATGTATGCAAACATTTGACCAATAAATTGAACTTCGACCACTATGCCGGATCTGCGGGCGTGGACTGGATTGCCAGGAACGAGATGGAGGTCACGGCGATCATGGAAAGCCACGGAGCCCATAAGGTCGTGGCTATGCTGAAGGTAAAGACCCCCAGAGACAATCCGTCTGTCAAATCCCTGACAGGCCTCTACTGGAACGCCGATTGGTACGAGCGCGAGATCTGGGAAATGTTCGGCATCAACTTCGAAGGCCATAAGGGACTTTATCCTTTGCTCCTCTCAGACGAGCTGATGGGCGTGTGGCCCTGGAGGAAGGATTTTAAGGGCTATCCGGACCTGACCACCGGGCAGCGGGCTGTTGAGATTGTAACTCCCGATGGCTATACCAAGTACAAGATCCCGCCAACGCCAGCCGAGATAGAGGCGGGGACTGTTCCAACGGAGAGGCCGAAGTATCCCACATTCCGCGAGCGCGAGGAGATGGAGATCAAATCCGACTCCGAGATGATAATGCACTTGGGACCGCAGCATGCCATGGTTCCCGGGCCGTTCCTTCTGGATGTGCTAGTCGAAGGAGAGCGCGTCAAGAAAGGCTTCCTCGATGTGGGTTACATCCACAAGGGCATAGAGAAAATAATGGAGAACAGGACGTGGCTGCAGGGCATAACCTACACCGACAGGATGTGCTACGTGGCATCTCTCTCCAACAACGAGTGCTACTGTGGGGCGGTAGAGAAGCTGTTGGGCCTGGAAGTTCCCGAGAGGGCGCAGTACATTCGCGTCATTATTGAGGAGCTTTCGCGGATCCAGAGCCACCTGATAGGCACAGGTGAGTTCCTGACCCTTGTAGCAGGTGTCGGATACGCGCCCTGGCAATACATGATCATCGATAGGGAGCGCATCATATCCCTGATTGAGAGCGTTACCGGTGCCAGGCTCACTCATACCTTCGTCCGCTTTGGGGGAGTCCGAAACGACCTGCCCGATGACTTTGCAGAAAAATGCAGGAGCACCTTGCCCTACATGAGGTCTCAGATCAATAAGTTCATCGAGCTGTTTGAGCAGGACGCCATCTACCATATGAGGATGGAGAACGTGGGCGTTTTGTCTGCGGAGGATGCCAAGAGGGTCGGAATCGCCGGACCGGCTTTGAGAGCCTCGGGCGTTTCCTACGACATGAGAGTGGAAGACCCAATCCTTGTCTATCCGGATCTAGACTTTAAGGTAATAACGGGAACTAAAGGCGATTGCGCCGATAGAATTGATGTCAGGCTGAGGGAGATACTGGAGAGCATCCATATCATTGAGCAGTGCCTGGACAGGATTCCATCAGGGCCCATTAAGCCTGAAGCTAAGGTTCCCAAGAAAGTTCCGGCCGGTGAGGCCTACTACAGAGTCGAAGACCCAAGGGGCGAGATGGGAATGTACGTTATCAGCGATGGCGGCGATAAGCCCTACAGGGTGAAGGTAAGAGGTCCCTTCTATGCCACGCTGCAGACCTTGCCCCCGCTCTTGGAAGGCGTCTTCGTAGCAGATGTAGTTGCCATTGCAGGCAGCATGGACGGCTGTCCATCCGAGGCAGACAGGTAGGAGGGAGAGGATTTGACAGACGGAATAATTGAAAGCATAACTCAATTTGCCCAAGCGGAGCCTGCCATCTTCGCCCTGATCATAGGCATAATTGGCGCTGCAATAATTGCAGCTGTTGTAAATGTGGGCGCCATGGCCTTGATCTGGGGTGAAAGGAAGGTCCTGGGAGACTTCTCTGCCAGGTACGGCCCCAACCGTGTGGGCGGCAGATGGGGCATACTTCAGCTCGGCGCCGATGCCATCAAGCTCTTCACCAAGGAGGACGCCATTCCATACGGGGCCGATAAAGGGGTTTACGTTTGGGTGCCGATCGTGGCCTCCATGGCTACAATGCTTGTGGCTGCGGCCATACCTTTCGGAGCCCTTTACATTGATGGAAAATATTATCCGCTGGTCGTGGCCAACATGGACATCAGCGCCTTTTATGTCGAGGCGGCTTTAAGCATCATGTCCATCGCCGTTTTCATGGCCGGGTACAGTTCCAACAACAAGTACTCGATGCTTGGCGCCTTCAGGGGCATCGCCAGGATGATCGCCTACGAGGTGCCCATGGGCGTCTGCGTTATAGCAGTCGCGGTAATGGCTCACAGCCTTAACCTTGTCGAGATCGTAGAGAGCCAGACCCTATGGTATGCCTTCGCCCAGCCGCTGGGGTTCATAATTTTCGTAATAGCCCTGATCACTGATCTTGGAAGAATCCCCTTCGACCAAAGCGAGGCTGAAGAGGAGATTATATCCGGTTACAACACCGAGTATGCAGGAATCAGGTGGGGCCTGCTGTATTTCCAGGAATACGACAATGCACTTCTCGGATCCATACTGCTGACATTGCTGTTCCTGGGAGGCTGGCAAGGGCCGATTATCCCATTACCGGTTCTTAGTGCAATTTCGCCTCTGATCTGGCTGCTCATGAAGATGATTATAGTGCTGTGGTTCTTCGTTTGGGTCAGAAGTGCGCTTCTGCGTCTCCGGATCGATCAGGTAACTGACCTGGGATGGAAATGGATGCTGCCGCTCTCAATCCTGAACCTGGGATGGGCGGTGTTGGTCGGATCTTACTTTGCATGAGGTGGCAATAAAATGCTCAAGAGAAAGATGATAAAGAACTTCACGTGGCCTTTAAAGGTCGCCACCAGCGGCGTCGAGGTCACCAGGCTCTATCCTGAGGTGATGATGGAGCTGCCCGCTGCCGAGCGTGGCATTCACGAGCTGGATGCCACCACATGCATCGGGTGTGGATCATGTGTCAGGGTATGCCCCAATTCCTGCATAGAGATGGTTCCATTCAAGTACGGCAGTCCTCTGAAGAACAAGAAGTCGCAGTTTCCTCAGATCGATTACGGCAGGTGCATGTTCTGCGGCCTTTGCGTAGATGAGTGCCCTGTCGAATGCCTGAAGATGGGAAAGAAGGTCACAATGGCAGGCTGGGACAGAGAGGACATCGTAAAGGGTCCCGGCGAGATTGCGGTCAAGAAATTCTCTGACAAAGAGGTCGCAGAGCTTGAGGCCGAGGCCAAGAGAATAGCTGCCGAGAAGGCCGCTGCCAAGAAGGCTGCTGCCAAAGAAGGCGCAGCCAAGAAGCCCGCCGCCAAGGAAGGCGCTGCTGGTAAAGAAGGAGCAGCTGCACAAGGGGCTGCAGCAAAGCCCGCGAAAAAGGCTGCCGATAATAACAAGGCGGCCGAGGCCAAGCCCAGCGTTGGAGGTGCATCCTGATGTCATCGTCCAAAAGAGAAGTAAGCGTTGCAAGATCTATCTTCGAGCTGGTCGTCATTCTGCTGGCTCTTGGTGTGATCTTCGGCGGACTGGCGCTGATAGTATTCCTGTCGCCCTGGTCTCAGATTATTCTGGAAAGGCTGCAGGCCTATGACGTCAGATTTGTGATAGAGCTTCTGGCATACTTCACCATAGCCGCAATCATAGTATTGCTCTCTGCTTTGACCGTGTACTCCAAGAACATTGTACATTCCGCCCTTTACTTGCTGGGCACTTTTGCAGGCATTGCAGCTTTGTACATATTCTTAAACGCGCCTTTCGTGGGCGTGGCTCAGGTTCTGGTGTACATAGGAGCCGTTGGAGTTCTGATACTATTCGCAGTGATGCTGACGAGAAAGACGCTCATGGAGGAATCCCATGGTGAGATATAAGATCGTAATTCTAGCGCTGGCCTTCCTGGCTGTGCTCTTCGCGTCGCTTTCGATTACACCATGGGCGCAGGCAGAAAAACAGCCGTACAGCTTTGAGCCCAAAGAGGGAAACAGGTTGCCCGAGAGCGGCATCGGTAACATAGGCATGGAGATCTTCACCATCTATGTCTTCTCCTTCGAGGTTCTGGCATTAGTGCTGACGGCGGCCCTTGTCGGAGCAGTATATGTCGCAAGGAAGGAAGCCGTACAATGAGGAGGGATGATGAGATGACTTGGAGGGAGAAAGACAGATGATCCCACTAGAGCTTTACTTATTGCTGGCATCCACGATGTTCACCATCGGCCTTTACGGCCTTTTCACTCAAAAGAACGGTGTCAAGCTGATGATGTGCATCGAGCTATTGCTAAACAGCGCCAACATAAACCTAGTGGCCTTCTCGGCCTACCAGCCCAATGTGAACGGGCAGGTCTTTGCCCTGTTCTCCATAGCGCTGGCTGCGGCCGAGGCGGGAATCGGTTTTGCAATACTGATCTCGCTGTATAGGCTGTACGGAACCATTGACCTTGATAACATCAATGTTATGAGGTGGTGATGTTGTACCAAGATTATGCCTATCTGATCGTAGCACTGCCGGTACTGGCCTTCGTGCTATGCATCTTCTTTGGTTGGCATCTCCCGAGAGGAGGAGGATTCCTGACGGCACTGGCGACCTTTGGTGGCTTGATTGTATCTCTGGGCATTTTCAAGGAGATATACCCTGAGGGATTGGTACACCAATCAATGCACTGGTTCGCCAACTTCAATGTCGGGATACTGGTAGATCCCCTGGCCCTTGTGATGCTTTTAATGGTAACTTTGGTTGTTACTTTAATTCATACCTATGCACTGGGATACATGAACGGTGATCCTGGATCAGCCAGATACTTTGCCGAAGCGGCGCTTTTCTCAGCAGCGATGCTGGGAATGGTCTACTCCGATAACCTGCTGCAGTTCTTCATATTCTGGGAACTGGTGGGACTGTGCTCGTATCTGCTCATCGGTTTCTGGTACAGGAAGCCATCTGCGGCAGCCGCTGCCAAGAAGGCGTTCCTGACCACAAGGGTGGGCGACGTGCTGTTCCTGGCAGGAATAATTCTGCTGTACAACAATCTGGCAGCCCTACCGATAGTTCTCAAGCCGGGCGAGTATCTGCTGCAGTTCCCTGTGATATACGCAAACATCACCATGATCCCGCCGGAGCAGCTAACTCTAATCGCCATAGGACTGCTTGGCGGCGCAGTAGGCAAGTCAGGTCAGTTCCCGCTGCACGTGTGGCTTCCCGATGCAATGGAAGGCCCGACGACCGTCTCAGCCATGATTCATGCAGCGACGATGGTTACAGCCGGTGTCTACCTGGTTGCCAGGATGTTCCCGCTGTTCTACGCAGCTCCATACGGCCTGACTCTCGTTGCCGCTGTCGGCGCATTCACAGCTCTCTTCGCAGCTACAATGGGCCTGACTGCCTTTGATATCAAGAGGGTTCTGGCCTTTTCGACCGTTTCTCAGCTCGGATTCATGATGACGGGCCTTGGAATGGGCGCTGCAGTAGGCGCATTTGCAGTAGGCGTATCCATGTTCCACCTCATAGGACATTCCTTCTTCAAGGCACTGCTCTTCCTCTGCGCAGGCTCGGTTATTCACGCCGTGAACACCAACGACCTGCGCGAGATGGGCGGTGTCGGGAAATACATGAAGTGGACAATGTATACAATGCTCATAGGCTCCCTGTCCCTGGCAGGATTCCCGTTCTTCACGGGATTCTACTCCAAGGATGAGATAATCGTTATAGCTTATGAGTACGGCACTGTGATCAACTTCCTGCCGTACCTGTTCCTCGTAGCTGCGGCAACGCTGACAGCGATCTATACCTTCAGAATGTGGTTCTCGGTATTTACAGGAAAGCCCAGGTCGGACTACGGAAAGCACGAGTCTCCATGGATAATGTTGGGTCCTCTGGTCGTTTTGGCCGTCTTTGCATTCGGATTCGGAATAGTCGCCCAGGGGAGCTTCTACAGCTACCTGGATTCGAACTTCGATTATTACGATGTGAATTTCGCAGAGCTGGCACTCATAGGAGGACATGCCACAGAGGAAACCCATGCGGCACATGAGCAGGAGACAGCTTTAGCTGAAGGGGAGACTCCAACCGAAGAGTACGTCTCAGAGGTTGATGAGCACGGCGGAGGAGAACTGGGCGAGGAAGAGCACCCGGCTGAACCGTGGTACATCCAGATTCTGCCCATAATCATAGCTATTGGCGGCATATTGCTCGCAGGGCTGTTCTACTGGGACAGGATCAAGAAGCTCGATCCCGACCAGGTGACCAGCGAGAACGATCCTCTCAGAAGGTTACTGCTCAAAGGTTACTATCAGCACGAGATACTGACTCAGTGGTTTGCCGAGACGGTTGTTTACGGCATAGCCTTGATCTCAAACGTAATCGACATAAAGCTCGTCGACGGCTGGCTTAACTGGCTGGGTTCGTGGGTGCTCGGATTTGGAGGAAATTTACGGAAGATTCAGACAGGAGTCGTACAGAACTATATAACGGCTTTAGCGCTTGGAGTAGTGGTTCTTGTGGTCGTCATTGAGGTGGCCAGGGTGGTGATCCTATGATCTCAAACGCCATATCAATAATGATCGCAGTTCCCCTGATAGCTGCCGTCCTCACGTTCTTCGTGGGGTCCAAGGCCAAATTTGTGGCCTTAGCGGCATCGCTGATATCGCTGGTAATCTCGCTGCAGATGTACATGGAGTTCGACAAGCTCTCCAAGGCAATGCAGTTCGTAGAGAATGTTAACTGGGTTCCGTCGCTTGGGATCAGTTACACAGTCGGAGTGGACGGCATCGGTCTGCCTCTGGTCATACTCTCGACCATAGTCTCCGTGCTGGTGATCATTTACTCGTGGGGAGAAAACAAGAAGCCGAACCAGTTCTTCGCGCTGCTTCTCCTAAACGAGGTGGGTGTCTTAGGAGTCTTCACATCGCTGGACTTCTTCCTCTTCTACATCTACTGGGAGATAGTGCTCATACCCATGTACTTCCTGATAGGTGTCTGGGGAGGGCCGAGAAAGGACTACGCTGCCTTGAAGTTCTTCATCTACACCCACGTGGCAAGCCTGGTGATGCTGCTTGCGATATTCGGCCTGTACTTCACCTACACTCTGCCGGACGGATCGCATACATTCAACATGCTGGTGCTGCTCCAGGCAACATCGGATCCGGCCATATTCCCGCAAAGCTTGCTGAATCTAATATTCGCAGGCCTTCTCTTCGGATTCCTGGTCAAGATGCCCGCCTTCCCGTTCCACACCTGGCTGCCCGACGCTCACGTTGAGGCGCCTACAGCAGGCTCTGTGGTGCTGGCAGCCCTGCTGCTTAAAATGGGCGGATACGGCATCTTCAGGGTGATTTTGCCAATACTTCCGAACGTGGACAAGGTCTTCGTGACCATCATTGCCATAATTGCAGTGCTGTCCATCGTCTACGGAGCGTTCCTGGCGCTGGCACAAAAGGACATCAAGAAGCTCGTGGCCTACTCATCTGTGAGCCACATGGGATTCGTAACCCTTGGAGCTGTCGCCTTTACCTGGCTGTCCATACAGGGAGCAATGTTCCAGCAGTTCTCCCACGGAATCATTACCTGCGCCCTGTTCATGTCTGCTGGAACAATCCAGCATACAGTCGGGACCAGGGTAATCGGCGAGCTTGGAGGGCTGGCCGACAGGATGCCTAGATTTGCGCTGCTGATGCTGGCGGCCTTCATGGCATCTCTGGGACTTCCGGGCATGAGCGGATTCGTGGCGGAGTTCATGGTTCTGACAGGATCCTATCCATCCCTGCCCAGCTACACAATGGTCGTGGTCTTCCTTAGCATTGCCATTACCGCGGCCTACCACCTGTGGGCCACTCAGAAGGTTCTCTTCGGGCCCATCTTGAAGAAGTACATGGATGTGCACGATGCACACTCCTACGAGCTCTTCTCAATGGCCATGATTGTGGTGCTGGCACTAATCTTCGGAATAATGCCAAGCCTGATAACGGATATCATGGGCGTGGCCGCAGAGCAGGTAATGGAGCCTGTAATGACTCTGGCCCAGATGGGGGTGATTTAAAGTGGATTTAGGACACTATGCGCCTCTGTTTCCAGAGGCACTCTTAACCATCCTGGCGGTGCTGATCGTGCTGCTAGGCGCCCTCATGAAGAAGAGCGGAAAGCTCATGGGCATACTGAGCCTTGTGGGCCTGATTGCAGCGCTGGGATTGGTCATGAACACGGTGATGATATCGCCGCCGGCCATTTTCTTCTTCGACACAATATCTGTCGATGGCCTGTCTCAGTTCTTCAAGGCGGTCTTCCTCATCGTCTCACTGCTTGTTGTGATAGCCTCGCTATCCAAGTATACGGATCATCCCGGAGCAGACGAGTTCTACGCTCTGCTCCTGTTTGCAACTGTCGGCATGATGGTTGTTGCAAGCTCGATTGATCTCGTTACCCTGTTCGTGGGTTTTGAGCTGGCATCGCTTTCCACCTACGCAATGGCAGCCTTCGACAAGTCGAAGAAGAACCTCGAGGCAGCGATGAAGTACTTCATCTTCGGATCGGTAGCCTCGGCATTGATGCTCTTCGGCTTCTCGCTGCTGTACGGCATGGCAGGCACGACCAGGCTGGAGGACATAGCAGCCGTTTCTATGGCGAACCTGGCACCGGCAACGGTTGTTGCCCTGATCTTCGTGATCGTTGGATTTGCCTTCAAGATGGCGCTGGTTCCGTTCCATATGTGGGCACCCGATACCTACGAGGGCTCTCCGGCACTCGTGTCGGCTCTGCTCGCTGCGGGCTCCAAGAAAATGGGATTCGCTGCGGCCTTCAGGGTGCTGCTGGTGGCGCTCTTTGCTCTGCGCCTGGAGTGGTATCTCGCATTCGCAATACTCGCGGCCATAACCATGACTGTGGGGAACCTTGCAGCCTGCTGGCAAAATAACGTGCGGAGAATCCTCGCGTACTCGTCCATCGCCCAGGCAGGCTACATCGCCATTGCCTTTGTGGTAGTGGGTGCGGCGGCAGAGCTGACCAACGGCGGGCCTATAGCCCAGCTCGGAATTGCCGGCGGTCTGCTGCTGATCCTTGGACATGCGCTGATGAAGACCGGTGCCTTCATCGGAAGCGCTCAGGTGGCCTCAATGGTCTCCAAGAGCAGCGAGGTGGATCCCGACGACATATCGAACTATTCGGGCCTGGCACGCAGAGCGCCGATAACCGCGTTTTGCATGCTGATCTTCATGTTCGCCCTCGCCGGAATTCCGCCGACGGCCGGATACATCGGCAAGTTCGTGCTCTTCAGCTCGGCCATATATTCCGGGCTGGTCTGGCTTGCAGTGCTGGCAATCCTCAACAGCGCTCTGTCGCTGTTTTATTACCTGAGGATTATCAGCTATATGTATCTCAAAGAGCCGGCAGGGCCGAAGATGCCGGAGCCCAAGGGCTATGTGTTTGCGCTTGTGCTGACGCTCATCGCAGTAGTCTGGATAGGCGTCTTCCCGAACGCATTCATAGACTGGGCAATGCAGGCAGCAGCTGTTCTGCTGCCTCAGTAAACTTTTTTCTTAAATTGTGAATTAGCTTGCCCTGGCAGCATATTCCTTTATCTGTGAAAAAACAAGGATCTCTAATTCATTCCTCACTTTGCGAATGCATCCCAGAGGTGCTTCAGGCCTATTTTATCGGCTTTTGTCCTCTAGCCAGTGCCTTTTTCTTTCTTTCCTCTTGTTTTTGCTTTTTCTTATCCACTCTGGAAATCTTGCTTTGCACCTGTCTGGCCTCCCTAGAAATGGATCAGGGCTGCTCTCTATCGAGGTCTGCTTTAAGGTAATAATTATAAGTTATATTTAAATAGCTTTTGCTGGAATTGCACAGATGCATGAGTCATACATGCATGCAGTTCAAAAAAGGCAAGATTTGCCTTACGGGATATTCCTGATCCCAAAAAAGCTGGCGACTCTTAACCGAAATCCTAATTGGCGATGATTTATCATATTCCATTCCTTTTGCCTTCCAAGTCCCTGGCATGACTTCATCCATCATTTATATAAACGACTGCTGGAAATAAGACGCTATGCTCCATGATGTTGGCGAAAAGGGCCAACTGACTGCTAAGGAAGATATAAAATCTGTGGCTCCGGAAGATGCCGATGACCTGATCAAAACCAATGAACGGCTTCAGAGAATGGTCGAGCTACAGCAGGCCAAGATTGAAGAGCACGAGAGAGTTGAAGAAATGCTGCGGCTGCAGCGCGATATGGCCATAAATCTCGGTTCATCGGGAAGCATCAAAGACGCTTTATGCCAGATATTTGATGCCGCCTTGAAGATTGAGAGCATCGATGGAGGAGCTGTTTACCTCGTGAACGATTCCGGCGGCGTGGACATGATAGCGCATAAAGGCATATCCGATGGGTTTGCCGCAGGATGCGCCCATTGCGATCCGAACTCGTCACGGGCTCGAATAGTCAAGGCCGGCAATTGGATTTACAGAGACAGCTCTTACATTGCAGTATCTCAGTTCGTCGATCTAAGGGATGAAGGATTCACGGCTTTGGCCGACTTTCCGGTTAGATATAATGGGCAGTCCATAGCTGCGATTATTCTGGTATCTCATACCCATGCAAAGATTCCTCAAAACGCCCGCATGGCCCTTGAAGCTCTGGCAGCATCCACTGAAGGGATCATAGCCAGAATTAAGGCGGAAGAGGCGCTCAGGGAAAGCGAGAGGAGATACCGGGAACTGGCAGAGCTACTGCCGCAGACGGTCTTTGAGCTGGATGCTCGGGGAAACTTAGTATTTGCCAACAGCTTTGGCCTCAAGACCTTTGGATATGGTCAGGCGAGCCTGATGAAAGGAATCAATGTTCTCGATGTTGTGGCTGTGGAGGACAGAGAACGGCTAAGGGATGATCTCCGTCGCTCTGTTGAGCGGTCTTCCGGTCCCAGGCTGCATGGTTACGAATACAAGATGCACAGGAAGGACGGCAGCACCTTTCCTGCTGTTGTGTACCCGGCCGGAATTATCAGAGGGGAACGGATAGTTGGCTGGCGGGGGATCGTCATGGATATCTCGGAGCGCAAAGAGGCCGAGGAGGCACTCAAAGCCGCAAAGGCGGCTGCTGAAGAAGCGGCAAGGGCCAAGTCGGAGTTCCTCGCCAACATGAGCCATGAGATCCGCACGCCCATGAATGCAGTCATTGGCTTAATCGATCTTCTCAGGGACTCCGACCTCGATCCCGAGCAGCGAGAATGCGTAGAGATCATAAGGAACAGCGGCGATGCTCTGCTGGCAACGATCAACGATATCCTGGACTTTTCTAAAATTGAGGCCGGAAGGATGGTGCTGGAAGATCACCCATTTGATCTGAAAAGCTTCGTTGAAATCAGCATGGGGCTAGTTGCAGCCGGTGCAGCTGAAAAAGGCCTCCAGATGGTATGGAAAATTGATGAATCCGTGCCGTCTATCGTTGTCGGTGACCCGACCAGGCTGCGGCAGGTTCTGATTAACCTCCTCGGCAATGCAGTTAAATTCACGGAAAAGGGTAGCGTAACGCTGTCGGTCGATGCAATTCCTGGGAAGGACGGATGTATCCATTTGCATTTTGCGGTTAAAGATACGGGAATTGGCATACCTGAGGATAGGATAGACAGACTATTCCAATCTTTCAGCCAGGTAGATATGTCGACAACCCGCAAATATGGCGGAACGGGCCTGGGACTGGCTATAAGCCGCAGGCTGGTAGAGCTTATGGGCGGCAGGATCTGGATCGAATCCATAGAGGGTGAGGGATCTACATTCCATTTCAGCGTGCCAATGGCGGTCTCTAAAAGTTTGCCTGAGCCTTCGTCTGCGGCTGCATCGAAAAGCGGCTCCTTATTAACGGCATGTCCTGATGCACATCCCGATATGCGCATACTTCTGGCTGAGGACAACGATGTGAACAGGAAGGTCATGCTGCAGATGCTAAGAAAGCTTGGATACAGGGCAGATATGGCGGCCAATGGCATTGAGGTTTTAAAGGCACTGGAGAGGAAGCAGTATGATTTGGTCTTTATGGATATCCAGATGCCCGAGATGGATGGGCTCGAGGCCACGAAGCAGATTAGAAAGCTGCGATCGGGTTCAGAGCAGCCAAGCATTATTGCCCTTACCGCCCATGCAATGGAGGGCGACAGGAAAAGATGTCTGGAGGCGGGAATGGACGGCTATATCAGTAAGCCGGTGAAGATGGTGGAGCTGAAGGCGGCGCTGGAACGCTGCGAGGTGCGGACTGCGGATCAAAAATAATTATTCTATTATTATAAATTTCCTCTTCAAGAATAATGATTAAATAGCCATGCATCAAAGTTTAGCTGGTTTTTATGGATGATCTATCAGGCTCTCGGTTTCGCTATCAAAGCATCGCAGGCGCGCTGCTATTTGCTGTAGGCGTGCTGGCATTCATGGGAATTATCACTGCTGAGACATTATATCCCGGTTACAGCACATCGCAAAGTCAGATAAGCGATTTGGGCGCGACACAGCCGCCGGACAGCATAATTATGCAGCCCTCTGCAACCATATTCAATGCAACTATGATCTTGTCCGGCCTCTTGATCATCGCTTCGGCCTATTGCATTTTCCAGGCATTTAAGAGCCATATGGTCGCAGCCTCTTTGGCCGCCTTCGGCATGGGCGTTTTGGGGGTCGGAATCTTCCCTGGAAACTATGGGAATCTGCATGCGATCTTTGCATTGCTCACCTTCGTCGCAGGCGGAATTTCCGCTATAGTGGCCTGCAGGGTAGAAGCAACTCCGCTACGATACTTTTCGGCAGTATTGGGTGCGGTTTCTTTGTTGAATCTGCTTCTTTACTTTATTTTAGGTAAGTCAAGCCCGTTTGCGATTTTCGGCCTCGGAGGGCTGGAGCGGTGGATTGCATATCCCATCTTGATCTGGATTACAGGCTTTGGCGGCTATCTGATGGGCAAATCAGCTGAAAACGAAAAATGATTTTGCGCATATCCATTCTGATCTGTGTAGGCCGGATTATAAACGGCTCTCCACATTACTGCTAAATTGTTATCTGGAAGCTATAAAGCTAATCGACAGACCACTTAATATTATTATGAGCAACAATAAAAGCACTACCGACAATATTGAATTAAGCAATTTAAGTTTCATATCTATCATTGAGAATTTTTATATCTATTTGGACTTGAAAGTAATTAAATCTTATGAACAATATATAAGATAGTGAAGGATGATAAATCGTTAGCTTCTGGATTTATCAAATGGCATTTCCATTTAGGGCACTCTTGATTCATCTGGTCCGGATATCGTGCTTTATAATATTGAAGAGTTGGAAAAAGCTAAGTACTTAGTGTGATATATAATTAGTGGGAGGCTAACTTATGAAATTGGTGGCAAGAACCGTCCTTCTGATAATGTTAATTGCATTTCTGTTTATGCATTCTGCAGCAGCCCATGACGGCGCGATAATATCAAATCTGCGGCTGCCCGGGTCCTTCCAATATCCAACATGCGATGGGTACTGTGGAAGCATGCCCGCTCAGATTCCTGTTACGTATACTGTAACAAACATCGGAGACAATCCTCACTCATTTTGGATGGGTTATTCTGCAAGGCCCTTTAACGGAGTACAGTGGCTTGATGTGCCGGCAATACGGACGCCCGTGCTCAGCATGGGGCAATCCTATACAGGCACTCTAACTCTGGATTTTCCTTGCAGCGCGCCGACATGCTGCTGGTATAATGTAGACATTGGAGTTTGGTCAGATATGGCATGGAATGGACTACTTGTCGGAGAGCTTGACAGTAAATCCTTCCAAAAGGCTTTCTATATGACAGGCTGCATGACCCGCGAGCCGGGAGGCGCCATCGCCTGCGTTCCCGGTTAGCTTTGTAGAATGGGTGAGCTTCTTTCTTTTTGGCATTCAAAGGCTTGCCGCACAACGCAAAAATCGTATGAAGGGCGGCAGCAAGCAAAAGGGCTACCGCTCGACACTTCATAAAAGCGGCCAGCGGTTGTAGCCCCCGTCGCACGTGCATCATCTGCCAAACCCTCAAATATTCTTGGAATTTGGAAACATTTATAAGTATTTAAAATATACTAATACGTTGGTGCTTAGGCAATGGTAGATGACAAGAGACAACAGGCTTTGTGCTTTGCGCTGGTAGATCCTTTGCCAAAGGATATGGCAGTTGCTGCAGAATGGTATATGGCACAGGTGCAAAAGCTTGAAGGCTCAGTGGAATTTGAAAAGGTTTACAAGGGATATGCCGACGGCGAAGCACTTGAATTCTGCGCCGATTGTCGGGGAGATGAGGCCAAAGGAACTATGGTTTCACTGGACGATGCTTAAGCTATTGATTCCTTTTTGGCTTGCAGGTTCCTGCGAATAGCGACATCCAGATCTTTAATATGGATAGGTTTGCCCAGGAAGTCATCCATTCCGGATTTAATGCAAATTTCTTTGCTGTTTGGAATTACATATGCAGTTAGCGCTATGATCTTTGGCTGCCTTGAGGGCGGAAATCGCCGGCGTATTTCCTTTGCAGCATCCAGGCCGCTCATCTTGGGCATGACAACATCCATCAGGACAAGCGCGTAATTCTGTCGCTCCAGCGCTTCGATGACTTCGATGCCGTTAAGGGCAAAATCAGCGCTGTAGCCCAGGCGATCAAGCATCTTCAATGTCACTTTTCTGTTTGATGCATTGTCCTCGGCCAGCAAAATCCGCAGATGGTTAGAACTAGTTCTCTCACTATGATTTGCAGGCCCTCTCTCTTCATCGATCATAAGAATTCACTAACCTTACTAATGTTACCGACAATTAGTATATATAATTATTCAACTTGCATTGTAACTCGGTTCCTCTTTATGGTCCAATGATAAACATTTTAACGATTTAAAAGAAATACTTGAGGTTGGCTACCCTATTTATGTTAATGTGATAGGAATTATACAAGAAAACGTGCGGCTGCCGGGAATCGAACCCGGGTTACAGGCTTGGGAAGCCCGTGTCATAACCGCTGGACCACAGCCGCTCGCGTGGTGGTAATGTCGGGTCTCTCATAAAAAGGTTATGCCCTGTTAGGTACTCTCTTCCTGGACAGCTTGACTATGCCCAACCATCTTCAACGCCCGCTGTTAATGAAACCTGGGCGACGACAAAGGTGACGGCTCCCGCGACTGAAGTCGCAGGCATTAGCCCTGCTTTCGTCCTAAAACGGCAGCTCTTTGCAGGAGAATCCGGCAGCCTCCTTATGCCCGCCACCGCCGTGTTTCTTTGCAAGGGCGGTGCAGTCAACCTCCGGGTTATCGCTGTAGATGGTCACCGCCCAGAACTGTCTCCGGATGCAGCTGTAGGCAATCCTTATGTCGTGCCTGGCAGGATCGTACATGCTGTCGAAGAAATTCGAGGAGACATTGCCCACGTTTACGGCCAGCGCTCTTAAGCCCTCAAATGAAACTTCATACGCATGGGATCTCATATATCTGGCGTTGCTTTGATTAGTGTATGCCAAGATCGTCTTTCCCTGGATGATGGCGTTTTCATAGACAGCATCGTCGGCCCCAAACAGCATCTCCCAAAGCTGCCAGTTCACCGATGGGTCCGTCTCATTTGTCCTCATGCCGTATTGAAAAGGCAGGATTTCTGCGTCCCATTTGGACGGATCTCTGCGGTCCCAAACATCGTACCGCCCCAGGAGATGAACGAATCTGGGCATTTCCCGATCCGGATACAGATATTCCCAGACAATCTCGCAGGCCGCCTTGCCCACCTCACGCCTTCCATTTATCTCCTCTCCGGTGGCCTTGCGGGCCTCAATGCTGGATTCAATTGCGCTTATGTGGTGATCGATCCAGACCAGATTGCAGGAGGCATTAAGCCTGATCATCTGGTCGAATGGCTGCAGGGCGAAGTCCGCCATAAAAACGGTGTCCTCAGGGCCGACGGTCTCCCACGGGAAGGGCTGGTTGTGGTTGATGGGGTGAAGAATTGCATTAGAGAAGCGATGCTTAATTATGGCCCCGGAGCAGTGGCCGTCGAGGTCGGCAGAATGGAAAAAGGCATGAAGGCTCATCTAAAGCGTCTCCTCGCAGATTATGAAACCCAGCTCTTAATAATCTTGTGAAGTTGACCGGCTCCGACTATGGGCTCATCTCCCACAGCAAGCTCTGAGGGATAGACCAGAATGGCCTTTGACTGATTGCCCCCTAAGCCCCCATGAGATCCCACCAGCTCCTCGAAGGCTGCCACCTCATCCTTTTCAGGGTCGTAGAAGCTGTTCACCAGCAAATCGGGCGCATTGGAGAAGGCATCCTCTCTTAAAAGGTGCAGCGCCGCATTTGGCCCGAAGCCGGCGAGAGGATTTTCTCCCTCAAACCTGTCGTCCTTCAGGTAATAGATGCCCTTATGGCCGATGACTAGAGGGCCGTGCTTCTCTGAGCGCGCCAAAACGAAGCCCACCTCAGGGTACTTCAGCAGCCCGGGGATCAGGTTGGGAAAGGCATCGTTGATCTCCTCCAGGCTCATCCGGCCTTTCCAGGCTGTGAAATAAATCAGACCAAGATTTCCCGAGGCCAGGACCAGAGCCCTGTTCCTGTCCTTGTCCTCCTCCGTCAGCTCATCGCACTTTGGGCCAAGGACGACCTCGCCCTCCTCAGTTCTATTTTTCACGGCACGGCCAACGAGCCTTCCTCCCCGAGTATCCTGCCTTGAAACATCTGTTAGCAGGGCGTTGATCCTCAGCCACGTCTCGTCCTCTGCCGGAGGCGAGTAGGTCTCGAGGCCCACCAGGCCGTCCACCACCTCGCCCAGAGTCTTTCCAGTGCGCTGGAGGAACGTTGCTCCGTTGCTCTGTCCGTGATCGGACAGGACCACAAAACGATAGGGGCGCGCTCCGTGTTCGGATATCCTTAAAAGCCACTCGAAGGACTTGTCCAGACCGCTTAAGACGCGAAGGGCGTCCCTCCTCTCAACTCCAGAATGGTGGGCCACCTCGTCATAGCCGACGAACGTGGCGTACATGGCGGGCAGGCCTCGAAGCATGTCACCTACCAGGGAAAACACGCTTAGCTCGCGCAAGATTCCTGTAGTTGTAGCTCTCTGAAAGGGATACATGCCTGTGCGGTGAACTCGCGGCCTTTCGTTTCTCGCCACCTGCAGCCACCCCTCAACAACCTCCGCAATGAAGTGAGAAACAAAGATGGCAAAGGTTCTGGAGGCCATGTAGGGGTTGGCGTAGAAGAGAAAGTATTCCATGGTGTTTCGGCTGGTAGAGCCCAGGGTGCTGATGGTAAGAATGCTTTCCTTTGCGTCTCCTGAGTACATGTTGGCCCGGCTCGACCCATTCCTTGCCAGAAGGCCGTTTCCGTCTGAAATCCTTCTCTCGACCTCTGCTACGTCACGGGGCTTTTCCGAGGTCAGAAGCCGGCCTGCACCCTTCTCGTACCAGCGAAACGCAGGGATGTCGAAGTTATTGCCGTGAAGGATTCCGGGCTGGCATCCACCAGTCTGGCAGGATAGGTCTGTCTCCCATCCGGTCAGCCTGTGGCTTCCATCCTCAAGCCATCTCTTCAGCGTGGGCATATAGCCCTTGTTAAGGGCTTTTTGAAATACTTCCTGGGAAAGGCCGTCTATCTCCAGGAACATCACTCCGGGCGTTTCCGATTTGTTGGAAACCCCATAGCGCCTGATGAGCGGCTGCACAATGAAGCGCTCGTATGCCCTGAAATCGTCTGCAGCAAATAGCGCCCCCACAATCATTCCCGTCATGGATATGACGATTGACAGGCCAATTGCAGTCCAGATCGAAGCGACCGACACGCCTGGGACGAAATTGCTCACGATCATAACCAGAATTCCGTTTAAAAGGAAGACCAGCACGGGAAACACCATCGGTCGCCATCGAACCGAGTAATACATAAAGGTAGGGAGGACGAGGCTGTTGGCAACGCCCAGCAGCAGCACAAACAATACCGCTCCCTCAAGCGTCTTCACATCCAGGCCGGACATGTAAATATCCAGCAGTCCCAAAACGCCTACCTGCACAATTAAAGTTATTATGGCTACGGAAATGTACTGCAGCGCAGTCCGTTTCCTTTCATGGTTGATGATTCTGGGCAACGCTAACACCTATCTGCCTTTCTTCTCTAATCTGCCTTTCTTCTCTATGGCCAATAATACATACGGTTTATGTACCTTCATTATAGTAAAAATTTTGCCTGTCATTGTGGGACAATGAACTGTAAAATTGTTATATAGTTTATTATTTGCTCATGAAGCAGCAAATTTATTTATAGTCTAAACTGCACAATACTTAAAAAATAAAAATGCCAAGGCAGGGACCGATCCCGCATTGATGCTTGCGACGAAAAGCGTCACGCGAGCCTGTAAATTACGCGAGCAGGAGCGTTATGAAACCAGCTTCATTCATGCGCCAATCATCCACATTCCAACCATCCACGCGGCAACAGCGAAAAAGGCCTTTTGGGGTATCGGTAATTATATTCATGCTTATCTTATATGTACTCTTCTTTGGAATTGCATTATTCTCTTTATTTGAATTGCCTTTTGGGGAGTTCACATTAGATATTTTTGACACTGTTAATTCTAAGCTGGAGCCCATTATCTTTCTGGCGATCATATCTGTCCAATCGATAATCATTGTGGGACTCTGGCAGCTGCGGCGCTGGGCCTGGGTCCTGATAATGGTGCAGGTGGGCCTCAGCATGCTGTCGGATCTGTATGGGTACTTCTACGGCGATTACTCGATGCTCAGCATGCTCATCAACGTCATAATAGTATTCTACCTAAACCAGCGCGAGGTTCAAAGAGCATTTTCAGGAAAAGAGGGGATGAGTCCGAAATGGACGACTTAACCCTCCTTAGGAAGTTTGAGCCCATCGTTCATTTTACGTACGGAGAGCTCTTCTTTCCCTGTGCGGTAGACGGCTATTTGGAGCGCTGCAGCCTTATAATGCGCGATAGGTTTGGCAACGAGCGCTTGCTTGTAAGGGAGGGAGAGCTTTCTGCAGAGGAGCTGGCCCTGTTCACAGAAGTCCCTCCCAATAACATTCTTTTCCTTCGCCTTGTGCAAGAGCCTATGTCTGTGCTCGACTATGAGAACTGGCTGTTCCGGCCTGACAGGCCAGTATTTAAATCAGAGGGCCGCATGGCCCGCGTAGGCCTATTCTCGCGCATTATTGATTCCTTTGTAGATGCCTCATTTCTCATAAGAGGAACGGTGCCTGGCGGAACCACGGCAGCGGCAGAGGTCAAATACCGCCAAATAAAGAGCGAGAATGCATCCTATGTCTATTACGGACGGGTCGTTCGTGAGGGGGGCTATGTGGCCCTCCATTACATCTTCTTTTACGTCATGAACGATTTTCGCTCCACCTTTCGCGGGATAAACGACCATGAGTCCGATTGGGAGCAGGTTTTCGTATACCTGTCAGATGAGGAGGACGAGTTCCCTGCATGGGTCGCCTATGCATCTCACGACTTTTCCGGCGACGATCTGCGCAGGCGCTGGGACGACCCCGACTTGAAGAAGGATGGGTGTCACCCCATCATATTCGCAGGCGCAGGCTCTCATTCGAGCTATTTTCTGCCCGGCGAGTACCTGATAAGCATAGAGCCGAAGTTCCTTCAAACTATTAACGACATAGCCTTTTCAGTTCGCCTATTTTGGGCCAATACCCTTGGACAGGGAGCCATCTTTGAGGCCAGGGAAAAAGAGACCAGGTTCATCATGCCTTACATCGATTATGCACGGGGCGACGGCCTCGCCATAGGTCCTGGGCAAAAGAATGTTTGGAGCCCCATCCTTTTAAAGGAGGACATGGGCTGGGCGGAGCAGTACAGGGGGCTGTGGGGCATGGACACCAGAGACCGCTTTGACGGGGAGCGCGGGCCTGCTGGGCCGAAGTTCAACAGAGACGGCTCGATCAGGGTGTCCTGGTACGATCCCCTCGGCTGGGCGGGCCTCGACAAGGTGACTCCCACAAAAGCTCTTTTCCCCGAGCTTGAGGACCATATCACCGGCCTCTCAAAGGAGAAAGAGGCAATTGAGAAGGAGATAGCCGAGAAGCGGGAAAGGCTTCGCTTTCTTGAGCTGGACGTGCAGGCCCTCAGGGAGGCGGGATACTTAAGCAAGATATATAAGGCCCAGCAAAAGGTCCTTGATGCAGCCCAAAGCGACCTTAGAGCGCTTTATGCCCGTCGAATGGAGCTGACAGAGCTTCTGGCAGCCAGCCAGTCCTACATGCAGGAGGTAAAGGGCGGCGACCTGGGCGATCCGCAGGCGCATATTACCGTCAAGCGCTTTCCAGAGCCCCCCTTAAATCCCATAGGGCGCTATGCAGCGTTGTGGACAGCGATCAGCGGAGGCCTATTGCTCCTCGCCTTTGCGTTTCTGATGCTTTTCACTCCGTCCAAGCTCTTCATATGGGTAATCGCAGTTGTCGGCATTTTTCTGTCTATAGAATCAATCATCTGGGGCAGGTTTACAAGCTTCATCCTGAATGTGACCATTCTTATGGCGATTGTCACCAGTTTTATACTGATGTGGCAATTCTTCTGGCAGATAATCACACTCATATTAATTGGCATAGTCTTCATGTCGATAGTCAGGAACCTGAGAGAACTTGCCGGAAGATAGCCAATTGTGGAAGAGATAGCTAATTGATGGCGAAAATCAGCCGTGATCGCCTTCGATGAGGACACCGGCTATTTCCTCGCCGATTTTCTAATGACACTGATACGCTGTTGCTAAAGCACAATTTTATAAATATTGCTTTAAGATCTGGTAGACGATATAGGCAATTATTGCGAAGAGCGCGAGCCTCCAGAGAAGCCAGAAGGAATTCCAGAGGATCAATGTGACCAGAATGGCTATGAGTATCAGCGCCAGGTTCTTCTCCCGTCTCATGGTGGACTGTGGTGCATTGAATATCCGCCGATGCATGTTTTGAATTCAGCCTAACTGGTAGATAACCTTTTTCATTCCAAAGCTTTTAGTAGATTGCATGGCGGCCGGAGAGCTGCAAGAAGCAATGCAGCGATCAATTCAGGCGGTCAGATTGCCCATCTCAGCATGCCCTCTCAATGTCTTCCCTTTTTGCCAGATGCACCTCGACCATGTGATCAGGATGGTATCTCATCTTGGCCTCACGGAGACCCTCGATGCCCATATCGCTTTCTCTGTTAATATACATGTAATCATTGACGAGGAATTTCGCCGTCTCGGCGTTGATGGCCCTGTAAATTCCCTTGCAGTCGAGCAATGCCTTCTCAAAATGTACAACTGCAGTGTCGCTTGTCTGGCCTTCAAAAAGTGCCATGGCCATGATGTTTCCCTTTACCCTTATTATCAGGCCCGATAGAGAAAGCTTTGCGAAGTTTGAAATTGCATAGAACACTGCCTCCCTCTCGTTGGCTAGCACCAGCTCTGAATCGCAATCTCTCCACATGCACCACTCTTCCAGGAAGCCTTTTACCTCTGCCGCATTTTCCCCCGTAAGCGGCTCAATGCTGTGCTCGCAATTTCGCTGGAACTGGTTAAGCTGATGCCTGATGGTGGAGTACTTCTTTCCGGGAAGATTTGCCAGATCTGTGGAAAGGTATACGTAGTCGAAGTATTTCCTCTCGGGATAAAGCTCAAGCTGCGGATACAGCTTTAGAATCCATTCTCTGGTTTTCCAATCAAGCACGACCAGGGGATAATCATCCTCGCTCTTTGAAGCAAGGCTCATGACATCCGCCAGTAGATCGGGATTTTGAGGGCCTATGGGCGGCCGATACCTGGTCAATCCGCCAATAGTGCTGGAGAGGATGATGCAGTCCTCTTTAAAGGCCCATCTGTAATTGGCATAGTGGTTCCAGCATACCATATTCGTGAATGTGTTATCGCTATGGGCTTGTGGAAAACGATTGTAATGACGGGAAAAAAAATCCTTATCATCCAGCAGGACAGGTCTGAAGTCGACATCGCTTAGCATAAGTCTATCTCCCGGATATCATCATCGGAATATGTGCGACCATTGGTTTAAATCCTAGGGATCGATAAAGCTTTTCAGCCCCTGGCTGGGAAATCACGCCTATCCAGGAAATTCCCTGAGACAGGCATCCCTCAAGCAGAGCGGACACAATCATCCTTCCTACCCCCATCCGCCTCCATAAAGGAAGCACTACAACATCCTGAATGTAGGCGTCTGCGATCCCATCGGATATTGCCCTCCCCATTCCAATTGACTCGCCGGTTTGGATATCCGTTGCCACAGCGAACAGGAAGCTTGCCTTGATTAGCTGCGGCAGCCTGGTGGGGTCCATGCTCTCCTTCCACCAGCCGCCAGCTCTATAAAGCTCAACAATAGGCTCGCTTTCCCAGTCATTCACAAGACTGATCCTGATGCGATGCACATTATCCGAAGATTCGCTTCCCATGTTGATTCTCGCCTTGATGCTGAAATATGCAGCATTACAGGAGGTTATGTTCAAATATAGCTCTGTTGGGGCACAAACATAAGTCCGTTTTATTCAGACCACTGCTACTAAATATTCTTATGATAAAAATATCAAAAGTTATTTATTCAATCGAATATCAATATTATTCGCTGTTTAATTCCAGCAATATAGGAGATGAATGTAATATGGGTAAATATTTGATAGCCACTTTAGCGCTAGTAATTGCGCTGTCCATAGGCTTGAGCCTCAGCCAGGAAGATGATCAGCAAAATGGGGATCAACAAATGGAGGATCAGCAGATGCAGGACCAGCAAATGCAGGATCAACAGATGCAGAATCAGCGAGCGCAACAAAATGCCACTCAAAACAACTCAATAACAGCAGAGAACCAGGAGCTTACCAATAATACCGTGGCCATCTCCAGAGCAATGATTGATAAGCCAGGCTGGATTGCTATTCACAATGTGCTGGATGGCAGGCTTGGAGGCATAGTAGGCTTTGCTCGCCTTGATCAGGGGATGAGAAACAATATTAGAGTGCCTGTCGATGCTAATGCGACTACTGAAAACCTTGTAGCAGAGCTGCATTACGATATGGGAACTATTGGCTGCTTTGAATATCCTGGTGCCGATGTTGAGGCAAAGAGAAATGGTCAGCCTGTGATAGCTCCTTTCGGAGTTACAATTGGACAGCAACTGCAGCAGCAAATTCAACAGCAAAGACAGCAGATTCAGCAGCAGATACAGCAGGGCGGAGCGCAGATAGTGGGCCAGGCCCAGCAGCTTATGGGTGGCCAAAACCAGACAATGCAGCAAAACCAGACCATGGACCAGAGCCAGATGATGCAGCAGAACCAAACGATGCAGAACGAGACTATGCAAAATCAGACTATGCAGAACCAGGCTATAAATACGTAATTAATGATGGCCGAATTAATGATGGCCAAATGGAATAACAGATGGGGCGGCCTCCTAACGGCCCCTCGCTGGATTCCATTGCCCTAGCTAAAATCTGCAGCTACGCCTTCCGGTCTTTTCATAGTATTGCTGGTGATACTCCTCTGCTCTCCAAAATTTTTCTGCCGGGACTATCTGAGTCACTATTTCGCGTTTAAGTCTCCCTGAACCTTGCAGCTGCTCCTTCGACCTCCTGGCTGCAGCCTCCTGCTCAGGAGTATGATAAAATATGGCTGATCGGTACTGGGTTCCATGATCCGGGCCCTGGCGGTTTAAAGTTGTAGGATCGTGTATCTTCCAGAACACTTCAAGCAAGTCCTCGTACGATACTAGCGATGGATCATACAGTACCTCTACAGCTTCCGCATGTCCGGTTCTTCCGGTGCAGACATCCTCATAGGCTGGATTATCCAGAGTCCCTCCCGTATATCCTACAGATGTAGACACAATGCCATTTACCTGCCGGAAGGCAGCCTCAACTCCCCAAAAGCAGCCGGCTGCGAATGTTGCCTTTTGAATGACTTTGTCCATTTTTGATATCCCTAACACATTTTTAGGTCAATTCTTTGGTTTGATTCCGGGCAGGCAGATGGACCAGGCAGATGGACCCGCGATCCATCAGCCGCAAATATTCAGAACAGACCTCAGCTCCTCGATCTGTATGGGCTTGGCAATATAATTATCCATGCCTGCCTTAATGCACCTTTCTCTATCACCCTCCAGGGCGTATGCCGTGATGGCTATTATTTTCGGTCCTTTGGGCCAGCGCTCGCGGATCCTTTTGGCTGCATCAATTCCATCCATCTCGGGCATCTGAATGTCCATAAGCACGACATCATACGCCCGGCGTTCCAGGGCTTGAAGTACCTCGACACCGTTAGATGCCACATCGGCGCTGTAGCCGAGGCGCTTTAGCATCTGGAGGGCAACCTTTTGATTGACCGCATTGTCTTCTGCCAGCAAAATTCGTAGCGGCATGGATCTGTCCCTGGAGGAGCACGCTGCAGGCTCTGCGGCGATGGTGGCAAAATAGGCCTGCATCGATGATGCTTCAGTCACAATGGTGAAATGAAATATAGAGCCATTTCCAATGCTGCTTTCCACCCAGATATCTCCACCCATCATCTCCACGAGCCTTTTGCTTATGGCCAGGCCTAGGCCCGTCCCGCCGTATCTCCGGGTGGTCGACGAGTCGATCTGGCTGAAGGATTGAAACAGCCTATCCAGCTTGTCTTCGGGAATCCCGATGCCGGTGTCCTTAACGGCAAAATGGATGCGGAACTTCCCTTTCGACTCAGGCCGTCCAGTTATCGATATCTCCACAAAGCCCTTATCGGTGAACTTCACGGCGTTGATGAGCAGGTTGACCAATACCTGGCGAAGCCTGGTAATATCTCCCATAATTATTGGAGGGATGTCATCGTCAATGGAGCATCTCAAAGCAAGGCCCTTCTCGGCGCTACTCGCCTCTACAAGATCAAGCGCCACATTTATGCAGTCTTTCAGATCTAGAGGCCGATACTCCAGCACCATCTTTCCTCCCTCGATCTTCGAGAAATCTAGGATATCGTTTATCACAGACAGCAAAGAGCTGCCGCTGCTTCTGACAGTCTCCACATAGTCCCTTTGCTCCGGAGTTAAATCCGCGCTCAAAAGAAGTCCTGTCAGCCCTAAAACTGCATTCAAAGGGGTTCTGATCTCGTGGCTCATGTTGGCCAGGAATTCGGACTTCGATTTGACCGCGGCCTCAGCTGCCTCTTTTGCCTCCTTAAGCTCATTTTCAGCCTGCTTTCGGTCTGTTATATCCCTCGTTACCCCAACCAGGAATTTATTCCCGGCATTATCTGTGTAAGGTGTTTTTTTAACGAGCACTGTCCGGGTAATGCCTGGGGCATAGGTGTTCGTCTCCTCGTTTACATTCTCAATCCCGGTTAAAAAGACCTCCTCGTCCATCTTCCACGATATATTGGCCATTTCCTTATCCGGGAACAGCTCATAGGCAGTTTTTCCCTGGATCAGATTGCGGGGACGCCCGAAGAGCTTGCATGAGGCATCGTTTACGAGGATCAACCTGTGCTGCCTGTCCTTAACGAATACGGGATCGCCAATGGAGTTGATTATCTTGTCGAGGAAATCCTTGGCATCTTTGAGCGCAGCATTTGCCTCTTCCAGCTCTGCCGTTCTCTCCAAAACCCTCCTTTCCAGTTCATCGCGAGACTGCAGAAGCTCGTTCTCCATTCGTTTGCGTTCAGTGATATCTCTGGCGATTCCTACCAAGAACTTGTTCCCAAGCTTATCTGTGTGCGAAGTCTTTCTGGTGATGACCGTATGGACGATGCCATACGCATCGGTGATCATCTCTTCGTTTACGTTCTCAAATCCATATTCAAATACTTCCTCGTCCATCTGCCAGAATACATCAGCCTGCTCTTTTTGAAATAGGTCGTGGGAGGTTTTGCCGATTATCTCATCCCGGCTATGCCCCGCTAAACGGCAATGGGCATCGTTAACAAGGATATACCGATGCTCTCTGTCCTTAACAAATATGGGATCTCCGATGGAGTTGATTATTTTATCCAAATAGTCCCTGGATTCACGTAATGCATCATCTTTTTTCTTGCGCTCAGCAATGTCTCTTATTATCGCCAGGACTATTGATTTTCCCTGAAATTTGAAAAGCGTAGCATTAATTTCTACCGGAATTCTTTTTCCGTCCTTGGCCAGCAGCACCTTTTGGAAGAGGCTGTGCTTCTCCGATGATATCTTACTTTTTTCGTCCGCCAGGACCGCAGCGCCATCGTCCTGCTGTATATCCATGGGACCAAGCCGGTACAGCTCCTCCTTCGAATAGCCAAGCATTCGGCACAGCACTGCATTAACGCGGAAAAATTTATCAGGAAGGCCATCGGCGGCAAGATAATAAAGCGCTATTCCATCCATGGCGTTCTCAAAGAAAAGCTCATGCGCCTCATCAATCTCTTTTTGCTCCGCCTGCTTGCACATGGGTTTTGGATCAGCTGAAACTGGGGCGCTTGCTTTTATGCGTGTTTCAAGAACGCTAGGTTCACTAAATATTGCAGATCCGCCGTTATCTGCAGGCAGTTTTAAAATCCCCTCGTTTGAGGCCAGAGCATTCCTCGGGCCATTATCCTTTGCAAGCAAATCTCCGATAACCTGCAGCTCTCTGGAGATATCGGATAATGCCACTGATAAAGAGCCTGGCGTATCTGAATTCCGGCTTTTAAGGTCATTCAAAATTCGGCCAAGCTGCAATACTCTCTGCAATGGATCATCAATTTTGGCATTCTCAGGATCTTCTATATCAATCCCTGACCTTCGATTTTTTCCGTAGCAAAGGGATTAATAATCTCAATTACATTAAAAGATATCGGTTCAAATTCGCTTGCAGTATACGCCTTCAAAGGGAAAATTATTAGGCGGCCATTTGCGCCAGCTCTTTTCTTAAAAATGAATCCATTTCAGGGCACCGCCCATGTACAGTGCAATTAGCCATATAAAATGCCTTGGGCTCCAGAGCCTTCCGGTATGTTCTGTTGGCGTATTCAAATGGAATGACGGGATCGCTTAAGGAGTGAAGCATGACGAGCTTCCTTGGAGGAATCCCTTTAAAATACGTCTCTGGATCGATTGATCTGTAAAACTTCACAGCCTCTGGATCATCCAGCCTTCCTGTGCTTATAGCCTCGTCAGCTCCAAGGCCGCAGGTGCTGATGGCTATAGCTCCTGCAGACTTTGAATCGATTGAACAGGCAATTATGGCAAAGCGAGCCCCATTGCTTTCGCCTGCGTAAATGACGCGATCTTTATCGATTCCGGGGATGCTTCTTAAAATCGCCGCTGCCGCCAGGGCATCGTGCACCATCTTGTGCTCCTCCGGCTCCTCGCCCTTCAGGAGCCTCTGGAAATCGCCCTGAATATCAATCGCCCCAAGGTTTCGCTGATCAAGAGTAAGGCTCGCAAAGCCCTTGCCTGAAAGATATCTGGCAAAGCCCTGCTCCTGCTCCTTTGTAATTCCGGCTCCCGGCAGCAAAACGACGGCGGGAATTGTAGCAGTTTCATTGTCGAGCGGCCTTCGGAGGAGGCCTGCTATTTCAGCGCCCCTGCTTGAAAAAACTACTTTGCATAGCGTGGAGTTGTCTGATGTTTCAAGCGGCCCCAAATGGTATTCGGGCTCCGTCAGCGAATAATCCAGCAGTCCGTCCTCGCCCACACTCCATTCTTCTCTTGCCTCAGAGTAAGAGGCCTGCATGAAAGCGATTGATGCGACAGCGATGCAGCCTGCAATGAGCAATACAGCAGCCATGCGATAGTTTTTCATAGCGATTACCACCAGGTGGTCGTGTAGCCAATAGGGCGGCTTTAAATATTTATGTTCTGTGCAGCCTTTCATGGCGAGGCAGCCTTTTGCGGCGAGGCCAGATAAGAAGTGCCTGGGATTTTATAGCTACCTTTTTTTCAAGGGAAGACTACGCTATTTGTATAATCCATATATCTATGGAAGATAGTAGTATAAAAGATATTGGTTTAAATGATAATGGTGGAAATCTTTATTATCATATCACCACAATAAACATGATATTAGCTATTGAATGCAAATTCGCCAAAAGACTTAAGGGTGGAGAGATTAATGAAAAAAAGAGACTGTCTAACTGCATTGGCAGGATTGCTTATGATAATGGCTGCAGTAGGGTTCGCAGATGCAGCCAAAGACCCGCCGGCTGTAGCCGTAAAGCCGGATATAGTCATCCAGGACTTTTCCATTGATCGGATCGAGGACACACCTACCGGCGATAGAGTGCTGGTATCAGTTACCGTATTGAATCCGGTTTCAGGAACAGGCACAGGGCCGTTCAAAATCAAGGTAGAGTGGACGGAAAATCCGGATGCCGGCTTCACATTGCTTGGAACCTCAGGCGTTTCCAGCCTGGCCAACGACCCGTCCGCGGCAGCCGTTAGGGGAGAGACACGCACCTTTGAGCATTCGGTCCCGAACGGCAAGGCTTATAAATATCGGGTCACTGCCGATTACATGAACCAGGTGGCTGAATCCAACGAGGCCAATAACGTGAATTCTGCGGGATATGTCTCAAGGTAATCTTGTGGAAATGCTTAATAATGTTTAGGCATAATAATACCCAACATGTTTGCCCTGAGAATGAGGCTGTTCATAGCCGTCCTGGCATGGATAGCCACCCGCTTTATGAGACGGCTGAGTTTTCCTGCGCTCCTGATAGCAATTGTCCTAGAGGTTTTGCTGGCAGTGGTGCATTCTAAAATGTCAAAAAAAGAGAAGGTTGAAGGCAAAGAGGGCCTGGACCAGGGCAGAAGAGTCCAGCTGGATTGACGGATTGACTGGCGGATTGGCCTAAATAGGCTAATCCATATCATGCCCTGCAACGGAGCGGCAAATAAGCCGCTCATAGATCATTCTTTTTTTTAGCCCTTGAGGATCAGATATATATTCGATGTAGTTTCAGTAAGCTTTGCAGGTGGGAGAGAGACGGAGATTAGATGGTTTCTTGCAGTTCTGCTGGCATTTGCGCTCTGCCTTAATGCGACGATTTTCGGCTCCGTCGCCAAGGATACAATCGCCCAGAATGCATCGGAGCATTCACGAGTCTTCATCATAGGCTACATGGATGATTCTAGGATCCTCCAGACCCATAAGGGCATGGCCGGCAACAAGATCGTGACGGGAACCAGAGGCAGCGGAACGGCCACAAGGACCATTGATTCCTGGGTCTACTCAGACTCGTGCATGGAAGAGGCCTCCATCACAATTTCAGGGACCTACGACTACCATCCCTACACGCCTCCTGAAGTCTTTTCACAAAGCGATCTGCGAAATGCGCTTTGCGCCAAGAACTACGAGGTAGGATCTGTCTACTCCGAGACGTATTCCAACCTAAAGGACCTCATTAAGGACACCAACATCTACCAAAATGATTACACCTCGATATACGATATAGATTCTGAGGTACAGGGAGTGGCCAAGATCGGCACAAAGGTGCAAAAGAACCGCTATACAGTGCCCTCCTATTACATGACAGGAACCTATATCGGCTACGTCGATATAAGGGAGGAATTCCAGTCGGGGAATATGTCCATCATGAGCCTGCCATGCCCGTAAAAGCGAATCCTTTTAACGCATTATTTTTGATCGGGATTGGAGCTGTCGGAAAGATGCAAATGCAGGGTTAAGGTTAATCCAAAAAAATAATTTTTTCGGTTTCGCTATCTTATCCATTTCAGGATTTTGGCCTCTCTGGGCTTTGCGGAAGGGCTTTCCGCCGGGTAGCCGAATATCAGCGGCGCGAGCACCTCATGATCCTCAGGAACTCCATGCTCGGCAAGAATCTTTGCATCCTGGTTCAGGAAGTTGCCAAATCCTATGAAGCAGCTGCCGAGGCCTTCCTGGTATGCCGTTAAAAACATATTCTCAGCTGCAAGGGCGCAGTCCAGCAAATTGACCGTCTTCCATTCTTCCTTTCTCGGGACGCAGATTAAAATCAACAACGGAGCGCCGTAAAAGATTGTATCCTTCTCTGATTTGAAGGCAGCCTTGATGTTTTCAGGCCACTGCATCCCCAGCAGCAGCTCTTTCGTCCTTCGAGAGAGCCTCTTAATTGCGTCTTTGTTTTCGATAATTACAAATCTCCACGGCTGAGCGTTCATTCCCGAAGGAGCCGATACTCCGGAACCTAACAGCTTTTCTATGATCTCTTTGGGGACTGCCTTTTCCTCGTATCTGCGAACGCTTCTTCTTCCCTTAATGCAGGCATCCAGTTCCATGTAATCGGGTATGGATGCGTCAAATAATAAGTGTTTCCTGAGTTTTGATGGAAAAGCTTATTTCTGTCGCAGGCAGATTGAATTTTATGGAAGTTAGCCGTCGGTTCGACATCGCTGCAGGAATCATCGTTTTCCTGGCGTTTCTCATCACCGTCTACCTGACCCAGGACTTCTTATCGACCATCTTGCTTTCCATCGTTCTGGTCTTCCTGCTAAAGCCGGTTTATAGCTACCTGTTCAAGGTGACGAGGCACGGCCAGCTTTCCTCCTTCTTCTCTATAATGGTGATGTTCGTCGTAATACTGTCTGTGCTCGTGGGGCTAAGCAGCGTTCTTCTTTTGGAAATATCAAAAATCGAAAGGACAGGAGCCCTATCGGAGCTTAGGCTCACCAGAATATCTGATGAGTTCGACCTGTGGATAGTCGACAATATCCCCGATCAGGCGGCCATATATGTGAAGCAGGTCGGCGATATCCCTGCAACAATTGCCACATGGGCGACTCCAATCGCGGAGGAGCAGCTCACCGCCTTTGCATCTCACCTGCCGGACCTTTTCGCCCAATCGATAGTCGTAATATTCTTCACGTACTACATTTTAATCGACGGAGGCCAGATTGCAGACAGAGCGCTGGATCTGCTTCCAAGGGATAGAAGGGGAATTGTGAGCTATTTCCTGCAGGAGTTGAACATGATTTATACGACGCTTTTCACCGTCTACTTCACCACATCAATGCTAAGCGGCATCCTTGCGGCAATTGGCTTTTATCTAATTGGCATACCGTATCCCTTCGTTATTGGCGCTGTTGTTGCCATCTTTACACTGATCCCGCTTATCGGCCCTCCGTTCGTGTTCATTCCCATGGCCATATATTATGCGCTCACAGGCCATTATATCACGGCCGCTGTCTTGCTGGTTTACGGGGTTGTGGTGCTCATGGTCATACCTGAAAATGTAATTCGGCCTCATCTGGCTCACAGGAGCGCAAGGATTCACCCAATTATCACAGTCCTTGCATATACGGCGCCAATCTTCGTCGTTGGAATAATGGGCGTAATAGTCGGCCCGACATTTTACGGTTTTTTGCTGGCTGTTTACAGGACGATAATACACAACCGGGAGATCTAGGAACCATGGGAAAGGTTTATCTCTTTTTATAGGCCATTAGTAGTTTCCAGTTTCATGGAGCTTTGATGATGGGGTCCGAAAAATCTGGTGCGATTGAGATTGCAGAGCTTCTGCTTACAGCGGATATTTATAACCGGCATGAGAATCTGACTGAAGATGACCTGCCGCCAAAGATTCGAAAGCACTACTTCGATACGGCCACTAAAAGCGTCAAAAGGCCGATTTATGTAACAAGCTCGGACCTGCAGCAGATCTATGGAATTGATAACATTAAGGGACTCATAAAGGACATGCCCTTTGTGGGCTATGAGGAGTTCGGATCTCAGCTGCGCCTAACTGTTTTCGATCTTTGCGCCAAGTGGTTTGCAAACCAAAAGCCGCTGGAGAGAATCGGGTCCAATCCTGTGCTTGCCTATTTCTATGAGGACTACGACTCAATGCAGGTGAGCTATGAGGAGGCAAGGAAGTGCAGCAGACCTCGCTATGCAGACAGGGAATGGATCGATGCCAAGATAAAGGAGCTTTGCGCAGATGCAAAGGAGGCCGATGATCTCCTAAAGCTCGTTCACATCAAGGCCCCGGAGGATGTCAGGGATAACATGGACGGGCTTGTGCTTACAGAGGAGCAGAAGGCAGAGATAGAAAAGACAGGGAAGGCCCTGGAGCATAGGGATTATCTCAAAGAGGTGGGCCTCTATGAGATAGGAAAGCTTCTCTTCGTGGGACCGCCAGGTACCGGCAAGACCTCAACGGCAAGAGCACTCTCCAGCTGGTTCTCGCTTCCAATCGTCGAGGTGCGGCTGTCGATGATCACCTCTCAATACCTGGGCGAAACCTCAAAGAACATCGATAAGGTCTTCGACCTGGCCAAGAGGCTGAACCCCTGCATTCTTTTTATAGACGAGTTCGATTTCGTGGCAAGGACCAGGACATCAGATGAGCATGGGGCAATAAAGAGAGCCGTAAATACGCTGCTCAAGGCCATCGACGAGATAAGCCTTGTAGAGCACGGAACTCTTTTAATCGCCGCCACAAACCATCCTCAGCTTCTGGATTACGCCGCCTGGAGGAGGTTTGACAAGGTGCTCAACTTCCCGCTTCCGGATGCAGATATGAGGAGGAAGATTTTGGATAAGGTGCTGGCAAGGATCGATGCAGACGTCGATACCTACGAGCTGTCTCAGCTTACCGATGGTTACTCAGGCTCAGATCTTCGGCTGGTAATCAGGGAAGCGGTCCTCAATGCCCTGCTGGAGGACAGGAAGCACATCGGCCAGGATGATTTGCTGCGATCCATTGAAGATTTCGGCCGCAGGATCTCCGACTATAAGCGGAGCATAGCGGTATGAAGGTAACGTTGCTCGGAACCGGTGATGCCATCGGCACTCCAAAGATAGGCTGCAAATGTCCGGCATGCCTCGATGCCTTGAGAGGCGGCAGGAGTAGAAGGCTTCGGTTCTCAGTCCTCGTAGAATCTGACGAGGACGAAGGGCGAGTGCTGATAGATACAAGCCCGGATCTCCGGTGGCAGCTCCTGAAAAGGGACATAGCAAGCGTTGACGGAGTCATCTGGACGCATGCCCATTACGACCATTACGCAGGCTTTGGAGATTTCCATCGAGTACAGAGCAACGTGGATGTCTATGCTCTGAAGGACACCATGGATTACATCCTGAACTACCTTTATTTCTTAAGGCCCGTGCGCCATGATGCTGTGGCCTATGAGCCCTTCGAGATTGCAGGAATGGAATTCACCCTCTTTAAGGTGGACCACCCTCCGACTGAGACTGTGGGGGTAATGGTTACCAATGGGCGTAAAAAGGTAGTAATAACCAGTGATACAACGCTCGAGATTCCAGAGGAGAGCCTTTCGATGATGAGGAACGCAGATCTCATGCTCGCCGATGCCATTATGCCTCCTGGATATGATTTGACAAAGCACATGAATGCCGAAGAGGCCATGGGCCTGGCCAGGAGGCTTGGGGTAAAGAACCTGCAGCTCACACACTTAAGCCATCTCTATCCGCCGCATGAGATAGCGCTCAAGACCTGGCCTTTAGGCCACGATATGATGGAGATCGTGCTGTGAGAGTCGGGGAAGGCCAATCAAGCTTGGAATCGACTAAATTTTTCCTTTTTTCCCTTTTGTCTTTTTTGACTCTATCTATTTTCGCAATGAATCTCATTTGTTCCTGCTCCTGTGCTTCAATCGGCAGCGACGGAGCAGAAATTGACGATGAAGTAAAAGCTTTTAACGGGGATGGGCCGGATTTTTCCTTCAGCTATCCCGCAATCTGGACAGCGAAAACGTCATCAGACGGAAAGAACTATGCGGGCAGCAGCGCTGAGGGAAGTCTGGAACTCGTGGGCTCGTGCGAGCGCTTCTCGCTGAACTGGACTCGCGATCCTGGGATCAGTCCGGAGATGATACTTGACCAGATTGAGAAAACATATAACAGTGAGGATGTAAAGGTCATTTCTGCCAGGAGAAGCACGATTACCCTGGATGGCTCACAGGCGGAGGCCATGAGCATTCTGTACGAGCTCAATGGTTATAGATCTGCAAAAAAATTTGCCGTATGGAATCTGAGCAGCTCCGACCGGCTGTTCCTGGCATCCATTTCCCGTCCAGGCTGCAGCCCGGAGCTGGGCCAAAGCGAAGCTATCTTTGATTCCCTTGTCGCCTCTTTTTCCGATTTGGAGAAGGTCGAGATTGTCCAGATGGGGCCGAAGCGGAAGGATGATGCCTGGACGCTTGTGCTGGGAGATCTTCTCTCCAGCTACCACTACATCGCTGCAAAGACGCTGCCCGCGAGGAGCACGCGGGTACAGGTTCTGCACAGGCTTTCGCCGGTCAATGGAACATATGAGCTGGACTCAAGGGAGGAGATACACGTGGACCTGCCGGAGGCGGCCGCAAAGAGGGCATGGGCAGTGCAGTCTCTGCTCATAGAGGAAGGATATGATGCCCGTCTGGCTCAAAGAAGCGGCGAGATGGGAGTTGCAGCCCTGGATCCGACCGGGCGGTGGCAGCTGATATCAGTCAATCCCGCAAAGCCTGGGAAGTCTGTAGGGGTCCTCGCAAACGGCACAAAAGAGGCGCCGATCTACAACGGCCCTGAGGAGCTGGCAGAGGCCAATCGCATGAACCCTCAGGATCTTGATATATTTGACCTGATGGTAAAGGACTGCGATCCTTCACTGTACGTTGAGCTTAAACAGCCCTATGGGATGAAGGATGTGGCTGGCACAACTGATGCGATTAAAACAACCGACACAATTGACACGACTAAATTTGAGTCCTGGCTGGGCGATTTGGAGGAGGTTCTCGACTCCTATGACTACGACAAGGACTACAAGGAGAACGTCTTCGACTGCTCTAACACATCCCAGATCTGCTGGAGCGTACTGCAGGGCAAGGGCTATGATGCAAGGTTGATGATGAGCTGGAATGGGCAGCCCCTCGGGCCCCACATGTGGGTTGTGGTGGTCTATCCGCCCGAAGATGAGAGTTATGTGGCGGTGGAGACGGCGAATACCAACGGCCATATGGAGCTGGTGCATCTGGGCAGAGTGGTGAAGGATGACGATTACTATCGCGGCATCATGTACAACACCAGCGCGCAGTATTCCAGGCTGCATCCGGAGGAAGGGATGTGGCTGGCATTTAAAGGTGCCCAATCGAAACAGTAATAAGTAAGCATAATGTATCCTAGGAGATAGAGAACTCAGGGTTATCGAAATATCAAAATAAGAGTATAAGACATGCTTAATGAAAACCGATATCTAAATTGATAAATTGATATGAGGTTCAAGCCAAATGATAAGGCCTATTCTACGGCCACGGGATTATAAAATTGAGCCTAATCAAGGAAAGATAAATATCTCAGGTAAATGTAATAAGTCTTCTAACTCTAGGAGCAAAGAAGGTGTCCGTGGTTTCTAGAATAATTTGTCTCGCAGCAATTGTATCTTTTTTTTGTGTTCTGCCTATTGCTGTGGGGAGCATGCCAATAAATAATGATGAAAATATGACTATTTCAGTTTTTAAACTTTATGATAATTTAAATGTAGTAGAGAATACAGTAAATTCAATGTTTCATCCGTCCTCCGCCATCCACGAATCAAACGGCAAATTAAAAGGGAATTTTAGCGAGACGGCTAATGCTACGCTTGGAAGATGGAAAGCAAATATTGATTATCAGCCGATCTCATGGAATCCGGGAAATAGAGTCAACGCTTCAATTTCATTATCGTTGTCAAGCCAACTATTGGACTCATTAGTGGAAAAATACCCTAACATCGATAAGATATGCATCCTAATAACTGCTGAGAGAGACTTCGACTCAATGGGTCTCCAGCATATACCTTGCGATTACGGAGCATCAACTTTGCTTACTCCCAGCGGGCTGCCTATTGAGGGTGGAGGGATGATGGCTCAATCCCGCTTTACAGGCAGCACCTACAGAACACCTGTGGATATTTTGCTTGAGATTCCGTTAGCAGAATTCAATGATCGCGATGCGGCGTCTGAATGGCATAATGCCGCTATTCCGATCTCTTTCGATTTACCTAAAAAATTGCCTCCTGGCATATATAGATTGAGATTCGATTTAGGCTTTAAAACAGAGCAAAGCAAGTATTGGGACTGGGTCCCTCATGTTGAACAATATCTGTATAATTTCAACGAATATGGCATAGGTTCTGATTTACCCTGGGATTCAAACCGCTCCTGCATTTTTTCCCCGCCAATAGAAGCTAGCGGGACAGATTTTACCGGTAAATGGATAAATGGCTCTGAGATCCGTCGGAGAGCTTATTGGGTATTGCTTTGGGGCTATAATTCAAATGGATACCAGGGCGTCATAGCCAAAGAGGACCAGAATAAGACTGCAATCTCACCAAGAAATATAATACATGATGAGGTCGTATTGCCTCGCTTTGATTCAAATGGATATCCAATGGAATATAATTTGGAGCCCTGTTTCCTGCTCGATAATATATATTCTCAACGGGAAATACCTTATCGCTATGATAGCGGTGAATGGTCCGTGAAAATTACTTTGCCTAACGGAACTGCAATAGACCTTTGGCCGAATGTAAAGCTACCCATACCGAACGGCACAAAAATAGACTTAGGGACATCGAGATTTTTGACAAGAAGTAAGTATGGTGCTACTACAAATAATACCAGTCTTACATCATGGGTGCCGCCTGCATATGGGAGATATGAAGTCGAAGCAAGTGGATGGATCGAGGACATATGGGGAAATCGCTATGACGGTGGCGGACACTATTCCTTTTGGATAGCGAATAGATTAACAATCGCTACTGCTACCTTTCAAGGCCAGTCATATAAGGTAGGAAGTCGCTATGGCCGAGACTTAGCATTCTTTCCTTCTGTTCCTGCTGATGTAACCATAAAGGCAGATCTTTATGAAAACTCAGAATCCGACAATGTAAGGACCGTAGTATCCGCAGGCAAAGCTACGCAAGAAGGTATATTCGGTGCAGCACAGGGCATGCGTTATCTACCACTGGACTCACCAGGAGAATATCAGGCTAGGATAACAGCAACTTATTGGGATCACGAGGGCAACTTATGGGTAGGCGTTATGCGACATGCAGGGATAGTGTATCCTGATATAACGCCTATCGAGGCACATGGGAAAAAGCTTTATATTCAAGATAAATATGTGGATCGCGGAGAGACTCACTTTGAGGGACATGTGTCGGAAAATGGTACCTATTATGACCATATAAATTTCCCATATAATTCTGGTGACGCTTTACTGATAGCAAGTGACCAGCAAAGCACAAATAAGATTGTACCTGTTTTAACATACGAGGCTAATGATGATAATACATCCTGCGATCCGGTTATGCCGGGTACCGGTCGGTCGAACCTGCAAATAAAAACGCGCAATGGGCTCTCACCGGATATGTTTCCTGAATATATTACCGATATGGCCTATTTCTATGCTTCAGCACCAAGACCTGGATTCATTTCCAGATTTATTGTGGCTCAAGATAATGTTTTAGCGCCTTATTGGCAGGTTAGTCCAAATAATTTCGGTGAGCAGTATGGAGCATCATATAATGGAGATTTGCCCGGAGATATATACCGATTATTGGGGGGAGTTGTCTCAAGGCCATCTGGACAGAATCCCCTGTATGCAGGATACCAGGCGAGTGCATTCATTTTACCTAAAGGATCCAATAATAACCGAATAGTAGGCCCAGGAGATGAAGATCTGCCCAGCCCTGATGGAGAACCTGCTCGCTTTTTCCTGGTGCCGGTGAGGCCTGGAAGCGTTTATATGAAAGATGCAAATTTTTCTGCTGTATTGCAGATCGATCCAATAGTTGAATGCAATATACAGTTCACTTTGACAGCGCCAGATGGTTCAGTTAGGGTGACAAAGGGCAAGGGTGACCAGTATGGCTATTTCATATCAAAAGAGATTTGGCCGCTCGACCAGCCAGGTGTATGGACTTACACAGTCAATGCCACATGGAATGGCCATCATGGCAAAATTCCTGGACTCCCGGACAGCGGCGGATACATCTTCGTTTTGGAGAATGAAAGTCGAGTCGGCACTGGTATGACTCTTAATATGCCTGGAAAGCAGATATTCTCGCCAACGGGCAGCCTCGAAATTCAGGGGAACAGCAGTGCCTCCAAAGTATATTTTACTGCAATTACTCCAGGAGCTGTATTAGATGAAGGTATTATCCCTGTATCAAATGATAAGTTCATCTATATGTTTGATCCTAAAAAGATGGCGCAAAAAATATCAACATATGACATCATGAACTTGGAGAGCGGAGAACCTGAAATAGGTCGTATAGTGCATTTGACCTTTTTCTCAGAGGAGAATGGGGTCAATGGTCCGTATCATTCCTTCGCTAGAGTTATCCTTAGAGGTACTGAGGCGATATACCTAAAGAATTAAAAGGCTTATTCTTGTGGAATGCACTCAGCTGAGCGGAAAGCGAATCAATCCCTCATAACCAACTGGATTATAGGGATTAGTCTATTTGTTCGCTGCCGAGGGTTTAAATCTATTTGAGTCTTTTTTAGAGTGAGGATTAAACGATTCTGGTATCCTCAAAAGCATCGCTTGGATTAGCGTCGCTAGGATCATCAGCATAAACCCTACATTCCGCACTTTCAATTCATCGCGTAATAATTTTCGCATTCTCGGCCCAGCAGCTTTAGAATGGTAACCTGTGTACTTGTCAGGTTCACACTGACTTTGATGATTTTGCCGCCCGAAGTAACAACCGATTCTATCACGCCCATAAAAATCTCGAAAACCCATCGCATAGTTGGCCTCTGAGTTGGTTTATTGATCTGATTGGGCACAGTTTGCCCCGTTTCCTTGAGTTTCTCTCTAAGCCTCCACTCTGCAAAAGAGTAAATGAGAAGACTAAGAACCATGATCATGCATAGCGATTCTATTCTTTCCTCTTTCTTTAGGCAAACTTCCGAAATGTGAAAGCACTTATCTTTCAGGAACCGAAATCCATGCTCGACTGTCTGCTGTCTTTTATAATAATTGAGCATGGTTTCAGGGTCCAGATCGACTTCATTGCTGGCTAAGACGAATCGACCGAGTAACTTGCGTTCTTCGTCCAGAGCCTTATTGTTTAGTTCGATCTGGGCTTCGATTTTAAAGCTCACTGTTACGGGTTCATCTTTCTTCGGTCGCCCACGCTTTTTCTCCACTTTTTCGGCAACAGGCATTATCTGTAGATTCTTCATCAAGTGATGCTTATGTGCAGATGCCCAGATCTTAGCCTCGTTTTCAGCATCAGGAACGCAGGCGAACTTCCTGCTCATGAGCTTTTTCAGGTCTTTCTCGGCCTGGGCAGTTTCCTTTTGGATCTTCTTATCGAAGGTTTGCTCATTCCTCTTTTTCATTTCTTCAGACCAAACAACAACTGCTCGCTGAGGAATGCCGCCATAACTCAGATCGGTAACGTAAAAGGCATATCTGGGATCGATACCAGGAGTGAAATCCAGGTCAGCGTTGAGAAGTCTCTCTGCCTCTCCTACAGTTGCAGGGACATGAGTGATCCATTTCGTTCCTGTTCCAAGAAGTCTGATGTTGTCTTCCGTATACAAGGCACTATCCGCGACCCAGCAGCTTTTGTCATCCAAGTTGATCGCTTGCTGCGTTTTTTGGATCATCTTGATTACGCTATTCTTGTCTGATTCGTTTCCAGAGAATGCCTCGGTAAAAAGTGGTAAACCGAATTGATTTGTGACTAAACCGAGAACAAAGCGCTTCATATCCGTTCTGCCGTCTTTGGCATGGCCAAAGGTAATCCTGATTGAATCCGTTCCATCGGGTGAATCTTTTTCGTATTTGCTATGAACGCTGAAGTTCGTAGTATCGACATGGATCAGCTGCGTTCCCAAGGAAAACTGTTTCATCACATGTAAAGTAATTTCATTGAACAGCTCAGTCGCGCCGTGATCGTAAATCGCATCAAGGGTTCTGCCGACTGCATCGTCGTTTAAAGCTGACGGGGTAACGCCTTTGCCGAGCAGCTTTTCGGTTGGTATCGTCATGAAGTAGTTGGGAAACAGGTACAACCGTTGATGGGTGAAACCCAAGCCATTGAGAATCATGGCTTTGATTATCACCGAATGAGGAAGATTCTTGGAACCTTGCTTGGGAAGAACACTATCTATTACATCATCAAGTTTCAAGGCATCGAAAATTCCGGCGACGATACCAAGGTGACCTAAATTGTACGAATGGACGTCCAAATCCATGCTACTTCCCTTCAAAGGGCATATCAGCTATTTATTTAAAAATGTTTCTGATATTTAAGAGCTGAAAATTCAGGAATCACGGGTCTAAAGTGCGGAATGCAGGTTATATAATTGCAAAAGCAGACTGTATCGTCGCATTTGGTTATCCGTATTCCGGTACTGCTTTTGTCTTGCGAATACCAAGGAGCTTCGATGTAATTATCAGTAATATTTCCATTTTTGCATTCAAGGAGATATATTCCTATAATAGGAGATGGTGATATTCTATTACCGCTAATTCTAATACCAGCTACTGTCTCGACATGGATAGCAGAGTACATGTCTGGCGATATGGTATAAAAATTGATGGTATTGTCGCATATTCTCCCATCTCTGTGTATGCCGTCAATACCTGCTTTATCAACTATTATAGCGTTAAAACTGCTTGTAGGAAGATATATTCTGTTATTAGATATTTCGAAATGTGAATAGCAGGTAGACATGTCGTTTCTATCAGCCCAAAGCCATATTTGAGCATTGATTAGGTCATTATTGAAGATTTTTATATTATCAGTTCCCCCATACCATGTGGTCTCCAGTAAAATTTTGCCATATTCAATGTGATTGAAGCCAATGCTTATATTTCTTGAAAAGTTGGAAGGTGCATCAGGATCGTTCCAATTCAGATTGTATATTGCGCCGATGCTTCTGTCACTTTCAGGAGCGGACTTCATCGTTATGTTGTTGAAGTAAATAGAAGCATCCTTGGCATCGGTAAGATATATGCCATAGGATGCACTGTTATTAAATGCAAAAAGGATAGGGTCGATAACAGGAACATCGTTTATCCTGTTGCCAATTATATGGATATCAGCATTATGCTCAGAATCTATAGACATATACCAACCATATGCTCCGGTCTCATTTTGTACTAAGCTGCCATTTGAAGCGGAATTATTAATAAACCAGCAATTAGTAGAGCGCCATATGATATAGTCCTCGCTTGTGCAATTTAAGGCAATGCAATTTTGGATTACCTTGGGCCTCAAGTATTCATAGTGATCTGTTTCAGTTGCATAATCTTGAGCTGAGAGACAAACGCCCGTACGGCAATTCATGAGCCTTACGCGAAGGACTGCGGAATTATCACAGCGGGTGATTTTTGCACCTCCACGGTTTCTATAAGAATCAGTGATATTGCCGTCAAGGGTTAAGTCCTTTATTAAAATATTTTCATTTTTTACGGAATCATTCGTCCCAAAGATGCACGCTGGGGGATCAAATGGACTCGAATTGCCTTCTGGATAATCGGCTCTTAAAATCGTTGAATTCATTCCGATGCCGCTAATTGTGGAATTAGGACGGACTTTTATGGCATATCTGCCGCCATCACTGCTTGCTATGTGCCAAGCATGATGAATAGTAAATAATCCTTCGCCTATTTCGATATAGTGGGCACTGCTATTGGATATGGCTTCCTGTAATATTTTTTGATCATCGTTTCTCGAAGTTCCTCCAGCAAGAATGCTTCCATTGGCCCACCGTGCTACAATCCAATCGTCGATTCCATCTAGCTGATCATCTATTTTATAGACACAGATTGAATCGCTCCCTGCTGAATCATATTTAATTCCGTCGAGATGCTTGATAGTACCATTTATTCTAGAGATACTTGTCATATTATCTTGAGGTAGAGGCAAGTAGTCTTTTACAGCTCCAATAGGGAGGGAATCAATATGATTTCCTTCATTAGTCAAGCCCTGGGCCAAAATGATTGCCAAAAGCAGAATTAAGACAGCTATAACGTTGGAAAACCTCATAATTTATCATGCCTATTCGGGACGAAAGCAGAGCTACCCCCCTGCCTTTTCAAAAGGCTGAATATGTCTCGACAACGTCGAGACTGCCACTCACGTAGTCGTGGCACAGCCCATACCTATCACTTTCACTCCACGCCACTAATCTACATACACCCAGATCTCTCATTATTGTTTGTCTGGCTCTTGCCGCTAGAAGTAGAATAGACTCAAGTAGGCCAGTCAGGCTAGATCTTAGAACTCCCGATAGCTGGTTGTAAAGGGTTGGTCTGTACGTAAAATCTGGAACGGCGAGTCTCGTTAACTTTGCGAAGTTAATGGGAGTTGCGATGCAATCGCAACACATCGAAGCCATAAAATGATCACCGTGGGGCTGCATGGCATTGGTTGAGACACCATGGATGCCTGCAACTGTAGTACGAAGGAGCCGTCACTAGGTAGATATTCAAGCTAAGGTAGGCCAGTGGAAGCTTAGTCGCTAACTTAAATAATACCATTCATCAGGAGCAATTACTACTCTACTGGCAGCATAGCGAGTTTTTTATGATATAGCGATTAGGATATAGGATAGCAGAAGATCTGCCATTCTACTTATGAAAAATAGATTTCTGCACCAGAGTTTGCATAAATCTTATTTTTCGATATTTTCGATATGTTTATATAATGAAGATTCAGGTTAACTCCTTCTGTATATTGTGGGACTATTAATTTATTTTTTAATATATTGAACGTTCCGAAATAAATATAATAATCATTTAAAGACAAATCCTCTAATTCTGCAGAAATTGTATTGACTCTACTCCAACTAAGAATACCAAATGACGCTAATAATGGGGATCTCATGAGATCAGCATATACATGGCTACAATTGCCATTGACGTAGAGCCATTCGGCTCCCTGAAGTTCCTGTTCGTTATATATAGGATAATCTATCGATTTATTTAATGAAATTGAAACCGGTTTATCTTCTGCTAATTCCATGATTGCACCGCTGTTAAACAGGAATAGCAAAGAAATTATTACAGAAAAGGGGAGAGTAAGATTTTTTCGGGATAACTTCACGATTCCAAGCTTATCCGAAATGAATTTTAAAATAAAAAAGGAACTCAATCCCCCAATTATCGCAAATGGTGAGAGGAGAAGTAGCGATATATGATAGAATCGTGATATTCCCACAGTCCCTGAAACCCCAGGAAGGACAATAAATGTGAATGCAGTAATAAAAATTATTATAGAATAGATCAAATAATTTTTATTAAACTTTTCCTTTTCGACTAAAAGTACTTTTACAATACCTGCAAAAATAAAAATTAGGAATATAAAATTAATATATTTAGCAATAAATTTTGTTATAGATAGATCTTCATTGGACACAATATTTGCAAGCTGTGAAGCATGTGGGTTAAAAAGGTCAGAAATAATTGAATTGATAACAAAATGTATAGTATCAACAGCGCTAATAAAAGATGATGAACTCGAAACATAAATATACCATGCTATAGAAAAGGCAATATATGCAGAAATAAGTTTAACCGAAATAATATCTTTTGTATAATTTTTATTATATATATATAGAAATCCCATTATGGTAAAGTACATCAAAGACATAAAAATAAAAATATAAGAGAGTGCATAATGGGAAACGCTCATCGAAAAAGTGTATATGATCATAAGTATAGATTTATGCGCTTTTGAAATATTTTTATCAACTAATGATAGGAAAACAAGTGCAAAGAATAATTCGCATATTTGTTGCCTTGCAAGAGATAGTAATTCGTTAAAGAAAACAAAGTTGAACATAAAAAAAAGACAAGACATTAATGCAATCTTTGTATCAGTTTGCTCTTTATATGTTTCATATAAGGCTACTGGAAGAAGGGAAAGAATAAATGGAAACATGATCTTATAAACCCAAATAATATTTAGATACAAAAGATTTGAAAAAAATGGTGGCAAAATAGTGATGCTCAGCATTCCGTTTATGTTTGATGGTATTGTTGCGTTCCAAGATCCGCTTCTTATCACCTGATTTGATATTAAGTATTCTTGGCAAATATCCCATCCCCAAATGTAATTGGAGATGAGCGATGAATGAAAAAGCAAAGATAGAGAAATGAGCCAAATCGCCATAGGATAGAGCCTGGCAGGGTATGATTCATCAATGCTGATAAGAATAGAGATGACTGCAATAATAATCAGTATAATAAGATTTAGTTCATTATTATCGAAATAATTGAAATAATATGCACCTAATACTGCAAGAATCGGCAAAAAATATAACGGAAGTATCTTAAGATGCAGGAAATCATTAGCAGCGACACATATAGATAATTTGGACTGATTATTATTCAAAAAATAAAATATTATAGAGATTATTATTAAAGCATTAAAAGCCAATATAATTGAAGAATAAGATATCGGCTTAAATTTGGGAACATATAATGAAATTAAATTGACTAAAACTCCGATGCACATAAGCAACGAGATGCTTAGACCTAATGAGTGCATTATTAATTTAGGAGTTCCTAATTTATTTAACCTCATTATCTTTGTGAACATCCATCCAGGGATGAATAATATGCAGATAGTACCAATTAGCTGCCTGATTATGGGGATTTCCATACCCTGGAGGTCTAAAAGAATCGCTCCTAAGAATGCCATCTGTAAAGAAAGCATCAATGTAGAAAATTTTTTAAATTCTATTTTATTCAAGTTAAATAAATTGGCCATTTGTCAGATCCTCTTCGTAATTGATTCTGCCGAATGCTCTAGGATTTTGCATTATATCTCATCCTCAAGGCTCGAAATCAATGGCTTATATCGCTCGACGACTTTGCGATGCGTGAAATTCTGTTTTATATAGAAACTAGCTCGATCGGCTATTTTTTCTAAATCAAGGTTATTTAAACTATTAATGACGGCATCTTCAATATTCTTTGCAGAGTTATTTTTTAAGATGAAGCCAGTCTCTCCATCTTTTATTATTTCGGGAGCTAATCCTACTCGCGTAATTAGTACTGGGGTACCGCATGCCATAGCCTCCAGCATTATTAAGGGGCCTGTCTCAGTATATGAAGGAACTACCAACAATTTCAATCGATTGAGATATGTTGGAAGGATTTCATGTGGAATCCAACCTGCAAATTCAATTTTGCGTTTCAAATTATATTCTTCTACCATCTCTTTTATATTTTCCTGCAAATCACCTTGTCCTCCAATTAAAAAGCTTATATTTTCTTCCTTTTTAGCCAATTTTGAAATAGCATTGACAAAATTTAATATGCCTTTTTCTTCGCTAAAACGACCAATATAGCCAATTAGATTATCCCGTTCGTTGAATGGAATTGTTATTTTAAATTCATTTGTATCTATGAAGTGCTCTGAAATTATTAGAAATTTATCTGGATATTTCTTTATCGATTTGCTATCAATAAGATTTGCGGAGGAGATAATAATTTTAAAAGCCAGGGAACGCGTAATCATATCAACAATATTCATTATATTTAACTTGTTTTGTCTTCCCATGTTTATATCCTCGGTTAGAGAGCTTGAACATATGATAATAGCTTTCTTCCCAAGAAGCTTAGAGATAAAGATTGGAATTAGCAGCGGTCTTTCACCTAAATAAAAAAACCATACGTTTACGCTTTTTAATAAGCAAATTTTATAAGATATTTTTATATTAGCTATTAAATATTTTAGAGCAAAAAACTTATTTTTATTTAATTTTATTAAATAAATGTATGCTTTATCTATTTTTTTAATAGCTGAACCTGCTCCGCCTGTTATAACGTATACTTCGTTTGATAAAGAACACATTACATCGATGAGGTTGGATAATGGAGGCACGCCTGCTTTTAATAGAAATGGTGACGTGATAATTCCTGGAACGATTCTTGTTTGTTTCATATAAAGTCAGCTTGTTTATTCCTCATGGCATTGATATATCTCATAACATTAAATAAACCTAAAATTAAAAGAGGTGCAAGTTACTGTCTTGCACCCTTAGATTAATTTATCCTTTTGTCCACTTTTTCCACTTGTTTGCTTGTTCAATGGTCATAAACTCAACGTTTTGCGTCTTCAGGAAATCGACACATGCAGATAATTTATCGGTCTCCTCTGTGGAAAGCAGCCCATTTTCATCAAGATATGTATGTGGGTGCAGATATAAGCAAATGTAATCATCCTCTTGGGATAACCATCCCCAAACATTAGCGAAGTCATCGGCGCTAATGTGGGGTAGAGGGTGATTTCCGTTCCAATCCGATTCCAAGCAATATATCGTACTGAACTGGCCTACATCTCCATCATAACCATCCACATAGTTTCCTGAGTAGGAAAGGAAGCCTGCTGCTTCTAATGCCTGCAATGTATCCAAGTTTCCATTGTTGTATGGAGCGACAAAAGTGGTTGGCCATAGGAAGTTGTCATTCATAACGTCCTTCGCTTTCTGAAGTTCGCCATATTGCTCTTCATATGTCATCTCGGTAAAATCATCATGTGTATATCCATGCACAGCTTGTTCAACGCTGTCAGTATCAGTGTACCACAAGTACCATGGCATATCTTGATTCCAATCTTCCTCTAGATCGACAGGAACCAGGGCACATGTGCCTTTAATTTGTTTTTCGTCGATAAGATCTATAAACCATAGCCAAGGAGCAGAATTCCAATAGAAATCATCTGCCCTCAGCAATATTTTTTTAGAATCTAAATAAACTGTGCCTCCGTTACTGCTGCTGATGCTATTCACCTTGACGCCATCCCCCCTAACAGTCACAGGCTTATTCACAACAACCTTTTCTTTATATGTTCCTGGGGCCACATTTATCGTATCGCCTGATTGAGATAAATCGACTGCTTTCTGTATCTTTTGATTCTTTTTCGGGTAGACATAGTATGCTAGGGTGCCAGATGCGGTAGATATGCCGTCATCCAACTTTGCGTTCATATCTATATCGTACTCTGATCCGTAATTTGAAGTTCTTGTCTTAGTTGCCGAACCAGCAGTTGAAGTACCAATAAATGATCCCTCGACATGAGCGCTTTGATCAAGCAAAGTGCCCCTTTCTGTTGAGATCAAAGCCTTATCAAGATAATCAGAGACGGTTCCAGAGAATAGAGTATTTATGGTTGCTTCTGGTACTGTGTTTTTCTCCTTGGATTCTATGCTCACATCTTGGGTCATAGGCAATTTATACGATACTAAATTGCATTGAATGGCTGTTGCAGATGCTTTGTCAAACTTCTGGAAGGCCCCTACAATATTACTCGAAGCTTGAGCCATGTTGTGGTATCCCAATAAGTCTCCATTAGCAATCGTTGTGCTTGCCTTGACATCATATCCAGCAGCATTAACGGCTTTGGCATAAACGCTGCAGGAAAGCGCACTATTAACATCAAGTGTTTCAGATGCCTGGACTACATCATCACCAGGCTGCAAATCGTAAGTGTATTTATATGATTTTGCTTTTTTTATATTAACGCTTACCTCGGCGGTAGATCCTGCACTATTAGATACTTTATGGCTATCTTTAAGGTTAAGTGTAGGTCTCTTAGCGCTGGCAGACAATGAAGTTGATAACGCATCTTGTGAAATTGTAGTACTTCCTGAAACAGTATCTCCCTTTCCGGCATCTATGCTTTGCCCAAAAGACATATGGTCATTTCCTGCCGAAAATCCAATGCAATCGACTACTGGCAAAAAAATTAGTGCCAAGACGACTGCCAAGATTGCGGCATTTCTTCTATATTTCATTCTTTGCCTCCTATGTTTCATATCTTCTTAATTTGAAAATTCGAATTTCAAGATAATTTAATTAGCAACTCAAAGTAATTGAGTTCGATACTTTCTTAGTTCATTTATGTCAAATATTTAAAAGATCACCTCCCCAAAACAAATGATAACAAAAGTTATTGACTATTTTATCACAGAATCCTGAGCTTCATATCTCTGCCGTTCTGGATAAGCGGGTACGCAACATGGCAGCAGATTAATTTTTTTAGATTCGCTTTTATTGTACGTTGATCTCATCTCAATTTTTTGACCAATTCTATACGTGCCGTAATATCTTTGATGGCCTTCGCTCAGGGCTGGATATATTCCTCTCTTTGCATTATATAGCGATCCCGCGAGTGAGTAGTCAAAATCCGCTACGCCAGTTGTGTTGGCCTCGATCAGGTAACCCAAATACTTGGTGGGCATAATTTCAGCTTTAATAATATTATCATCAGTTGCAATTACTGTAGCGTTCATTCTATCCAACCAGCTGATGACAGTTAAATCTTTTGAAAAATTATGATTGTATTGGCAGTTGGTGCCAACCGAGTCCATATTATTCCCAACAAAGCTTCGATCATTTATCTGACGCCCTGAATATTCGACCTTGCGATTGGCCATCAATAAAACTGGCCATTCTTCCTTATAAGAGAATGTATAGATATCGGTATTCGCCTCTTTGCCATAGTTGATTTCTATTTCCTCTTCATCGCTAGATGAAATGCTTAGAGTATCCTCAGATGAATAATTACCTTCAGAGGAGCTTATCCTTTCTCTGAGCCTTACATCATTAATTATGATATCAGTATAGTAGGAATTATAAGGTTTAAATGATCTGCTATTCAATTCCATTTGTTCTAATGTTCCGATAATTGAACTAGAGAGATCGATTTTTATTGAGCCGCTCTGTCTATATATGGACCAAGACGAGGAATTAGTAGATACTTTGCTATCCCAATGAATAGCGCAGGCATTAGATAAGAATGCAAATACAACAGCGGATAATAGGATTAAATGGCAAAATTTCACTTAAGCATCTCCAAGAGAGTTGATTATATCAATATGTAATAAAATTAATCCATTATGATTTAAAATCATCTATTTAAATTGATTTCGGTAATCAAAACCAAGATTCAATATTTTTAGGAAAAATTTTTTTAAAAATAATTTAGATTCTTTGTCATTTATATAAACGTTTAGCAGCAAAAGAAAAGCAACTAAACTGTTTCCGATGAACCATGCTACCCCAACACCATTTATTCCAAAATCTATCATTAAGACATAACTTGTTAATATGCTGATCAATGCTATTAATCCAAATATCATAATTACGGATGTCATTTCATTTCTAATTCGTTTTATGGATATAATAAAATAATTTATAGAAACAGGTATGCTTGCAAATGCTAAAAGAACAAGTGTCATATAAGAATATTCTGAATATTGTTCTCCAAATAAAGTTAAAATATATCTTCCGAATAAAATTATGATGATAATTAATAAAGCTAAAGGCTTTAAAGTTATTAATACTGATTTTTTGAAATTATCTTTAAATTTTTCAGGAAAATAAGAGCATTCTGTGATAAATGAATTAGATACAGAACTGGGAATTATTATAAATATGGCTGAGATTGAGTATGCTATATAGAAATAAGCATTCATATCAGCCCCCAGCAAGTTTATTATCAATATCGAAAAAACAAATATTGGAAGAGATTCAAGCATCTTAGCAGCATAATTATATAAAGAATAATGAAATATTTTTTGTGCTGATGGTTTATCCAACACAAATGATGGAATATAGTTGATATGGATGCGTGTTAGTAGATAGAAGCCGAACAAAATGGAAATTATTGCACTAATATAGCAGGAAAGATATATTCCTAATGCACCCATTGCTACTAAAAATGGACAAACAAATATCCTTAAAAAGGTTATGTTATTAATGTAAAACGAATAATTTGAACTTCTAGAACCTACAAACACGCCGGTAATTATTATATTAATCGCCGAATTTATAGAAGTTATAAATATAAAAATAAAGCCGATCATGAGATTGCCATGCAAAAAAATTAAATTAGGAGACCAAATTTTAATTCCAACTATAAAAAGCAAAGAAAGAATAGAGGCACTTATAATGGAAATTGAGATACATGTATTAATCAATTTACTTTTATTATCTTCTAGTGCAAGATACTTTATTAGTGCAAAATCAAATCCAAATGATGATAAACCAGTTATCATTGCAGTACTTGAAATCAAAGCCGAGGCTACTCCAACATCATTAGTATCATATAGCCTAGCTATTGCAATCCAAAATATGAAGCCTGACACCATTCCTGTGATAGAACCTGCTATAAGGAATAAGGCATTCTTTGAAAGTGGATCATTTGATACTAGTTTATTAAAAAAGGTCCGGATAGTCTTTTGCAGCATTATTATACCTGTTAATAACTAAGTTTATTATCCAATAGCTTCTTTGTAAACATCTATATGCTTTAGTGCAATATTATCCCATGATAATTCCTGTGCTTTTTTAAATGAGTTTAATTCCATATCAGCCCTTATATTATCGTTTGTTAATATTTTTATTATCGCTTCGGCGAGAGCTTTCGGATCTTTTGGAGGCACTAAATATCCGGTTTTACCGTCATCGACTACTTCGTGAAATGCCCAGACATTTGTAGCTACGATAGGCTTGCCAAAAGCATGCGCAATAGTAATGACTCCGCTTTGTCCGGTCATTTGGGAATATGGCAAAACGACAACTGAAGATTGCTGAAATAAGATAGATACCTCATCATCTGATATGTATTTATTATATACTTCAATATGTTCATAAATTGATGGATCATATTTATTGATCAGATTATAATATGGTGCAATATCTCCTTCACCGGCAATAATTAATTTGATATTTGGAATTTCCCTATATATGAACGGAATTGCTCGGAGAAGATACTCCAGACCTTTATACTTTTTAAGATAGCCAAAGAAAAGAATAGTATTATTTCCAATGAACTCAGATTTTAAGTTATCTCTTTTAGCATATTTCATAAAAATATCATAGGTTCCATGAGGAATAACAGCTATATCTTTCTCGGAATAATTTTCTTTTTGTATTATTTCATCCTTATCGCGCCTCGAATGGACGATTATTCTTTTGTAGGATACAAGGCTACTTATCAGGCAATCTAAATAGTATATTTTTTCTGTTAAAAAATCATTCTCCTGATGTGGAGAATGAATTGTATATACGGATGGGCATACTGAATTTATATTAAAAAGTAGAATAAACAATGGTATATGCATTAATGGGGTTGTAAAATGAATGATATCAGGATTAATATCTTTTAGAATCGATATTTTTCTAAAAGAGAAAAATGCATTAAGGTTGCTATATGTCAAAACAGTAGGCAAATTAGATAAAGTGAAATTAAAATCATCAAAAATATTAATCAAATTTATATTATCAGAAAAATAATATTTTGGAATGCTTTTGCTTCCTAAAACAATTACATCAGCATATTGGGAAACTGCATTAGCTAATTCGGCAGTATAATGTATCATTCCACCCCAATTATATGGGACTAAGTATGCCACCTTCATAGAATTTCCTCGATAGATGCAAGATGATTAAATTTATTATAAATATCGATTTTGATATAATCATTTAACTATTCTATTTTATATAATGAACTGGTCACAATTTTCGAAGGATCGCTGCCCAAGAGCTCAGTCGTATGTACTGCGTCATCCTGTCTGATTTTTTTTAATAAATTCCAAAAGAATAGTGGGGAATATATGAATAAATAATATAAAAAATTGTTCTCATTTATAGTTGTATTTATAGTGCTAATGGAATTACCAACTATAAAATAGTCTCTTTTCATGGAGTCCCATAAAGATGGCAGCAATGAAGGAATCCCATATTGCCTATAGCATTCTAGTTGCAGCTCTGCTCCAGTCTTTCTTCTAAAGAACTCTGTAATATAATCAGATAATGATAATTCATCAGCGATTGTAGCGATTTCCTTAAAAATCATTTCAGTTTCCACGTTCTGACGCCCATTGTTTATAGCCTCTCGCCTTTGCCTAATATAGTCAAATTTTCTTATTTTTTTACAGATTGGTTTTTGGGCAATGCATAATATTGTTGCAGCCACACCGATTACATCATTTGAGAATAATTGCGTATCACATGCCCTTACTTCAATAGTTTTAAAGTGCTGATTAACGATTAAATCGGATGTTCTCTCAAAAAAATTATTCGGAACGCCAATAGCACGTGAGTGTAATGCTCTTGATGACATTGCTAAAAATTTTCCCTCCACAAAAGGGGAATTTGCAGTTAAAGATATAATTTGGGGGATACATCCTAGGATATTATAATATGATTTTTCATTGTTAGTTATATGAATATGAAGGGCTGCGGTATTTTCTAAACCGCAATTTTTTTTGGAAAAAAGAGGATGAATTCCAGTGGGCAAGAGAGCGAGGTTTAAATCATTGACTGCTTCAATTAGGTTGTCTCTATTGAATTTTACTTCCTCACCGAGCGAATCAATGCATTTATGGGGTGATGTCTTTACTTCCACAATCGAAAAGCCTTTCTTTAAATCTTCCCTTTTACAAAAAGAAAATCGCCCTCTTGCAAAAGGCGATTCAAGGGATGACTTGGCAAGGTATACCTTATCTTTAGAAATTAATTTTAGCAATATTTGGGGGGCACATGGAGCATAAAAAAAATTTTCCGGATCTACTACGATGAATTCTTCTTCAACCCCAATCGTCATTTAACCACCGCCAAAATGCTTTCGCCAGCGTACACTCTCTGACCTATATCTACTACTATATCTATATCAGAAAAAGGAATAACTAAATCTACTTGAGATCCTAGCTTAATGCGGCCTATCCGATCTCCTTGGGCTATCAAGTCGCCTTCATGCAAAAATGATTCTATACCTCTCACTAAAAAAGTGGCTATTTGTATAACTCCTATGACATATCCTTTGCTATGTTCAATTATCGTTGTTTCACTTTCATTTGCTATTTCGAAGTCGCTGTTCGTCATGCTTATAAATTTGCCGGGATTATGTTTAGAAACCTTCACATTGCCGCTTATTGGTGATCGATTGATATGAACATCAAAAAGTTTCATTCCAATGCCGATCAAATAGCCGTCTTTTTCCAAGAAATCAGAGCATTTTGTTAATTGATTTAAACTTATTTTATTTTTTCCCTTCACTGAAATCGGTATTTCTCCTCTTTTTAGCTCTTTAATGTAAACGATCACTCCATCAGCTGGCGATAGTATTGCATTATCTCTATTAATAATCTTTCTTTCTGGGTCTCTATGGAAGAATAACAAGAATCCTAAAAGAAATAATAACAATGAAATGTCTCGAATCGGAAACGCAATAATGATTGGTATAGAGATATAATTTAAAATTAATGTTAAACCTATTAATAGTCCCATTAAAGAAATTAGAAATACATAAAGGGGATTTAAATGTAATTTATAGCAAATCTCTGCAGGACCGATTGTCCTTTTAATTTTTTCCCATAATTTATAATTAAATTCTTCCTTAGTATTGTATGGCCTATCGATATTTACGTGCATTGAATTACACCCCCGCAGAATAATAGCTTATTAAGACATCCTTAATTGGTGAGAATTTAAAAGTTTTCACCAAATCCTCAAATTTTTCCAGCGAGCCGTTGATACCAAAATATGTAATGAACCTTGATAACAGAGGTAAGTTCAATTGAGGTGTTTTTGGCCAGGTTTCCCATGGATGAATATAAAATATCACAGGCATATCCTCATTTGTTTTCCTTATCGCATATTTTATAAACGCAAGTGGAAGAATTCGAAAGTAGAATCCTCCCGCAAAAGGTATATTCACACCTAAATTTAAAACATTCATTGGAAATTCAATAATTTTGCCTTTGGGATCGTTTCTAGTGATATCATCTTTAGATGGCCTATAAATATACTTAGGCGCATTGGGAACACCATAAAGCATCGTTTTTATGGGAAAAATGCTTGCATCATATATAAATCCATGTTTTTCAAGAACATCAAAGGCCCATTTTGTGGAATTGTCTATTGAGAAGCTTGGAGCACGAAAGCCTATCGGCCGTTCTCCTGTGATCAATTCTAGCAAATTTATTGATTTAACTATCTCTTTTTCGAATTCCTCTCTTCCGAGTTCATTTAATGGTATATGGGTCCATGCATGAGATGCTATTTCATGTCCTTCTTCATATATTATCTTTACGATTTCAGGATGTTCTTCTGCTACTGTTCCTAATATTGCGAAGGTAGCTCGCGTTTCATTTCTTCTAAGGATCTCTAATAGAGGATTTATAGATTCTGGATATTGATCGACCAGGTCACCCGGCAGACGGTGTCTTAAGAGCTCAGGTGAATACCAATGTTCCATATCTATAACAAGAGCATTTTGTCTCATTTGCTTGAATCCCTCGAAGTGAACTTAAAATTTTTAAGCAAATAGAATTGCCTTCCTAGTGAGGCTGCCATCTCATAGCCAAAATTATAATCCTTCCAATAGTTGTAAATTACAGTTCGATTTCCCCCAAAGCTTTCCTTAAATCTATTTATTGAATCTGTGTATAGTCCTCCCATATCAAATTCCTGAATTCCCTTATCTTTTGCATATTTCATCGCCTCCCAGTGCATTAAATGACTTGCATTTCCTTTTAGAGTATTAGCGCGTTTATTGTCGTTGATTATTTTTGTAGCCCCAATATGATAAACGATATGATTTGAATCTTCAATATAAAAATGGCCGCCTAGCAATTCTCCATTAAGCTCAGCAGTAAATAATGAGCCATATTTAAATAAGTTAGATTTGTCAAACGGTATTACATGATATTTTTTATTTTTTAAATGATTTTTATATATTTCATAAAACTCATCATAATTTTGATTATATTTTACCTCAATTCCAGCTTTTTCAGCACGCTTTATTGCATTCCTGCATGAATCCTTTTTCATTTTTTCCCATATAGTTTTTAAGTCCTGCCTTAAATCTACGATCGACGTTAGCTCTTCTTTGCACTTAAATCCTAAATTATCCTTCTGCGGCTTGCAATGCCTAAACATTACATGGCTGTAACCATCAACATCATAGATAGAATCACTAAACCATATTTCTGAAACATTAAATATTAGTCGTTTAAATTCAGTCCTAATCATTAAATATATACCTCCATCATAGCTGCACTCACCAGTCAAATGCCATCGCAAATATTGATTTGAGCTTAGAGCCTCTAAATTCTATCTCTATTGGCATTTTGTGATCTATACCTAATTACTCCTCCAATTAAGCTAAAGATATCGCTAACCACGTTTATTATTTAGTCGGAACATCATAGTAGTACCGTTTTGATATTTTCATTTGTTGCCTCCAATAATGTTCATCGTTTGCTTACATATGTGTAATATCAGGCCACATTTCGTTGGTTAAGACCCATCAATACTTTTAATTGAGTGATCTAGAAGCTTAGAAAGCGAATGCAAGATAAGCCCTGTGAAGGCCATAAAGCTGCCTACAAGCGTTAGCAATATCATCAAAAGCGTTGGACCAAAGCTCAATGATCCACCATGATAAAATATTCTCAAGAAATTTAGGCCCATAATTATGCCAATAGTAGCAAATATCATCCCAGGAACTGTAAAATAGAAAAGCGGTCTTCTTAATTCCATATTTTGAAGCAGATCAACTAGGACCCTAAGTCCATGTCCGACTGGATTCTCAGTCGAAGTACCCTCTATATCATATCTGCATTGAATTTCCACCTCTTTTACTTTCAAGTTGTTATCTTTGGCCTGCAATAGGATCTCCGAACCAGCAGACATGCCATCGCCATCTATCTTTATTTTTTCTATTGCCCTTTTGCCATAAGCTCTAAATCCGCTCTGGCTATCAGATACATTAATGCCGCCTGCCTTATTTGTAGCAACATCTAAAACTTTCATTCCCATTTTCCTATAGGCAGGAACATTTTTGCCATTGCCGTTACAAAATCGCGATCCTATTACTAGATCAGCGCCTTGTTCTATCGGAATTAGAAGGTCAGGTATCTCATCGGGATTATGCTGACCATCGGAATCGATTATTACCATGCAATCCGCGCTAAGTTCTCGTGCCGCAGCAAAGCAACTCTTTAAGGCTGCTCCATATCCTTTGTTTTCCTCATGCTTAACTACATTTGCCCCAAGAGCTTCAGCTATCTCAGCAGTCGCATCGATACTTCCATCATCTACAACCAGAACCTTATCAGCATATTTCTTGCTGCCGAGAACCATTTTTGCAATAGACCTCTCTTCGTTGTAGGCTGGCATCGCTACAATAGTCAGAGACATATTCCCTCCTAATTACTGTTTGTTGAAATAATAAATAAAATGAATTTGTTACGTATCAAAAGCCTTGAGTAATTGTCTAAACGAAGGTTCAGTTAGATTTACATATTTCTGTATAATTTGCAAAAAAAGTTTTTCCTGCATGTATTTGTCCATGCTGTAAATATCATCTATTCCATGTCTTTGAAGATCCATGGATATAAGCCTAATCTGAACCTTCGTAATTTTCCATTGTTCAGAAAATTTTGTTAATATATTGATATAATATCCTAATCGTTTTGGCTTCTCGGAAGATGCTATTTTTACGACTCCACAATTCCTGCAATACTGATGCGGCTTAAGGCCACACTCTAGCCCTCTGTATTTAAAGGGAAGCCAGATAATTTCTTTGTTTCCGCAGCTAATATGCTTGCATCCCATTTCAATCCCTTATAAATTATCATATTACTAATTATGCGTACAGTTTTTTATTTTAGTTATCTTTAACATTATTATAAATTATCGATTATTTTAATAAACTATAGGATCCCTCAACTAGACCCGCCCTAGTATCACCCTCGACATCGAGTCAATTCGGACAGCAGTCATTTTTTTATAAATCATTCGATATTCAAATCTTTGTGGGCAATTGTTCTCCTTGTTTTTCCTATGCAATTTCGCAATAGTTACTTTGCCTTTATGAATAAAAACCGGTAGGAACCCGAAATTTGAATCCACAATCTTGATTATATATTTGTAATTCCCATAAGGCCCAATGATCTAAAGGCTGCGTAGAGACTTTTTTCCAGTTTAGCAATAATAGGTAAGTCCCTGTTTCCCATACACTTTTTAATCCCAAAAATATTTTACATACATTTTGCCCGCGGATCTTAAACTCGGAATATGAAATTGAACTACCCCAATATCCATTAAATCATATGAGAAAAACATTTCTTGAAAATCTACCAACCACAGGGAAAAAATCTGCATTTGGCAAGAACTTATGCCGACTTAAGAAATAGCTTAAGAATTAATTATCTCCCTTATCCTCCTCTTGCAGTCCTCCGACCGCAGAATCTCCCTCAACTCCTCTTTTACCATCTCCTTCAACCGCGCCTTCTCCTCAGCCGACGCATTCTGTCCGCCTAGCTCCAAGCAGCCTTTTATAACAGCGGGTGCATCAGCCCCGTTCCCGAAGATCGTGAGCGGCTTTCTGAAGATCGGCCGCTCTCCGTTCTCCAGCCGGTCCATGCAGTTATTCAGCTCGTCCAATAGCCCATTCTCTCCGTAAAAGTAATTTCTCAGCTTTTCCTTGGTGACCTGCTTATAGCCCTGGAAGCCCAAAATATTATCCTCGTTCCCGGTGATGTAATTAATGGACTCGGTGATTATGTCGTGAAATCTCCACTCCAGGGTTCCCTCGCGCTTATGCTCTCCCGGAGTTCCTCCGTATGGGTTGCGAAGCAGTATCAGCATATCCTCGCTCTTGCTGTCGCCAAGCTTTCGGTAGATCTTTATCTTGCTTTCATCCAGTCCAGTCCTCTCCTCTACAGCCCCACTGATCTCTTCAGAGCTGAAGAAGCCGCGAGTGAAGACCAGCGCTCTATCGGCCTTCTCGGGATCGCATGGAAACAGTCTGCCGTCCTTTCCTAATGGGAAAAGGCTTCCTTTCTTGCCTAAAGCCCCTTCCACCAGGGTCTTCACATCACCCACATGGTCGGGCTTAATGTGATAACAGGGAACCAGAACAGGTGGAAGCAGCTTCTTTTTATCTTGAACTTCTTCATTATTCTCGTTTTTGCCGCTGTTGCCTTCTTTAATGCTGTTACCTTCTTCCTTAGATGAAGCCAACTCCCAGACGACTCTCCTTATGGCAGGTGAATCGTCAGAAAGCTGGTCGCCTGGGTAATTCCTCAAATCGAGGATGGGCTTCAAGGCGCAGTAGATACAGCTATCCATTGCCGGATAATTGCCCTTAAATCTCTCAACCAAAATCTGGTTATCCATCAGGATTAAGCCGTCGATGCCTTCTCCAGACTCTTTGGTGAGCAAATCGTACATGGCGATAACAGCTCCCAGGTCCCTCTGGCCCTCCTTGGCATGCCTTTTGTCTTCGCCCTTTTCAGTCAGAATGCCGAGGGCAAAAATGGGAAATATAGGCTCCTCTGACCTGACATAGCTTGTGATGGGATTGATAAACCCGGTTCCAGTCCCGCCGCCCAAAGAGGCTAAAAAAAGGATGCTGTCGCACAGCTTCTTTGAGCTGTGGCCGTTTCTGTTGGAGGAAGAATTTTTTAAGATGCCTTTCAGGAGATTTGTCTTAGATCCTTCCATGTCCAGAGACGGCCTGCTCATAGCGATGATAGTGAAGGGCCTGATGCCCTCCTTCCACATATAACCTGAGAGCGGGTTTTCGTATCCTTTGAACTCCGCCGAACATTTTTCCTTTAAAGCTAGATCGAAGTCGAAAACTTCGAATATGCCTTTAAGATACTCCGCTCTTCTGTCAAACCCCGGGGCCTTGAGATCAAATCCATAAATGTCTGCCACATATCCTCTGGTGTCAGAGCTTTCGCTTATCATCCCATGGCATATCAGGTATCCCGGATAGCCTCTCTGAGCGAGGTCCTTATAATAATTTTGTCTCTGAGTATCCTGGCTTGCTGACTCAAGCCATACCCCCTTTACCTCTCCATAGGCCAGCGGCTCACATAAGGGGCTAATCCTTATTGCGACATCTTGGCTTTGGAGGAACTGCTTGAGGATATTGCCTCCTGCGCCGCCAATTCCAACTATGCACGGTTTCATCTCAACTCCTCCACAAAGCCGATGATTATTGGCAACAGCATAAGGACTAAGGCAATAAAGAGCATGCCATATCCGAGGTTCCAGACTGCTGTATCGATCCTTGGATATATCGTCGCCAGATTGCCGGAGCAGAAAAGCGATGCCGCTAGAAACAGCGGAGTAAACAGATTCAGATTTTTCAGCCATCTGGATACGAGGTAGTAGCTATAAACCCTGGGAACGATTAATGAGATAAGAAGACCGGGTATGATTACCAGAGCCACCCCAAATATTGCAAGCCCATAGCCATCTGAAGCCATTTGAGGAAACATAAAGTAGTTCCTGCCAGGAAAAATATCCGGAGTCAGGAAGTAAAGGAAGATGAAGGCGACTAAAAAGAGGCTCCATGAGAGAATCATGAGGACATTGAAGTTCGACCCCTGAGCGATATGCAGAGCCTTCATTAAATTTTCGCGGCTAAAGTTGCTCCCGGTAGTCCTTCCAACGATCGCCTGTACTCTGTACAGATAGGCAAAATGGAAGATTACGCCTATGATAACTGCAACCGCTATCAAGATCATCAAAGATATCTCATATCTTTGCATAAACGCCGGAAGGATCATCTGTAAAACCCCCTTTCCACCAGAATGCTGAGCAAGAAGGCAATCAAGAGGATGGCTATAATATTGCCTATTCCGAGCCAAGATACAGTTTCATATCTGACAAGCTTTGCATTTACGGCCTTCTCCCATTCCTTGATGATATTGTCCTTCTGCAGCTGATCATACTCAGAATAAGCGAATCTGAACCTGAAGCTCTGGTTGGCATCCAGCACATCAAAGGGCTTGATATTAAATGACACCACCTGCGGCTCCTGTGTCAAAGTTACCTCCTTTGATGCCGCTACATGCCATGGATGTGCGGCTGTATCCGTGAACAATGTGACCTGAACCTTGGCATCTTCTGGCGCCTGATTCTTCATATTCAGGGTGAAGTTGTAGTTCTGCCACCAATATTGGTTTTCATCATCAGGGGTGACCCACGGATTCTCTACAAATATTGAGACGCTTTTCCTAAAGTTGGGGCCTTCTTGAACTTCGGTCTTATTCGAAACAATGCCGTCTCCAAAGGTGTAATAGAAAGTGAAGTTCTTCCCGGCATCCGATTTGCTGAAAAACTCGTTGCCGAGGAAGCGAGCCTGTCCATCTCCGACAATGATTTGAGTCGAATTGGCTCTCTCGACGTAGTCACCATCGACGATGTGCAGAGTTACATTAACTTCATCGTTATCCTTATCCGTGACATTGACAACGTACATTATGGCATCATTGTATCTGGGACTTGGCAGCGCCTGGATGGAGAGGTTTTCGAGCATGGGTTCCTGGTTGGTGACATTCACTGTCATATTCTTTGAGTACCATGCTTTCTGTCCATCGCTGGCCTTAATCCTGAGGACCACAGGTCCAACAGTTTTGAGGTCGCCAAAAGAGGTCAGATCGGGAAAGTTCCTGTAAGAGTAATTCTTGCCACCCTTCGTTTCGTACTCATTGATCTGAATGATCTGGGCTATGGGGTTAACAGTTTTGAATGTCTTGGCACCTGGCCCCAGTTCCTCAAGATAGAGGTACATCGGCCTTCGGATCTCTATCGGATTGGGATTAACTACTGATGCAGTAACTACAAATTTATCGTTCCTGTTCCGAGTTTTATTGCCTGAAATTCCCAATCCCAAAGAATATTCTTCGCTATATTCTTTTGAAATCAAATCGTTTATATTGATCAGCTTTTGAAGCTCTTCGAACTTTTCCGGCTTCTTATCCTTTCCTTCCTGAAGGGCCTTGAGGATCTTATCAAAATCTATCTGCTTATGACCTCCACCGCTGCTGCTGCCCCCACTGTCGGCGACCGGGACCTTAAGATCGCATTGTGCCGTCCAAGTCAGTGATGCCAACAATAGAATAATAAGAATGAACGACATTGCAGGCCTCATGTTAGCTGCCTCCTAGCCTCATTTATCCGAATTGTATTATGCCAGGGTTGGTTCTTCCACACCATAGTCAGCCATCCTTCGGGATCTGAGACGCTGGTCCGATTATAGATATTAATTAATCCCGAGTTGATCCAGGTCACACCATCATCGGTATACCATAGCTCCATCTCCACCCGAGGCCTGGTAGACCTAACCTCAGCAGAATAGTCGAACCGGCCGGATTTTACGCGATCTGCACTTTCATTTCTTATAGCTACATCAATTTCCGGACCCTGGAACTCCTCCAGAACTGCATCGCCTGACAAAAATCGATATTTTCCAATTCCAAGAACATCTGGAGAAGACCTGAAGGATATATTCGGCCAGATCAGAATGCTTCTCCCAATTGAATATTGCTGCCTGCCTTGCTCTATCCAAATGTCGGAGCCAGGGGGTTTAACCTCTAATAAAATATTACATGTTGGCATAGCTGTGCCGACCTTGGCAGAGTAAGAAAATGGCGTATAGATGGTTCCATTCCACGGATTTACGCTTCCTTCAATGATCACATTGCTAAGATTAGGCCCGGCATAATACCTCCCGATACGATCCTTTGTAGTATCAAAGGGAGTCTTTGAACCAGGATAATGGAGACTAAAGAAATAGCTCGATGCCCCTACGGAATCTTCTCCAGAAGCCACCTTCACATCGTCCCAGATTAGCTTTTCCCAAGAGGTGGCGTTGGTGTATTTCATTGTATCATAGGAAACGAACTTGCCTGTTGTAATATCTAAAAAGTTCAGGCCTACATCAATTGGGTGCGATGCATTGATTTCCAAAGAGTATTGGAATTTTTGTTCCTGAGTGCCTCGTGGAGGCGTTACGCCGGCATTCTTGAACTCCAATTCAATAGGATAAAAAGGCCCATCGAAGACTTGCGGCTTGCGTCCGGTAAATCTATAAGATGCTGCGTTAAAGTCGAAATCTAGAGTAACATTAGGCCATTTAAGGACCTGCCAGCTGCCAGGAGTTGTATACCTCTGTGTGCCCACGGAAGTCCACGGACCGTTTCTAGTCGGGCCTACCTCCAGCGTTATATTGTCCGCTACAGTGCAATTCACCGCCACCTGGTATTCGAACTGATCATCGTTTGTACCCTTATTGGGTGTAACCATAGGTTCTTTAAAGTCTTCAATGATCTCAACTTCGATATCGGGTCCTGAAAACTCTCCGAGCACTGTATCTCCCCAAATAAACCTATAGCTGGCGTTGCCCATTGCTTTGCTATCATGCTCGAAGCCTATATTTTTCCAGACCAGAGTATTATTATAGCCGTTATATGTAATGGTCCCTTTGTCCAGCCATATGTCCGATCCAGGTGGGGCTGTCTGAAGCTTTATGCTGCATTTAGGAAGCTTTGTCAGCACCTGAACTGAGTATGTGTAAGGAATGAGCGTGGTTCCATTCCCTGGTGTCACAGTCGAGTTTTTAAGGCCGATGACAGAAATCGTCGGGCCTGAGAAGTATCTTCCTGTCTTCTCATAGGTACTTGATATGGACGACTCCGATCCCTCATAGTAGAAGGAGTAATAGTACTTTGAATCTCCTGCCGCATCAGTGACAGATGTCGTCTTAATGTCATTCCATACAAGCTTTTGCCATTGATTGATATCGGTATACTTCAGCCTGCCCGCAGAGCTGTATCGTTTGTTGCCCACGTCCCAGACATACAGCTCTACGTCTATGGGCTTGGGAGACTCAATATCGATGCTGTAATTAAACGATGAATCAAACGGCCCCCAATCGGGCGAAAGTGTGTTGTTCCTGAACTCGACGTCTATCGGCCAGGATGGTCCATCGAATATCTTCTCTTTCCTGCCGCTGACCTTGTAAGCCGCAGAGGTGTAATCGAAATCCAGAGTAACATTGGGCCATTTGAGAACCTGCCAGCCACCCGGAGTTGTGTAATCCTGTGTGCTTACAGGAGTCCATGGGCCGTTTCGGGTCGGGCCTACCTCCAGCGTTATGTTGTCCGTTACAGTGCAGTTAACAGCCACCTGGTACTCGAACCGGTCCTGGTTTGTTCCTTTACCTGGCGTGACCTTGGGATCCTTGAAGACCTCTACGACCTTTGCCAGGGCAGGGCTTCCCATAGGCCCCTCGACCTCAACGGGCTTCTCGAAGGGGTTAAAGGATGTCACCTTCACCCTGTACCAGGCCTTGTCCCAGATCTCGGTCCTGTTCTGATCTAAGAACCACGTTTCAAATGCCCCTCTTCTTAAACCGGGAGACTGGAAGTTAACATCAAATTTGGCCACATTAGAAATATCAGAAGAGCCGGGCTTGGCGTTGATGTTGGCGCTAAAGCTTTTGGACACAACCGATTCCAGGCTATTGGGTCCTGCAGTCATCTCCACAGTATAGCGCATATCTCTATCTACATTATCGAGCCGGACATTATAAACTATATTCTGAGAAACATCAAAGGGTTCTCTGAGAGTGCCGGGTTGAATCATGGATACTGATACTTCAAAACCATAGGCTGGAATCAAAAAAAATAATAGCATAACTATAAAGCCCAAAGCGAATCTTTTGATTAGCATTTGACCCGACCCTTTTATATTTAGCACTACTCGCCTCTCTGGCAAAAAAGGCAACCTAGCTTAAATCTTTTTTGGCTGAAGATAACGCATAGGCCTAGAAAAATTTTGGGGATAACATAGATAAAAATGGAATGGCTGTTGTCAACAGCGCTAAATCCCCAGCACCTTGCCCGCAGCCTCGACTCCCGCGCCGCGCTTTTCCAGGCAGCCTTCCTTGGCCAGCACCAGCTCGAGCGTCTGGATGGTTCGCAAAATGTCGCCCGATGAGCAAACGCCCATGGTGCCGATCCTGAAGATCTTGCCCTTTAGCTGCTCCTGGCCGCCGGAGACGACAATTCCCTGCTTCTTCATGCCGCCGCGAAGCTTATCGTCGCTAATTCCGGCAGGAGTCTTCATGGCTGTAACTGTATTGGAGTAATGGGAATGCTCGTTCGTGACCGGGAACAAGTCGATGTCCAATGCTGCGGCGGCAGACCTGACCGCCTCTGCAAGCTGCGCAGTCCTCGCCCTTCGTGCCGCAAAGCCCTCCTCTTTGGCCATATGCAGGGCCTCCTGCATGGCAAAGAAGAGCGGGACCGCAGGAGTGTAAGGGGTCTGGGCAGGGCTCTTCCTGGCGCTCTTGATGTGAGCCTTTAGATCCGCATAATAGCTGGCGCTCTTGTCCTTGAACTTCTCTTCAGCCCTCGGTGAGACGGCCACTACCGCCAGGCCGGGCGGGACAGCCAGAGCCTTTTGGGAGCCCGTAATCGCAATATCGACGCCCCATTCATCCGTTGGAAACTCGTTGCCTCCTATGGAGGATATGCCGTCGACGATGAAGATCGCATCGTGCTTATGGGCCAGCTTTCCAACCTCTTTGGCGGGATTGGTCAGGCCGACGGATGTCTCGTTGTGGACCATGGCCACGGCCTTTGCGCCGTCCTCTAAAGCTGCCTCAACCTTCTCCAGGTCGAAAGGAGTCCCCCAGTTGAATGTAACCGGGACTGCCTTTCCGTACCGCTCTCCAATCTCGGTGAACCGCTCGCCGAACTTGCCGTTGGATATCGTTACAATCCTATCTTCGCGGCCGACAATTCCTGCAACGGCAGCATCCATTCCAACAGTGCCGCTGCCGGTCATTATCACTACCTCGTTCTTGGTCTCGAAGAATTCCTTCAAAAGGCCCTGGCAGTCCTTGTAGATAGCCCCGAATTCACCGCTTCTATGGCTGATCATGGGCCGCGACATCGCGCGCAGAACCCTCGGCGCAACCTTTACCGGCCCTGGAATCATGAGCAAAGTATCTTCTATATCCATGTGATTACCAACTCTAGGATTTCCCTTACTTCCAGACAGCCTATATAAAACTAGCTTTTATACGCTGCACTGTGGCCCAGGAATGCCTGGCGAATGGAGGCAGTTCCTTTTTGTCCTCAATCCAGACCTTCAGGAATGTGATTGTTTCCGGATCTCCAGGATAGCCGCTGCCCATCTTGCAGTTATGCTGCCTTTCAAGCTCTCTCATGGACTCGTCCCTCCTGACCTTGGCAAGGATGGAAGCTGCCGAGACCACGAGGTGACGCTGGTCGGCCTTATGCTCTGCTATGATGTTCATGGAGACATTGCTGGCGTTCTTCACCCTTTCAGCAAAGCGCTCTTCGCTTACATCGGCCGCATCCAGGATGGCCCTGTCGGCATTCAGCCTCTGCAGCACCTGGGCAAAGGACCTGACCATGATGTCGTTCATCGTCATGACCGATCTAAGCTCATCTATGACCTGAGGGGATACTTCCAGAATATATTGGTCGTGAGCGATTGAAGATATCTTTCTGGCTAATGCCTCCCGGCGGGCTGGTGCCAGCTGCTTGGAATCTCTAACCCCAATGGATGCCAGGTCGAAGAGCTTCTCCTCATCAATCACCAGCCCCGCGACGAACATGGACCCCAGAACAGGGCCCTTGCCGGCCTCATCGGCCCCCAGAAGAAGCATGGAAAAACAGGTCTGGCTCATAGTACTTCAATCAATCGAAAAAGATCCGATAAATTATGCCAGGGCGACTCGATCGATCTATGGTGCGAGAGTGCGCCCGGATCGATCGTGCGGTCGCCCAAAAGGTCAACGTGACATCAAAGGGCTATTCTTGGATTCCTGGGCATATCCTGTCTGTTCTACCTGGACGGCATCTCCTGATGGACATAAGCATCTGTATAGGAGTTTCCGCAATCCATAGAAGTGCAAATGCCTCCCTGCGATGCAGATGCGTAGTTCAAGGGCAAAGATAACCTGATATCGTTAACAGTCACTGTGTTGAACGGGTACTGAGTGTCCATATAGACGAGATCGCCTGTATCATAAATTGCCCATCCTCCGTTGTTTATGTCTCCGTTGGCATTGTAGAAGCCGAGCATGCCTGGAAGGGTGATCGTCATCTTATCGCTGTCCGGGTCTGCATCTCTGACTCTGGTTCCAGCCCCCATATCGAATCCCGGAATCGGCTCAAGGTAGCCCGTGATCCTGACATCCCCTGCAGTTACTTTTCCCGGGTCGAGGTCGAGGTAGACGGGATCGTTGAGGCTGTAGGCCTTATCACCGTCCATGTCGAAGTACCTGAGCTCTGCAGCAGGATACCTGTATGTTCCAAATCTGATCAAAGCCTTATCGTGGTCGGGCTCGGAGGCTCTCACCTGGGAGCCTGCCGGATATAATGAAGGATTCTCGAAGTAGGTCACGCGCACATCGTTCTCGCTTACGATGCAGTCAGAAGGATTCATATTTATGTATACGGGATCCGTGGGCTCGAAAAGGCCGTTGTTGTTCAGGTCGATGAATGCGAACTCCGGTCCGCTAAAGAAAGGGCTCAGCGCCCTTGACTCATCCACATCTCCGGGCGATACCTTTGATCCATATTCCTGAGCAATCGCTGGAGAGGAAAGCAATAAAAATGCCGCTGCCAGCAAGATTGCCTTAAAACTCGAAGTAGCTCTCATGGCTTTACCCCCATAATCTCGACTAATCTGGCTGAAATTATTTAAGCTTTCCATATAGCTCAGTTTCGGATCAGAAAAATCGTCGATATTTACATCGACAAATAGACAATAGTTGATTGAACCATCCCTGATCAGCATTTCGATACGCAAGGTTTATACACTAGTATACAAGGAGAGTGTAGTGCAAGCATTGAAGCGGGGTAGGGTAGTCAGGATATCCCGACGGGCTCATAACCCGTAGATCAGTAGTTCAAATCTACTCCCCGCTATGAACCTGCTAATTCTTAGATTTTGCCAATATAGCTGCAATTTTAGATCATTACCCAATGCCTGTTTTCTCAGGCATGGGCCTTATCAAACCTGTTTTAATTTGCAAAAGGAAACTTAGTTGAGTATTCAGCTTTACAAGCGCCTCCTCTCATCGCGATGAAGTATTCCCTACCAATTGCAATAAGTTAACGGCATGCGTGAAATCGGTTTTTTATAGATGAAAAAGCCGAAAAACGGCCCGCCGTCTTTATGTCTGAAAAGATATAGTCCAATTTAAAATGTATAAATTTAATAATTAAATAATCTCACAAACCGTTCTATCGTTGAGAGATAGTATCTCGGACAACCTTGTTTGTCCTCTTTTCGGGGACACCATGCACTGCCTGTTTTCGCGCGCGAAAGCTGTGGCGGCTATCTTTCCAGGGCCGGCCAGCCCCCCCTGAACCAGTTGCCGCGGGGACCTGCCGTGAATAAGTGGGATGCAGCATTGCTTTTGCGGCAATGAAAAGAAGCTGCCGATATTACCGGGCCAGCAGATGCCCTCTCCTCATAGAGTGGGGGGCAGCCCGCGCGGCGACTGGGCAGGCCCCAGTCCCACTCGCGCGAGAACCAAGCAACGCACGTTCATACCGAATAATAGATGTATTTCAAAATCATTAAAACTAAAATAAAAATTATAAAAAAGAGAGCGATCGAGCCCTTTTCTCGGATCAGGCATACTGCCCGAACAGATCTGCAGGCGTGCTCAAGTTTCTATCCTTATGCAGGATTTTGCTTGCAGCCCTCTCCAGGTCGCTCTGGTAAACGATAGTCCTCTCCTCGCGAATCGCGAACATGCCAGCCTCAGTGGCAAGCGCTTTCAGGTCGGCGCCGCTGGCATCATCCAGCATATCGGTGATCCTCTTCAGGTCAACGCTCGCATCCAGGTTCATGCCAGAAGTGTGAATCCTCAAAATGGACTCGCGCGCCTCGCGATTCGGCAAAGGTATCTCAATTACCCTGTCGAACCTTCCCGGCCGGAGGAGCGCTGGATCGAGCATATCCAGGCGGTTGGTGGCGGCGATCAGCTTAACCTCTCCGCGGGGATCGAAGCCGTCCATCTCCGCGAGAAGCTGCATGAGCGTTCTTTGCACCTCGCGGTCTCCGCTTGTGGCGCCGTCCATTCTGCGGGCACCGATAGCGTCGAGCTCATCTATGAATATAATTGCAGGCGACTCGTTCTTGGCCAGCTCGAAAAGCTCGCGGACGAGCCTTGCGCCCTCGCCTATGTACTTCTGAACGAACTCAGAGCCCACAACCCTAAGGAATGTGGCCTCCGTGCTGTTGGCCACGGCCTTTGCGAGAATGGTCTTGCCTGTTCCGGGCGGCCCGTGGAGAAGTACGCCTTTTGGCGGCTCTATTCCCACAGCCTCGAAGAGGTCAGGCCGCTTTAAAGGCAGCTCAACGATCTCCCTGATCTCGGAAACCTGGGAATCCAAGCCCCCTATCTGGGAGAACTTCACATCGGGCGCCTCCTCTATCTCCATTCCGAAGACCGCAGGATCGCGTGGCGACGGCAGGACGCACATCACAGCAAAGGACTGCTGATTCAAACCCACCTGTACGCCGGGCTTGATCTCCTCCTCGATGAACTGTGAGAGGTTGACCACGAACCGGGGCCCTGTGCTGCTCTTGACGACAACCCTGTTCTCGTCGAGAGTATCGATTATGGTTCCCACTATCATGGGACCCACTCTCAGCCGCTCTAGCTCGGAACGGAGTTTTCTGGCCTCCCGCTCGAACTTGAGCTTCTGGTTTTCGATGAGCCGCTTTTCACCCTCTACGCGGTCTTTCTGCTCTCGCAGCGCCAGGTTGCGCTCTTCAAGCTGGCGCATGCGGTCCAGGATGTAACGCGAGAAGTCCGCGCCGGCCTGTGACTCGTTTATCCCATCTCCGCTGTCCATATCTACAAAGATTATTAAACTCCGACCCCTATAAAGGTTTCCGAGATGAGCGGGATGCAATGTGAGATATGCGGTGCTGAGATACAGGGCAGTCCCTGCCGGATAGTGATTGATAGCTCAGCGCTGGATGTATGCAAGAGTTGTGCGCGCTTTGGTAAGCCGGAGGATAAATGGTCTCCGGTTACGAGGAAAATAGTTCCAGTCGAGAGATCCTTTGCAGTGAAAAAGCCCAAACCTCGCGACCACTTCAAAGATCTGGTGGAGATAGTCCCGGATTACGGGCAAAAGATCAGGATTGCTCGCGAGGAACTGGGGCTCAGCCCCGAGGAGCTTGGAACAAAGATTAAGGAGAAGGCTGCGCTCATCAGAAAGATAGAGCGCGAGGAGATCTCGCCCGAGGACAACATCCGTAAGAAGCTGGAAAAAGAGCTGAACATCAAGCTAACAGATCAGGTCACCGATGCAAAGGTCAAATCCGGCAGCGGGACTAGAGGACTCACCCTGGGAGATATCGCCAATATAAAACGGAAATGATCGCGAGCGCAGCTAGGATTGTCATCGGCGGCGGCGTAATCGTCTATCCCACCGAAACAGTTTACGGGATCGGCGCCAATGCCCTGGACGAGCAGGCAATCCTCAGGGTCTTTCAGATCAAGAAGAGGCCGCTTTCCATGCCTATTTTTTTGGCGGTCTCGAATATGGAAATGCTGGAGAAGGTGGCAGAGATAAGCGATGAGGACCTATCCCTGCTAAAAGAGATACTTCCTGGCCCCGTATCAGTCCTTGTCAGGAAAAGGAGCATAGTCCCCGATATCCTGACCGCAGGATCGCCGATGGTCGGCATCAGATATCCCGATCATGAGGCAGCGCTCAGGATAATCGATCGGGCCGGCCCGATAACCTCGACCAGCGCGAATCGCACAGGATCGCCTCCACCCTCAAGCGCTTCAGAGATCTCGCCTGAGATCGCCGGCAGGGTGGAAATGGTCGTGGACGGAGGGAAATGCAAATATGCACAGCCGTCTACTCTCCTCGATCTGGCAAACAGAAAGATAATTCGGCCGGGAGCGGCCTGTGATAAGGTTCAAAAGGCGATAATGTAAGGGGCGATAATGTGAGGGCCAGGATTAGAGACTTCCTCCAAACCAAAGACGGCTGGATATTTGCCGTGGCAGACTACAGCCATCCGGAGGGCATCCGATCTCTTTTAAGATACGTTCCAGATCCGGAAGGAGAGCGCGAGGCTGGCGGCGTGAGATATCGAAAGCTCGACTTCGACCCCTCCTTCGAGTTCCTCAGGGCGGCCCGGCCTGATTACATCAAGGACCTTCACGTGGTCCCAAAAAGCGATGTGGCAAGGATCTTTTTGCCTCCTGACGGCCTTAAATCGGTAGTGAAAGAAGATGCAAGGGTAAATAAAATTGCGGTGCTCCTGGCAGACGCGGGGATTCCCTGGGAGGAGATGGGAATAACAGGGTCGATGCTAATCGGCCTTCAGGGCCAAAGCTCGGACATAGACTTCGTTGTCTACGGCCCCTGGTGGTGGAAGGCCCGCGAGATCATAAACTTTGCCAAGGCCGATGGGGAAGTCCAGGACCTGGATGATGCCACCTGGAGGAAGATCTACAACAAGCGAAAGCCTGATACCGGCTTTGAGGAGTTCGTCATGCATGAGAGGAGAAAAGGCAACCGCGGCATGGTCGACGGCACTTATTTCGATTTGCTTTTCACAAGAGATTGGAGCCAGATCAGTCCGGCATCCAAGGGAAGGCCGGTTGGAAGGCTAAAAATTGAGGCGGAGGTAGTAGATGCGAAGTTCTCCTTTGACAGCCCGGCAATATACCGGCTGAAGCACGATGAGATTGCCGAAATCTACTGCTACTCACATACCTACGCCGGCCAGGCGCTACCAGGCGAGACCATTGAGGCCAAGGGAGTTGTCGAAGAGACGGCAGATGGATTGCGCCTCGTAGTCGGAACCACCCGCGAGGCCAGGGGCGAATGGATCAGATCGCTCACGCTGCTGGAATCTGCTGCAAAATGAGGTTTGCTGCCGGATGATAATGGGATGATAGTAGAATCACCGATACCGATAATCCATGAACTGCGATCACTATTATGCAGAAAAGCGAAAAAATTACGGTCATTGATTAGCCTAAGCTAACAACAGAGGTCCTTTTGATGTTGGAAGTTCGTCCCTTTGATATCGCGATTGGACAGCACAAGGTAATGCTGAATGTAGAGGATGCCAGAAAGCGTGGACTCAACCCCGGCGATCGGGTCAGGGTCAGGACCAAAGGAGCCTCGACCACTGCAATTCTGGACACCACTGCCCAGATGGTGGCGCCCGGGGAGATCGGCATCTTTACGGAGGCTTTAAGAGAGCTGAAGGAGCCAAAAACCGTCGACGTCCTGCCGGCGCCCAAGCCCGCCTCTCTCTGCTATATCAAGAAGCATATGGACAAGCAAAAGCTGGCAGAGGATGAGCTTAGATCTATTGTGCAGGACATCGTTGACAACAACCTAAGCGAGATAGAGCTGTCCGCATACGTCACAGCCTCGTATATCCATAACCTCGACTCCCAGGAAACTGAGTGGCTGACGAAGGCCATGATCGAAACCGGCGAGAGGATCCATTTCGACACCCATCCTGTCATGGATAAGCACAGCATCGGTGGCGTGCCGGGCAACAAGGTTTCCCTTCTTGTGGTTCCAGTAGTCGCCGCCGCAGGGCTTTTAATACCAAAGACGTCATCGCGGGCAATTACGGGTGCTGGAGGCACGGCTGACCTGATGGAGGTGCTGGCGCCTGTGGAGTTCTCCGCAGACGAGATCAAGGAGCTGACCGAATCCGTAGGCGGAGTCATCGTCTGGGGCGGCGCGACAAATATTGCGCCTGCAGATGACAAGCTAATTAAGGCCGAATACGCGCTGTCCATAGATCCATACAGCCAGATGCTTGCCTCCATTATGGCCAAGAAAGGGGCAGTAGGAGCCGATGCCGTGGTCGTGGATATGCCTGTAGGTCCAGGAACCAAGCTGCCGACGCCGGATGCAGGCCGGTCTCTCGCCAAGGACTTAATAGACCTCGGAGAGCGCCTTGGGATAAGGGTGGAGTGCGCCATGACCTTCGGAGGCTCGCCGGTGGGAAGGACGATCGGGCCCGCGCTGGAGGTTCGCGAGGCTCTGACTGTTTTGGAAAATAAGGGCGGCCCCAACAGCCTGAGGGAGAAGAGCCTGTCTTTAGCAGGAATCCTGCTGGAAATGGGCGGCGTGGCCGGCCGTGGAGACGGATATAAGGTCGCGGACGAGATTCTAACCAGCGGCAGGGCGCTAAAGAAGCTCATGGAGATCATCGAGGTTCAGGGCGGCAATCCCAACGTTAAGAGCGAGGATATTGCGATTGGAGAAAACTGCGAGGACATCCTTGCCCCTGTCGGCGGGTATGTCGTGGCATTCTTCAATAAACGGTTGGTCGAACTGGCCAGAATGGCAGGCGCTCCATCAGACAAAAAGGCTGGAGTCATCATTCATAAAAAGATGGGTGAGCAGGTCAAGAAAGGTGAGCCGCTTATGACAATCTGCTCCAGCTCCGACTGGCAGCTGGAAAGCGCCGTGAAGGATGCCAAGAGGCAGATGCCGATAGTGGTTGAGGGAATGCTCCTTGAGAGGTATCCCAGGATAACGGAGATTTAATCTTTGATGCAGCATAATGAAGTCGCCAACTAAGAAGGACATGAAGATGAAGGTTGCAGTCACTTATCACGAGGATTTCGGCAGGGACGGCTTTAGCGTCCTAAAGGATCGCATCCGCCCGGCCTATGAGGCGCTGATGGAATCGGGCATTGTAGATGGAGTCGATGTTTGCGTATTCAAGGCGATGCCCGCACCCTTGCGGCTCGTAGAGCAGGCTCATACCCCGGCCCACATGGCAAACATGGAGTCGGACCCCTACAGAAATGTGGCCATACTTTCGGCAGGCAGCGTGATGATGGCCGCAGAGCTTGTGGCAACAGGCCAGGCGGAGTCGGCTTTCGCCTTCACGGGAACCGCCGGCCACCATGCATCGCGAGGAAGCTGCTGGGGCTTCTGCTATTTCAACGACGTGGCCATAACGATACTGCGCCTGAGAGAAATGGGCCTTGAGCGCTTCCTGATTGTGGATGTGGATCCCCATTTCGGCGACGGAACGAGGGACTTCTTCGGGGACGATCCAAACGTATTTCACATAAACTTCCACAGCGGGACGGGCGAGCAGCACGACCCTGCCAACAACAACTACGACATCGGCCTTGGATTTGGGGCGAGCGATGAGCGGTTTTTGAGCGCTCTGCAAAGCGCCGTTGATCTGGCCAAAGACTTCGATTTCCAGATTGCGTTTGTGATCTTCGGCCACGACTCTCATCAGGATGACTACGGGGGATTCGATCTGACCTTCAAGGCCTATCCGCGAATGGCGAAGATCATCAAGGATGCCGCCAAGGATAGGGGCCTGGTCTTCGTTTTAAGCGGCGGGTCTTGCGTTCACGTGGCAGAAAGGGTGATTCCCGAAGTGATCGAGGTCCTCGCCGGAAGGTGGCCGCTTTGAGGATGGCCTCAAACTGCTACTCCTGCATCATGGATAGGGCCAAGTTCGAAAGCGATATGGTCTTTACGGATGAGAAAGATAAAAAAGAGGTTTTAGAAGAACTATTGGATTTCATGGCCTGCCACAAGGGTGACGTATCTGCGCTTGTTGGAACAGAGAGAGAGAGAGTGATCAAGAGGAGAAGCGGCAAGGCCGATCCATACAAAGAGCTTAAGGCCGAGAGCAACAGGGTAGCAGAGCAGCTTATCCCTCTGGCAAGGCGGTTTTACGCGGATGCAAAGAATAAATTAGAGGCCCTTTTGAGGATCGCAGCTGCAGCCAATTCCATGGAGTTTGGGGTAAAAGGCCATGACTACGATAACTCGACCTTTGCCAAGGCCTTTGATGGCATACTTTCCGAGCGATTGGAGGGCGATCTTTCTGAGGTAGAGCGCAGGCTTAAACGCTTCGGAAAGATTTTTTATCTGACGGATAACTGCGGTGAGTTCGTATTCGACCTTTTCGTGATAGAGAAACTGGAAGAGATGGGAAAGAAGGTAGTCATAGGATCCAAGTCCGAGCCCATAATCAATGACGTCACCTCCGAGGAGGCATGCGAAATGACCAAAACGCATGTTATTCCCACGGGACCTGTAGTCGGAACTTCCCTGGAGCATCTGTGTCCTGAGGCAAAGGCACTCCTGCTTGATGAGAGCTGGCTCATCTTCTCAAAAGGCATGGGCAACTTCGAGACTATTTCTGAGTACCAGGATATGCTGAAGGGCAGACTTATCTATGTGCTCAGGGCCAAGTGCGAGCCTGTGGCTATGGAGATGGGCGTACCTAAGGGAACGCTGGTGGCGAAGTCGGTTTAATAAAAAACTATCTGTAATTCATATCCATTTCTTCATGTTCGGGCAGAGCCTCCGGTTCCTCTGTCACCAGGCCGCTAAGGTTTATCTCCATATCCACTCCAACCAAAGGCAAAAGCGCAGCGAGAAGATTCCCGGCAGCCTTCGGGTCAACCGGGCTTTCTCCGGTTGTAGTTGCCAGGAGGCAGAAACCGCGCATATCGTAAAGAGGAGCCAGTCCTGCCAGAAGGCCGTTAATCCCTCCGATGGACCCGCTTTTGAGCAGAGGGATTCCCATGCCTTCAAGCTCTTTTGCCGACTCGCGGCTGCTGGCCACACCCATTACCTTTTCATCTGAGTCGCCCACATACGCTGCGAGAGTTATAATATCGGTGACTTTGTTAGACCTTGCATACTCTAAGATATCTTCCGCCAGGAGGTACATTTCCCCAATTTCCAGCGGCTGAGCATCTCCGGATAGAATAAAAAGGTCTTTGCCCTCTTTTATCTTGGCAGCACAAATCTCGGCATGCAAAAGCTCGGCAATGTTGCCGTTAACGACGACCTGCGCTGGGAATCCTTTAGAAAAGAAATGCTTGGCGGTACCGCATTCCAGGGCAACAGTCAGGTAGTCTGCGGCTACCTTGCCCACGCTCCCAATCCCAGGAAGACCGCCAATACAGATGACGCTTGATTCAAACATCAAATGCAGGTTGGCGTGATGCTATAACATCCTTTCGCCAACCCGCAAATATCCTAAATATCTTGCGCTCTACTCTCCAGCAGCCCTGATCACCCAGTTGACCTTAAGAGAATCATTGTTCGGGCCATAGGTAAACTGAGCGGGACTGGTTTCCTTGTTGAGGCCGTTGAAGAAGAAGGAGTTATTGGTTCCGTTCTCCTGCTCCATTCCGATCCACATCGATCCGCGATCATAGAAGACGATGTAGAAATCACCGCTAACTGGAATCTCCGGCACCTCAATCTGCCTTAGGAGCGGCACAGGGAAGGTGAAGTAGGCGTTCTGGGTATCTGCCATCCTGTAGAGCAGATCCTTGTTCTGGTCTCTTATCTCCAAGAGGAAGTTGCTCTGTTGAGGTATGCTCTGGGCGGTCTGGTTGAATCCGTTCCATCCCAGAACCTGCACGTTCTTTATCTTCCAACCATCTTTGGGCGCTGTAAGCTTAACCGCCTCGCCGACAACGAATGCATCGATTCCGAAGTCATCAACGGCAGTATAGAGAGTAAGGTTGGCAGTTGATAGATTTTCTGCAGTATCCTGTTTAAGAACGGTCAATTGAGGCTCAGTAGCATTTGTCTGGGCCATTACATTATAGCTTAGTGCTGCGCAAAATAGTGCAGCTATTAATAAGATCATCTTCTTCAAATGATCACCCGAACATGTAATTAGGCCCGTGCCTTATATAGATAATGCTAGTGGAGCAGGAAAATGTAAATATTTAAAATCTGAAAAAATAAAATCTTAGATAAAAAATGCTTATGGGCCAATATCCATACATTAATTGTCTTCAGATCGAATAAATATTCTGTCTGTATCGCGAGGTAAATATATTATATCTTCTTAAATATTTATTAGCTCATCGGGCCTTTTGAAGTGAAATGATGTCCAAAGATCAAATCCTCTATTTTTAAAAAGATTATCAATAGCAATCAGCATCTTCCAATCCAGGCCAACATTTATTAAGCTAAAATTGAAATCCATGAAATAACTTGATACCGGAATGGATGAAAAAGGTGGACAGCGAGCAGTGCATATGCAGCCCTGCCCTTGGAGGCGGCAAAAAGAGCTTTGTCCAGAAAACTCTAGACGGCATACTCGCCTTCTTTCAGGAATCGTTTGCTACTGAAAGCTACTCCAAACGCAGCGGCCTGCTGCAGGGCCTCGATCCCAGGGCAAAGCTGATATCAATCCTGGCAGTGGTCTTTTCTTTAAGCCTCACAAGGGACATGGGAGTGCTTCTCGCCGTCTATGCATTAGAGCTCCTCCTGGCCTATGCCAGCTTGATAGGCATATGGTTTTTCGTTAAGAGAGTCTGGCTTTTCGTCCCCATCTTTACGGCCGTCATTGCAATACCGATGATCTTCAACATATTCCTTCCGGGAGACCCGCTGTTTCAGGTGATTTATCTAGGGCCCGGAGCCCATATAGGGCCGTTTCTCCTGCCTGAGAGCATTTACATCACTAAACAGGGCTTAAACGCGGCAATTGTGTTCACAATGCGCGTGGTTGTGTGCGTATCTGCCGTAGTATTGCTGTTCTTGACCACATCCCAGCAGGTGCTTTTCAAATCCCTGCGCTCTGTCGGCGTCCCAATGATTTTTGTATTCACTCTGGAGATGACATATAGGTACATCTTCCTCCTGACCGATATCATAAGGGAGATCTACATCGCCAAGAGGGCCAGGACCATAAGGAGCAGGTCAATGAGGGAGGAGCAAAAATGGGTGGGCAGCAGGATAGGCTATATTTTAATCAGATCGCTTGGCATGAGCGAGAAGGTACATATGGCTATGCAGTCTCGGGGCTTTACGGGCGAGGTTAAGGTACTTCAGGAGTTTCGCATGGGAAAACGGGACTATATTGCGACATCTATTGCCGCAATCCTCTGTCTATTCCTGGTCTTGGTCTCACATAATGTCATTTGGTCATGAGACAACGGCTGAAAAAACACTGCTGGAAAATTGCGGATGAAAAATCACAGATGAAAACTTGCGGATGAAAAATCATGGATGAAGCCATCTTCGATCTGAGAAATATTTCGTACTCATATGTCGGAAAGATCAATGCCCTAAAGGACGTCAGCCTATCGATATCCCAGGGAGAGCAGGTATGCATTATGGGAGCCAACGGCAGCGGAAAGTCCACGCTGCTGGCGATCATTGACGGCCTCATCTTTCCCACATCAGGCGAATACTATGCCTTCGGACAGCCCGTAAGCGAGGAAGTATTCGATTCCATCAAGGATAATGAATTTCGATTTTATTTCAGGAAAAAGGTGGGCTTCGTGTTCCAGAACTCGGATGTTCAGCTATTTTCCCCTACAGTCTTTGAGGAGATCGCCTTTGGTCCGCTCCAGCTCGATCTTTCAAAAGAGGAGGTGACTTCAAGGGTCGAGGATATAATGGAGATGATGGATATCAAAAAGCTCAGAGACCGAGCGCCTCATACCTTAAGCGGCGGCGAGAAGAAGAAGGTTTGCATAGCCTCTGTCCTGGCAACTGGACCCGATGTTCTGCTGCTGGATGAGCCCACGGCCGGACTTGATCCCAGAACCCAGCTCTGGCTAATTGAGCTCTTGCAGGAGCTTGGCCGTGCGGGAAAAACCATCATCACAGCCACGCATGACCTGGACATCATAGAGCAGATTTCTGCAAGAGCTGTGGTAATGGGTGAGGACCACAAGGTAAAGGTGGACAGAGGAACGAATGCGGTGCTAAGCGACCTGGAGCTGCTCCTGGCTGCCAACCTCATACACAAGCACATGCACCGCCACGGAACAATAGCGCACCAGCATCTGCATGCTCATGAGAAGGAGCATAGCCACGAACATATAAGCTGAGAAAGCCATGCTATGGCGCTATAAAATATCGTAATAATGCAAAGGACCAAATGGTGATTGAATAGCTTTTTTAAGATATTTGAGCCCGCTTTTTAGCTTTTTACCGAATAAAATTATTACTTAATAATCGGTTGCGATATCCTTTTATAATTAAAGTGAGTGTTACCAAACGGTGAATTTATGCATATTCCTGACGGCTATTTAGGGCCTTATACTTACTTGGCATTATGGGTAATTATGATTCCCATTTGGGCTTATGCCGGGAAGAAGCTAAGCGTGGAGCTTAAGACTAAGCAGGTTCCGCTTCTTGCCCTGGCTGCAGCCTTTTCCTTCGTCATCATGATGTTCAATGTCCCTATCCCCGGCGGGAGCACCGGGCACGCCGTGGGCGGAGCAATAATTGGAATTGTCCTGGGTCCCTGGGCGGCGGTAATTGCCATTTCAGTAGCCCTGGTATTGCAGGCGCTTATGTTCGGGGACGGCGGAATCACGGCCATTGCAGCAAACTGCTTCAATATGGCTGTTATAATGCCCTTCTCTGCATACTACATTTACAAGTTCATCAGCGGCAACACCGAGATTACATCTTCCCGAAGGGTCATTGCGGCAGCCATTGCAGGATACCTGTCGCTGACGCTGGCAGCCGCAGTTACGGGCTTCATGTTCGGCATTCAACCCCTGCTGCATACAGACGCCAGTGGAGTACCGCTGTACATGCCATACGGCCTGAACATCACCCTGCCGGCGATGATATTGGAGCATGCTCTGGGATTCGGCATTCTGGAGGCCCTTGTTACAGGACTCATCTTCGCCTATATCCAAAAGACTGATCCATCTATCCTGTACGAGGTTGCATCGAAGTCGAAAACCAAAAAAGCCAGAAGAGCTGTGCCTGCTTGAGGTGAGAGCATGGATAAGATAGTAAGAAACCTGGCCATCGGCTTATTGATACTGCTGGTCTTCGTGCCTCTGGGGCTTTTGGCAGTGGGCGAGACCTTCGGCGAATGGGGCTCCGAGGAGCTGCAAGAGAAGCTGGGATTCGTTCCTACAGGCCTGGAACAGCTCGCACCGCTTTGGAGCGCACCCCTTCCCGACTATGCCCTGCCCGGTGATGAGTCGCAGACAGGAATGGTAGCAGCATATTACCTGTCGGCTCTTCTCGGCGTTGTGATATGCGCCGGGCTACTGTATTTTGTGGGAAAGAAGGTGGCGAAGGATTAATAGCATCAATTCTATAAAATATTCACAGCCTTTTTTTCTTCTAGTGCCTAATGGTTTTTACTTATGCCAGCAATGCCTTTTAGTCTTTGATGAAAAATAGCTGCCATTTTTCTTAAATATCGAAAATTCATCCTATTCTGATGCATGGAATAATAAAGGGCTTTCCATGTATTATCTCCATAGATATAATGAGGCACAGGACTAATGAGGCACAGGACT
>CAZHNU010000003.1:0-11951 GCA_964534145.1 uncultured Methanotrichaceae archaeon | reverse complement strand
CCATGTATTATCTCCATAGATATAATGAGGCACAGGACTAATGAGGCACAGGACTGCTTCGATAAATCAATTAAATTCGATCCTAATCACAGCGATCCATGGTATAATAAAGGACCCGTTTACCAGGCAATGGGCCGGATTGCAGATGCAGATGAGGCATTCGCCAAGGCCAGTGATATCGATAGTAGGTAATCGTGTTTGCAGGATTTCTTTCTTCTATTGGCTATATTGCAGGCATATGTAAGCACCTCTTATGAACTGAGCGAGGAGGGAACTTATGCAGGGATTCCTGCCTGCTAGATTATCGAAGAAATCGGAAGAGGTGAGATTGTAGATTATGACGGCGTGATAGTTGAAGGCGACATTGATTTGAGCATGCTAAGTGGGCATAAGAAATTATCCATGGATGCTCCGCTGAGGATTGAGAATTCAATTATTAAGGGAGTATTATATTTCAATAATTCTATTTTAATGATCATGTAAGCTTTGAGGGCACTGAGAATCTTTGGGATTGCAGACTTCGAGGGAGCACGCTTTAACGGGGATGCATGACGTCAATTTCTGGGGAACCCAGTTTGACGGCGAGCTTGCGCAGTTCCAGTGGTCGAAATTTTGCGATCCAGCAAGCTTTTGGGGAGCGCGTTTCAGCGGTGATGCAGACTTTATGGGCAGTCTAATTTAAGGACACAACAGACTTAAGTCGCGCGATGTTTAACTCTTCAGCCGATTTCGTGGGCGCCAGATTTGAAAAGGAGCTTTTTTTTTATGATGCAGATTTTAAAAACTTTGAGTTGAGCTGGGCTTCGATTGGGAATAGAATAATTTGCGGAGGACCAACCTATCTCCGTTTAATAAAAAATTTTAGGGATCTTGAACAATTTGAGGATGCCGACAGATGCTACTACCAATATAGGAACTGGAAGCGTGAGAATCGGCCCTTTGGGTGGATTAAGGCTATGGACTATCTGGCATGGCTCTCCTGTGGTTACGGCGTCCGCTGGCAATATACTATACTTTCAGGATTATTTGTGGTAGCGCTTTTCGGCATTTATTTTGAGTTCAATTATCTTTCGAGATCGGTGGCTAATTTTTTCTTCCGCAACAGCAGGCGAAATCCGCCCACCTCAGATCTATGGAGAAGCGTTAAGAAATCCATATCCTTCAGCGCTATGATACTGCTGTCTTTGCCATCCGATTGGTATCCTTACGGAAAAGATGAGTACTCCAATACGGTTAAGTCCCATCTTTATGCTGCCATCCTCGAGCGCCTCATCGGCTGGGGCCTGATGCTGCTCTTGATAAGAACGTTGACGAGGCTGATGGTACGCTATTAATGTGCGCTATTAATTGTATTAACTATTTTGAAAAATAAAGGAATTATCGCGCAATGGATCTTTTTTCAGGCGTACATTTCCCCGCCTCGTTCCACCTCGCGCGACGCCTTCTTGCGAAGCTCTTTTCCAAGCCTCGAATAGTATTTCATCGTATCAGGGGTAACCGACGGCCCTATTTCCTGGATCGCCGCCAGGAAGTGCTTTTGGCCTATCGCCTGGCTTTTCATGTCCTCCCTTAAGGCCATCCGTCCGGCCTTCCGAGCTACAGCTGCGATATCGGCTCCCGTATACTGTTCTGTCAGGTCTACCAGCTCATCGATGTTCACATCTTCTGCCAAAGGCATCTTCTTTAAGTGGACCTGGAATATCTTCCGGCGAGCATCAATATCGGGGACAGGAGCCATGATAAGCTCGTCAAAGCGACCGGGTCGAAGCAGTGCCGGGTCAATTATATCGGGCCTGTTTGTGGCTCCGATCACAACTACACCTCTCAACTCCTCAAGGCCGTCCAGCTCGTTTAGGAGCTGATTTACTATTCGCTCGGTTGCATGCGGCTCGCCCAATGCGCCGCCCCTGATGGGGACAAGGGCGTCCAGCTCGTCTAGGAAAATGATCGAGGGCGCAACCTGCTTTGCCCGCCTGAATATCTCCTCCACCCTCTTTTCGCTTTCTCCATACCACTTGGAAAGAAGGGCGCTTCCCTTTACTGTGATGAAGTTGGCATCGCTCTCGTTGGCCACGGCCTTCGCCATCATTGTCTTGCCGGTTCCCGGAGGTCCGTATAGCAGTATGCCTTTAGGAGACTCAATTCCCAGGCGCTTGAAGCTATCGGCATTTCTTAGAGGCCATTCAACAGCCTCGATCAAGAGCTGCTTTACGTTCTCCAGGCCCCCGATGTCCTCCCAGGAGACATTTGGAACTTCAACAAGTATCTCGCGCAGGGCTGAAGGCTGCACCTCGCGCATGGCAGAATTGAAGTCCCCCTTTGAAACGACAAGCTTATCGAGTATCTCCTTGGGAATTGTGGGCTTATCCAGGTCGATTTCAGGCAGAATTCGCCTCAATGCATTCATTGCAGCCTCTCTGGTGACGGCCGCAATATCTGCCCCCACAAAGCCGTAGGTCAGCTCCGCAAACTCATCCAGGTTCACGTTTTCTGTAAGCGGCATGCCCCTGGTATGAATCTGGAATATTTCCCTTCTGCCCTCGAAGTCTGGAACGCCCAGCTCAATTTCCCTGTCGAATCGACCGGGGCGGCGAAGCGCCATGTCCAGGGCTTCCGGCCTATTCGTGGAGCCTATGACTATTACGTTCTTCCTTTCCTTCAGGCCGTCCATGAGGGAGAGAAGCTGAGCGACCACTCGCCGCTCCACCTCGCCCGTCACCTCGCCGCGTTTGGGCGCAATTGAGTCCAGCTCATCTAAGAATATGATTGCAGGCGTGTTCTTCTCCGCCTCTTCGAATACGTCCCTCAGCGCCTTTTCGCTCTCTCCATAGTACTTGGACATTATCTCCGGACCGTTGATGCTGATGAAGTAGGCATCGCTCTCGTTGGCCACGGCCTTCGCCATCATTGTCTTGCCCGTTCCCGGGGGCCCGTGCAGGAGCACGCCCTTTGGAGGATCGATCCCGAGGCGATCGAAGAGTTCCGGATGCTTTAGAGGAAGCTCTATCATCTCCCTGACCTTGACGATAACAGGTCTCATGCCGCCGATGTCCTCATAGACAACTGATGGCACCGGCCTCTCTGGAACCTCTATGGCCTGGGGCAGCAGCTCTATCTCCGTTCCTTCTGTGATCTTGACTATTCCTGCGGGGCTTGTGGAGACAACTCTTAGCTTGATCTCGCCAAGGCCGAATGCCTGAGCGCCCAAAAAGCCTCTGAAAATCTCCTCGAACATCGTTTCGCGTCCAAATGAATCCGACGGCGGCTTCCTTATGCTTGTTGTGGAGATTACATCACCCTTGGTGATCGGCCTGCCGTTGAACACCTTTGTCAGGACATCCCCAGGCGCGAAAATCTGCATGCCCTGCGTCACTGGGGCAAGCGTTACATGTTTGGCCTCATTCCATTCAGCCTTCTTGATTTCGACATACTGGCCTATGCTCGTTCCTGCATTGGATCTGATAAGGCCGTCCATCCTCACCACATCAAACCCTTGGTCCGCCGAATAAGCATTTACTGCCAGGGCACTTGTAGTCCTTGAACCGGTAATTTCAACGACATCGAGAGCGCGAGCGCCAATTTTGTCCAGATACTCCTCGCTGACCCTGACAATGCCTTTTCCCACATCACCCTGATTAGCCTCGGTTACTTTTAGCCTGATGGGTTCGCCATTGGTCATATCTTCTACACACCTGTCTACTGCAAAAGATAGGGGTTTATTTATTAAGTAGTTTACTGTTTCGCCGTTATCGATAAGAAGATCATTTAATTAATAATCATACGATATTTTTTAAATAGCATTGATATTTATATTATATTCCAGCAATCCTGAGGTGGCCTTGTGAACGCAGTTAGAAACGGAGTATATGTTGATTTGCTGAATGCTACAATCGAAGAAATTAAATCAGATCCGAAGAAGGCGAAATTTGAGTTTCGATCGAGAACCAGATGGCTGGGGGGAGCGCGTTCGAGGACCGAAATAAAAGAGTTTTCTATGGAAAGCGATGAGCCGGCAGTTCTCCTGGGAAGCAATACAGCGCCAAACGCTGTAGAAATGGTCCTTGGAGCATTGGGCTCATGTCTGGCAGTGGGATTTGCCTATGGAGCGGCAAGGCGGGGCATTGATCTGGAATCAATGGAACTGCATGTGAAAGGCGACCTGGATGTGCAGGGATTCCTGGGAATATCCGAGGCAGTCAGGCCCGGCTATCAGAGCATCCAGGTAAGCTGCATGCTGAAGGGTGATGCTTCCAGAGAAAAGATGCAGGAGCTGTTCGAGCATGTTGTAAACACATCGCCTGTAACCGATATAATTAGAAATCCCGTGCCTGTTACGATCTCTCTTGCAGAGCCGCAATAAAGCTATAAGCAAAATGGATTAAAATGAAAATGAATTAAAATGAATTAAAATGAGTCAAACCATGAGCATGAAAGGCAGAACAGTCCTTGTTACGGGTTCCACAGATGGGATAGGCATGGCGACGGCTATGGAACTGGCCCGAAGAGGTGCAAGGATTCTCTTGCACGGCAGAAGTGCCGAGAAAGGAGAACATACATTAAACAAGATCCGCAAGCGCACAGAGAGCGACCGTCTGGAATTCTTCGAAGCGGATTTATCTTCCCAGAGGCTGGTTAAAAAATTGGCAGAGGAGATACTGCAAAGCCATAAACAGCTTCACGTGCTCATCAACAATGCAGGCACCTTTCAGCCGCAGAGGCGGATAACGGAAGACGGCCTCGAGACAACATTTGCCGTAAATTACCTATCCCCATTTCTGCTTACCCACGAACTGCTCGGCCTGCTGAAAAGCACAGCCCCTTCAAGGATTGTAAACGTCGCATCCATTGCCCACTGGAATGCCAGAGTCGACTGGAGCAATCTGCAGGGTGAAAGGCATTATGACGGCTTCCAGGCCTATGCTTTGTCGAAGCTTGGCAATATCCTTTTTACCTATGCTCTGGCCAGGAGGCTTATGGGAACTGGAGTCACAGCCAACTGTCTGCATCCGGGTGTCATCAGGACAAAGCTTCTCCGAGCAGGCTTTGGGGATTATCCCGGCGCATCTCCTGAGGAGGGGGCCAGGACCCCCGTTTATCTTGCAAGCTCCCCCGAGATGGAGGAAATTACTGGAAAATTCTTTGAAAGCTGTAGGCCTGTGAAGTCTTCTCCCCTCAGCTACGATCTGGATTTGCAGGAGAGGTTCTGGCAAGCCGGGATGGCGCTGGCAAGGCTGGCCTGATCAAGGGCGTTGCTGAGACAATCGCAATTTGTTGCCTCGATTTCATTTCTGGAATTCAGACTGTGAACCAGATAAAATGCCTTGATCAGGCTTGTTTAACGAATGAGGTTTAAAGGGTGCAAGGCAACGAAGAGGAATTGCAGGTTGCACAGTTATCTACTCATTCTCATCGATGATGCTTTTTTTTCACGAACCACAGGACAGCTATCACACCAATCACAAATAGCTTTAATATAATAACCTTCTTTATAAAGTCTAGCATGCTCTGTTTCACCTAAAGTAATACAGGCTTCAAACTATAAAACTGTAACTTTATCGATTCTTTATCGATTAAGTTTAATTTTTTCCAGAAAGCGCTCTACAGATATTATGAATTTAAAATCCATATTCAAGTTTACCAAATTTATTTATCCTTATCGTTCATTAATATAAAACGGCGAAGGGACATGACTTGCCTCCTGAACATTTATGTCAGGATTACTTGAGATATGATTTCTCATCCCTTCGCCTCCCCTTCACTGTGCTAGGGCAAACTATTTTTAAAAATTTTTTGCAGATATTCATTGAATTCTTAATTCATACTAAAAGTTACCGAAACTATTTATCATATCAGCTGCTATTACAATTAGCGGAGGGACGTACTTTGCCTCCTGAATGGTGTTATTCAGGATTATCTCCTGAGATCTTTATTTGCATTTGGATCTCTTACCCTCCGCCCCAGCTTTTCGGATAAAGGAAAAAGCTTTTGATTCATTAACCATTTTTCGCCAAGCCTAAAGAGTCTTATCTGGCCAATAACAGCAAATACCAAATAGCCCAAAAGTACATATTCAACAAGTTCAACGCATATACTGCGAAGGGGTGTTGACTTAAAAAATTATTGGTATATCAGGACTGCTATCCCTTCGCCCCTCTCCCATCATATATCTCCTCTAAAAAGTTATGTACCTTTTGTATAGTCTGGGGAATGGATTATCTTCCATAGCGTATATTCTAGCGATCATTGATTCCCCGCTTGTGGAATCAGGATTAAGCCGCACAGCCGCCCTCACATAAATGAGGATGGCTGCCAAGTTAGAGGGTGGGGGGCGAGTGAATGCCGTGATGCGGGGCGCGGCTCATCTTTTTCTCATGCTTCAGCCATTCAGCTGCCTCTAATCGATCTGTTACTAGGCCCTATGTATCCATCGCGATAAGTGATTGGGCCTTGTAGGTCTTTTAAGCGGTTAATAAGCTCTCGATATGGCCCTTGCATATCACATTCTGTAATTATGTACTTACAGAACTTTAATGAAAGTATTTATAATTTAAACGATAATACTAATAAACAGGCGAAGGGGTAAGATTGCGGACCAAGCCATAAGAAGAATTATCCCTTCGTCCCTCCTCATTTTGCAGCAGCCTTTAGCATAAATCGTGGATTGTAGCTATAGACAAGACAACAAATCGCTATATTTGCTAATCTTGCAGTGGCCTTCTTGTCTGTATTCAAACTAAAAAATTAAATATCATTCTCAAGTTTTAAGAAAATCCCTCAGCTCTTGCTGGGAAACGTCCTCCTGTGTCTGGGCATTATTAAAATGATATACTTGTTGTTTTCCAAATGTGGACAGTTCGCTGCTTGCATTGAACGGATTTCTCATGGTTGAAGTTCCTGCAGCAGTGGTTGTTCCCGTACTTGTCGATTCATTAAGCTTAGACATGAGCAAACCTGCGTCCTCACCAAAATGCTGCGAAATCCACGCATTGTATTCATCTGCAAGGACATTGAACTCGGCTATGTTTTGCCCCTGGCTTGCCCGCTCGTAGGCCATGCCGAGCCGAAAGCTGAGGTTCATGCCGTCTAATGTGGTTTGCTGCTCGGCAGTATATGCAGATGCCAGTCCAGCTAGCAGGAATAATGAGATCACAATAACGCTTTTCATAACGTCACTTCCATAACCGCTTTGGTTTAATTAGGAGTTATCACGGCAATTACCGTATATATTGCTTTCCCTTAGCCGTCATTTATCGAAGACAAATCCTGTACCGGATCTCTGGCCAGGCTATTTTTACCCATAAAATCAGGCGATCTAGATTGCTTATATCCAGGTTGGCTGCAAAAATTTTTTGTGCGTCGTCAAATCAGGTATAATTTTAGAATAATTATTTTTTGATAATTAGAGGGGCGTTGCTTAAAATTGTAAAAAGTAGTTTCTTAATACCAGGGTTGCGTCCGGATCTCCTGGCTAGATGTGCGGTGGGACACCTAGCCGGAGATCGCTTATAGGAGGTAGGATGATACACATAGCGAACGGCGAAAATGGAGACTGACTCCCTGAAAGTCCAACTTCGCTAAATTATAATCAGAGTTCATTATATTTATTTTTTGGCATTGGCTTGGAGGCTGTTGCCTGAAAGAAGCTAAAAAAAGGGGATGGTTCGAGCCTTTTTATATGCAGGGCAGCCAGTCAACGCTGATTGCGCCGCAGGTGGAATTGCCCCACAGCTGGATGAACTTCTCGATCGAGAATACACCGGTGAGGTCCTCGACAGACCTGCCGTACTCAGCATGGCGTCCCTTCAATCCGCCCTCGGGCAGGGGATCCCTTGAGAGCCATCCGATGTGGGCAACACCGATGACGTTGCTGTTCAGGTTGGCCTCGAGGACTCCTGTGCAGCATTCATCGCACAATGCATCTAAACCCTCAGCATCGAATCCATAGCCCCTGGTCTTGACCTCTGTGGTCTTCTGCAGGTGCTCGGCATGGGAGTACATTTCTGTGAGCACTGCGCCGATCCTGTAGTTCTGGACGCACAGCTTCTCTACCCACTTCTGGTCGTATGTGCCTGTCTGGTAAGAGACCGGCATGTACTCGAACTCGGCTTCCTTGGTGAAGTTGATGTAATCCATTGGGCAAAGCTCGCCGGTCGGCCACGCACAATCCATGGCGGTTCCATCGTGGTTTAGCTGCCTCTCGGCCTCGATCTCGGTCCTCTCGGTGATCACGTTGCCGGAGCCGGACTCCTTCTCAACCAGCTTCTGGCCTGCAAAACCCCATTGGGTTGAAACGATTGTCTCTACATTCTTGTATCCTACGCCTCTGATCGACGCCTTCTCATACATGTAATTGGCTGCGCCTGCCATGCCTATAAGAGCGATGGCGATAATCATTAAAATAACTAGTTCCTTTCTCACTTCGTTCCAGCCTCCTTCCTGTATGTTTATGTATAGTTTCTAAGAATATATACAATCAATAAATTCCTGTAAGGATTAGAATGTAGAACGGAACGACCGAAGGGCAAAAAACAGGTGAGCAAGATGTGGCTTAGAGATGAATCTAACTATCTCCTTTGTACAGCTAGGCATGTGCTTTAAATTATCAGAGAAGAGGTTTTAGGAGAACCTCATCTAAAAAACAGATCATTTGGGCTTAGCCCTTGAACTCCACTCGAATCGTTATCACTTCCTTTGAAGGCCATAGTATATAATCTGGTTTATCAAACGTCATGTTCAAATATCATAACATTACTAACTTGGAGTTAGTAAACCAGAGTCGCGGAATTGACATGGAAACTTCAGAGGTACTAAAAATATATGGAAACCTTAATTCAAACCCCAACTGAAGGCTATCAGATACCTGAAATAGTCATGCCCTCCGATGACGAGATCCTCGATGCCTACTCAAGGGCAGTCATCGGGGCTGCAGAGAAGCTCGGCCCATCTGTCGTGAACGTCGAGGTAGTGCATAAGATAAATATGGGGTCCCGCAGGCTGAACGCCGGCCGGGAGGCTAAAGGCTGCGGTTCCGGCTTCATCTTCACCCCCGACGGCTTTATGCTCACAAACAGCCATGTGGTGCGAAACGCCTCCGGCATCGAGGTGACGCTTCAAGACGGCCGAAAGCTGCCTGCAAAAATCATCGGAGATGATCCATATACGGATCTGGCGGTGATTAAAGCGGATGCGTCCGGACTTACGCCTGTTAGCTTTGGAGACTCGAAGTCCATCAAAGCCGGCCAGCTGGTAATCGCCATTGGAAACCCATACGGATTCCAGTGCACGATTACAACCGGCGTTGTCAGCGCTCTTGGAAGGTCTCTTCGGACCGACTCGGGCAGGCTTGTCGACGGCATAATTCAGACCGATGCAGCTTTAAATCCCGGCAACTCCGGTGGGCCCCTGGTCACCTCTCGTGGAGAGGTCATCGGCGTGAACACTGCCATAATCTACCCGGCCCAGGGCATATGCTTCGCCATTCCCTCGCACATTGCCCGGTATGTTGCAGAAAGGCTGATCAGGGACGGAAGAATCAGGCGCAGCTGCATCGGCGTTGCCGGATTCGACCTATCGGCCGATAGCCATCTGATCAAGTCCTGGGACCTGTCGGTGAATAAGGGTGTGCTCGTGATCCATGTAGGAGACAACAGCCCTGCCGAGAAATGCGGCCTTGCAAGGGGAGATGTGATTGTGGCCTTCGGGGATCAGGAGATTGCTGACGGCGACGACCTGCACAGGGTGCTGACAGAGGACAAGATCGATCGAGATTCAACCCTCACAGTTATGAGGCGGTCCGAAAGGAAGGTCCTTCCAATCAGGCCTGCTGAGCTGATGGTCGAAGGGATATCAGAGCATCTGACGGTTGAGAGGTAGAGCAAGGCACAGAGGCGAAGCATAGAGGCTGCAGCTGCCAAACGGAGGTGACTTCGAATGTGAGCTGTACTGCCAAAAAAGAAATTTCCTGCAGCAAAAGCCTCCCCGGCAGCCGCGCCTATATCATAGGCTTCGCCACTCAATATCTCAGGTCAGCTCAGGTTCATGGCATGGCTATCGCAATATATGCAAGCCATTGCCGCCTTCCTTTTCGACTCTTTTTATTTATACTCCTTTTAATACGTCAAAATTATTAGAAATTCTTAAATCTTATAAAGTTTATATAGATATGGATGATTCTTTTAAGAAGGCCGGAGAGCATTCATAAAGCGAGCGGCATGATCCAGAGCGGAACCTTTCAAGGAAGATGGCATTTCAGATTCGGCGACTATTATGATCCGGATTTTTTGCGCTTTGGCATGCTCAGAGTATTCAACGACGATACTCTGTCGCCTCTGTCGCCCGGAGCAGTCTGGCCGCTGCATCCCCATAAAGATAACGAGGTCGTAACATATTGCGTGGAGGGCGAGTTCAAGCATGCGGACGAGCTGGGGATGGGCGGGATTTTAAAGAAAGGATGGGTCCAGCATACGACAGTAGGCAGAGGCATGTGGCATTCAGAGATCAACAGCTTGCCGGATAGGCCCATGCGCCTCATACAGATGTGGTTTACTCCCTCAGCAAAAGGTCTGCCTCCTTCAGTGGAGCAAAAAAGCGTGGAGAAAAATGAGCCGGAATTTGATATAAAGGGAGGCGGAGATGCAGAGCTTTTGCTTGTGGACATTCGCCTTTAGGAAATCCATAATTTATCGAGGATATTATAAAATGACTGAAATATAGTAGTATTTATAGTGGTATTAGTTTTACTCCTGTAAATTGGCAAGAGTAACTGGTTAGCAGTAACAATGCGAGAGCAGCTTGTTAACAGTAACAGTGTTTGTTAACAGTAACAGTGTTTGTTAACAGTAATAGTGGGTGATAAGTAGATGAAAAAAATGATCGTGTGCCTGCTCATGATCGCCCTTGCGGGGATCGCAGGCTGTGTTGAAATGAACGAAACAGCAATGCAAAGCGAGAACGAAACCATCCAGATTTCAAGCGGTGGAGAGACGTACCCTGCATATGCAGCTTCGCCTCTGGAAGAGGGGAGCTGGCCTGCAGTGGTTATGATCCACTCAATCAACGGCCTTGATCCCGGATACAGGACAATGGCAGATAGCCTGGCCTCGGAAGGCTTTGTGGTCGTCGCCCCAGAGTGGCAGACCTTCAACCGCACGCCGGAAAGCGATGTGGTTATGCATCTGGTCTCCGATTCCGTTGCCTACCTGATGGATAGAGATGATGTCGATCCTGAGAACATAGGTCTCACGGGCTTTTGCATTGGGGGATATTATACAATGCTTCTACTGCCGCAGATGGACGAGTTCAAATCGGGAGTTGCCTGGTATGGATTCCCATATCGCAGCTCCGGCAACGAGTCCATGCCCGTGGATTTCATCGATCAGCTGGACGTGCCCATGCTCATAATCCACGGAACCAGGGATCAGGCCAGCAACATCTCCGATATTTACAGGTACGGAGCAGCTCTGGATGAGGCAGATAAGTATTTCGAGATGAAGGTATATCAGGGAGAGCCCCACGGCTTCATGGTCGATGATGACGGCCAACTCTCGCAGAGCTTCCCAGCAAAAGATGCCTTCTGGCAGATGGCGAGCTTCTTTAACAGGACCCTGGTTTAAAGGATATGGTCTTGGGGAATTTTTATTTTTTAAATCCAAAGGTTTGATAATTATCTCATTGCCTCGCCCCTGCTCTTTTGGGGCTCCGCGCAAGTGAGGTTATGGCCCGCTAAGTCGCCGCGCGTGCTAGCAATTGGTAGTTGCTCTAGGACTCTATCACCATTTTTCTGAGACACCGCGCGTTGCTTTGTTCTCGCGCGAGTGGGACTGGGACCCGCTCAATCGCTGCGCGGGCTACCCCCGCACCCCAGGGGAGGGCGTCCGCTGGCCTGGCGATATCTGCGGCTTTTTTTCATTACCGCAAAAGCTATGCTGCATCCGACTTATTCACGGCAGGTT
>CAZHNU010000002.1:0-137336 GCA_964534145.1 uncultured Methanotrichaceae archaeon | reverse complement strand
CCCAATGCATTATTCGCTAAATGGTAGTATATAAATCTAATTGGGGTAGACTACCAGATTTTATTCTCTGGTTTTATTCTCTTTGCCCCCGCAGCAACAAGGCCTGGTGCTGCCATCATTAGAATCAGCAGAGCCGCAGAAAGGGCGATCTTGACTTTTTTGGCTTACTGCCGATCGCCGCCGTTTTGAAAGTCTGCAAATGGCGAGAAACTATCGCCCCTCAGCTGTTCGCGGGCCAGTTCAAGATCCTCTGTACTCATAGCGGCGGCTTTACTGAAATCCTTCATCGCATCCTCTACGACCGCATCAAATAGGCTTAATGCTGTTAACTTTACAGATGCATTCAGATTTGTTGAATTTTGGAATGCTGTTGCATTGGCAGTATCGTTAGTTGGCTCGCGAATCATATTACCCTGCGCCTGAGACATCATCAATAGGGAAAGCAAAAACAAGCATGACATTATTTTTCTCATGGCTAACTGGGATATCGAAATATATAGAAAAGGCTTGCTATAGGTGAATCACATTTGACGCATGCAATGGAATGGTCTGCTCCCGGCTAAAATTCCCATCTGAAGGTTCTTTTAACCATCCTCAAATGTTTCCTTCCTGAAAGTGTACTTTTTTTAGCTTTAAAATGCCTAGATGTTCATTAAGCAATTCTATAACAGTCCATATCGCCTTAAATTTTATATTGAATTAATATCCTTAATCGAGCTTCAACCAATTTTATTAAAGAAGCAAGCTTCATTTACCTTTAGCATTTTCTAAGGGGTTCCCCCTTGTGAAATGCTTATAAAGGAGGCAAGTTAACATGAGAAGTTTTTTAGCACTTGCTATTGGCATGGTGCTATTAGTATCGGCTGCAGCAGCGGCCGAAGGCAACGAAATTTCTTTGAGCACTGAGGTCTGTATGGAGGCTATTGGTAACAGTATAACAGGTGACATAACCCTTGCACAAGTAGCATCCTCCACATCAGACGTAGTCGGCAATAATATTGCAGCAAATCAATATCAAGAGCTGTATGCCAACGATAACTGTCTCACCGAATCCGGAACTGACGATGGCACAACATTTGCCCAAATAGGGACGCAGGTTGCTACTACGACAGGCTGCGATAGAACCATAAATCAGGATATTTGGCTCTACGCAGTTGAAAACAGCTTCACTAACAGTGATCTGACCCAGGCAGCCAAACAGACTGCTACCAGCAGCGTCAACCAAATCACAGATGCATGCGCCAGCTACAATACTGCTACTGGAAGCAGCATAATGCAGCTATCCGATGTTGCATCTCGCGGAACGAGCATAGTTGATCAGAAGGTAGGGTATAACTGCCTGGTCAACTCTGCGATTGCGCAGGAGACAGAAATAGATTCCAGCTCCAGCGGCTGCGCCAATGCTGTCAGCCAATATTCTCTCCAGTATGCTCGATACAATAGCCTTACAATGTCCGCTATGATGCAATGCAACAACCTCGCGGCAGCTATTATAGGAAGCGATAGCAGTGTTCATCAATTGGCAGAAGCCTATTCCGATGATAACTGCCTGACCGGCGCTACTGCGCTCCAGAGCATCGAGGAGATAGCAGAGAGCACGGGCTGCAATAACGAGGTTTACCAGAATATCGTTCTCAACAACGAGGATAACAGCATAACCGGCGGACTCCTGGTACAGAACTCCTCCATCATCTCCAGCGTTTAAGGCCTGCCCTGCAATAGAATTCGAATTAGGCAATATCGGACATAACGGCAAGAATTGAGGCGAGAGATGTTCTCTCGCTCTTTTTGTTTTTATCCGAGTATTTAGAAACATTTCTCACCTGTTTGAAGGAGGAGCCAGAATGATCCTTTGGGGAAAAAACATCGGAGAAAGCGAGAATCCCCGTGAGATTCTCAGATGAAATAACTATTAAACTACTTGGTAATTGTATGCTCAGGTTGGGAACTCGGCTTAATTTTTGCTAGTAAAAGTAACTTCAGTCTTTTCAAGACAAGGTTTAGCTTCGCGGAGCTATAAAGGCTAGCTTCAAGCCCTACCATCAGTTGAATTGTGCCTAATTGCGGGAATGGATATGCGGAGGATTATGTGCGCATGTGATCATATCCGACTATCTGAGCATGCGCGACGAATATCCTCCCAATCCAAATCCTTAAGGACGCCTGGAATACTTGGCGACGATTGCTAGAAGGCCTCCTGAAAAGCATCTGAGGGAGTTTTCGCATAGTATAAGGCGTGCAATAGAAGCCGCAACCTGGGACAGGCCCATCATAGGTTTAAATGCTATCCAAAGTTCCTAATCTGAAATTATTAACAAAATTTACTAAGATTATTTATTATAGAGAGAATCTTATCGAAGATTAAAACAGTTTATCTTGCCCTGCAGAAGTTTGGGAGGGCCAAATGAGCCTCAACAGCCTCATCTTAAGAAGGATCAAGGAATATCGCGAGCTTGGAAATATCGATAAGGTCCGCAAGTTAGAGGGCGCACTTTCCCACATCAATGAGGCTTAGGCCATGTACTCCAGAATAAGCCGCCAGGGGGAGCGAAGGGCTGTAGGGACGCGCTGCTAGGTGCTGCAGAGATGGAGAAAGGCCGTAATCCTGGTCAATCTTTTTTGCGGCAACTTCATGCTAGAGGATCATGTGGTAGTGGTCCTTATCGATGTCCTCCAATCGCTTCTACACGAGATTCAACAGCTTCGTGGTAAGGTATCTGCTCTTGAAGCCCGCCAGGACCAAGAGTACGAACGCTGCTTCTAGGCCTAAGCCATCGCAGGGTAAGCCAGCTTGCGGATATTGCCAGGAATGACCCTCACTTTGCCGTGGACTGGCATCAGCGAAAGAAGAACATGAAGGCGTTCAGGCTGAACCATTTCACACTTGGAGATATGGCTTGCCAATTTCATAAGGTTTTAGAAGGTAGAAACTAGGAATTTCTAGGACTTGGGCGAGAATTTTTATTCAGTAACCAAATGCTTACAGAAATTTATCGTCGTTATTAATAATTTAGATAGGATACTAATAATTACGGCGAATGGATAAGATATAGATCGCGCCATATGAAAAATTTGTCTCTTCGCCCCTCCTTTACATCCACCATGATATTCTCGCTTCCTGCCTAGCCATCCAACAACCCTCAAGCGATATCTTTCCGGGTCCTTATGTACATTCATCACGGTGTGAGATCGGGCTTTATAGGGCATTATAGAAATTATAATCAAAATTGGATGGAAATTTTGACGCTAGCGGTTTTAAGCCAGCGCGTTTTTTTCAGCCTGGAGAAGATCGGTCTCCAGTGCTTGACTGTACAAAATTGGTAAACAGCGATCTATTGACGCTATTTCATCGGCCGCCGCCGCAATGATCTCCAAAAGCTCTTTGCGACGTGAAATGACCATATCTAAGTTGTTTTTCATGTTTGCCTACAACAATGTCGCTTAAAAACGGCATCGAAATATTAACATAGTCAAGATAATCGGATGGATATAAACCTATCGCTTCGAAGATGTATCATTTTTGCCTCCAGAATTGCCACCTGCCTATAAAAACTGTAAGCGGCTATCCACAGCCGCAACCGCCGCCGCCTCCGCCGCCAGCAGTAGAGACCGTGCTTAACCCAGCGATGGGATACATGATGTTCGTGTATCCTGCCAGATTGCCTTCAACTCTATTTTTAGCGTAGCCTGATAGATCCATTACTGCAATCTTTCGTTGCTCATCCAGGGTTGCGGCATTCATGGGTGCACTATTTGCAGAAGCATTGTCTATGGACGAATCATTTAGTGATGTATTATTCATGGATGTGTTGTTCAAGGGTGTGTTGTTCAAGGGCGTGTCGTTCAGGTATGATCCATTCGCTGATACATCATTTGCTGCCGAGCTTCCCGGACCGCCCAGGACGCCTGAGCCACCGATGGCATAAGTCCCTCCTCCACTGGTTCCAAAACTGCCTGCTAAGTTCAGATCTCCCATGTACACAACAGTGCCTCCGGGAGACCACTGGGCACAGGCATCGAGGGCGAGGAGGGTGAGCAGTGCAGTCATGGCGATGGTCAATGTTGATTTTTTTAGGAACATAAATTGTCGAACCTCCTGACCTTTCCGGTCATTTTTTAAATAAGCGAAAATAAAATAGGGGTTTATGTGCCCAGTTGAGGGCACACATTCTCCGTTTGTTCAGGTTCGTTTACTTGGGTGGCCACATGTCCTTCATCCAGCCGACGATGCGTCCGGAGTCCTCGGGCCCGACCATGATCTTGGCCTTGCCTGCGAAGAGGTCCTCGAGCTCGCCGGAGAACTTGGCAGCCATTCCGGGCAGAACGATTGCCGGGAACTTCTGGCCCTTCCAATCGAAGCCTGCCTCGTTGAAGGAGTCCTGGATCTTGGCTGGGGTCAGCTGGCCGCCGGCCACAGATGCCTGAACGCCGATGCCGTCTGTGTTGATGGCGATAATATAGGCATCGATGCCGTTGGAGGCGATATCCGACTCGACCGTGTAGTAGGTCAGGGCGAAGTTGGTGGTCAGGAACACTGGCGACTCGGGTCCGGGGGTGCCGACCTTGTATATGCCGGGCTTGACCTGTACGGGCGTCCTCGGGTCAGTATAGATGTTGAACCGGAGGTGCATATCAGGCATCATGCTGTGGGCCTCGAGGGAGTGCTTGATCATGATAGCTCCGCCGCGGATGACGAATGCAGCGGTAAGCACAGACTCCCAGTAGGCAGCGCGGACCGGGTCATTGGTGGTCAGCCAAGCGTTGATTGGCAGCGCCATGACTGGATAGGCGATATCCCTCTGGGCCTCTTCAACAGCTGCTCTCCTCAGGTTGATGAAGTTGAGCATCGTCTGCTGGAGCAATTTGCCGTTCGCGGCGGTTCCGGGATCAAGGACGAGATCGGTTAAGCCCATGCTGGCAAAGGTGGTAGCCATTGACTTCAGGCCGTCCAGATCGAAGGGCACGCTCAAAGTCACGGGCACCTTGTAATCGTTGGCCAGCTGAGCGACCTCCTTCCAGTTATCCTTCGTGGCTGCATAGATAAGGGGCCTCGCCTTGGCTGCTACCTCAAGTCCTGCCTTTAAGACGGCGGGGTTGAAGGAGCAGAGGATGAGCGGGAAGTTCGAGTTGGCCATGACTGTCTTGACAGCAGCCGCGAACTTGGCCGGATCGTCGGTCACTGACCGCACGGCAATCATCTCAACGCCCTGCCACTTGCCGATGTAGAACTTGCGCCAGGTGGAGATCTTCTTCACGCGCTCAATGAGCTTGGCCTCTTCCATGTTGTCGGCCACATCGTAGGCGAATGGAGGCTTGTTGAAGAAGGTCATCTGATGGCGGTACATTACGTCCTCTCCGCCGACCTTCATGGCCTTCTCGCCTGTGCCTATGACGACCATCTTGAGCTCAGGGGCGACGATTGTCCTTAAGGCATCAAGCTTCTTGGCGTACTTCTTCTCTTTCAGCAGCGGCTTGCAGTCATCCACTGTCCTCGTCCTGGCAATCAGGCCTGCTGCAAATGCCATGCAGGTCTGCTCGCCGCATTCCTTGCAGTTGGTCTGGGGAAGCTGCTTGTAAAGGTTAAGCGGGCTAGTTTCCTTCATTTTCCTCACACCCCCATCTTGAGCCAGGCATTGGTATCGGGCGTCTTGGCCTCGATCCTTCCCATCAGGGACTGGGTGATCTCATGTACATATGCGACAGCCAGCGGATGCATCATCATGAAGATGTCGACACCAGCCATTGCCAGAGAGAATCCGGTGATAATCTCCCATATTGGGCCGCGGAGCATCCTGTCTCCCCAGTCGGAGTCGTCCTTGTTGGGTGAGCGGACCATCCAGGACTCCCTGACGCCCCAGGCGTTGGTCGTGCCGGAGGACATTGGGAATGTCAGCTCGTCGTCGCCCTTGAGAGCGCCAAGCCTTATTCTCTCCATGTTGGAGTAGGCGAAGTCCAGGCCGTAAGCGAGTGCTGCTGTTGTCGGGTCCATGACTATGGACTCGCGCGGGACGCCGGCGACCTTCATGAGCTTCCTGTTGAGCTCCTTTTGTGAGTTGATCTCCAGCTGTGTCCAGGCCAGGCATACATGTCCGTTGTCCACACAGGCCTTGCCGATCTTCTCCCAGTCCATGTTCAGGTTGGCGGATGCAATGAGAACGCGCTCGCCCTGGGCCACCTCTGCGGCCTTGGAGAGCACTACAGGGTCCTTCTCCGGGTTGCCGGAACCGCCGATACAGATGGGAACGTCCACAGCCTGCAGAACCTCTTCAACGGTCTTGACGGCATCCTGGGCGGAGGTGTCCTTCAGGAGCGGGTCGGTGCTGATCAGGTGAACTGTTACGAGATCTGCGCCGAACTGCTTGACAGCCTTCTTGGCCCATTCGCCGGGGCTGTTGATGACATCCTCATAGTGCATCTTGACGGCCTTTGCCATGCCAATCGGCATGTCGAAGACGTCCATGGTGATCTTAGGAGCATGGGGCATGGCAGCATCCGGGAAGAAAGGCATTGCCTTCTCGCCGCCGAGCTTCATAACTTTGCCGCGGCTTCCGCCGTCAGCCTTGGTGGCTCCGATTGTGACCTCCTGAATAGGATGCTTCCAGGTCTTGTCAACGCCTACAGAGAACTTGGCGCTGGCGAGCGCTGCTGCCACCTTGAAGGCGGGCTCAGCAGCGGCTGCGGCTGCAACCATTCCTGCGGGGGCTGGTGCTACTGCCTGGGCTACTGCCACGGGCGCAAGCAGCGAATCTACCGGATAGCCGACAGCCTTGGCAAACTTGATAAGCTGCATGGCGATCTGGGCCGCCTCCTGGCCGAAGTAGTAGGCAAACAGCGGGCCAACGCCGCCTGCTCCTGCGTCTATTTCAATCTCTATATCGCCCTCGATCTTTATACCCTCGAGGGACTGAACATTCATCTCAGATAATGTCTTGTTCAGGTCAGATAATGTGATCTTTCCTGCCATTCAAATCACCCTTAAAGGCCCAATCCCTGGACGACCCGGTTCATTTCCATTACGGCTGGCGAGTCGTCGGGCAGGCCCATCAACGGATCTCCCACTAAATCGAATTTGGCTAAACTCTCGTCGTAGGGAATAGTGCCGATAACCTTTAAGCCCAGGCCTGATGCGGTCTCCAGCACCTTGTCTTTCCTTTCTGGGGTGACCTTGTTCACGATCACGTACAGATCCTTGTATCGAAGCTCAATCTCTCCGGCCAGATCTCTGATTCGTTCGGCCGTCGTCAGCCCCCGGCGGGACTCATCTGTTACCACGATAATATTGTCCAAGTCGGGTATGGTCTTCCTGCTGAAGTGCTCAAGTCCAGCGGCAGTGTCAATAATGGTCAGATCGTAGTCGTTCACGGTCCTATCCATGATGCCGCGCAGGAGATTGTTTACAAAACAGTAGCATCCCGAGCCTTCGGGTTTGCCCATGACCAGGAGATCGTATCCATCCTCCTCGATCATGATCTCAAAGAGCTTGGATTCGAAAAGAACCTGTTTATCCGTGTCGGGGGGCGTGGTGTACCTGGATTGCTGCATGAACTCCCGCATGTCCCCGATGGTCTTTCCCACCTTGACGCCCAAAGCATCAGCCAGGTTGGCATCAGGATCGGCGTCTATGGCAAGGATTCGGTACTTTTTGCCCGGTGTCTTCACCAGGTATCTGATGAGCATAGCGGTCACGGCTGTTTTGCCTGTGCCGCCCTTTCCAGTTATCGCTACTACTTTCCCCAAGGTTTAGCCTTCCTTACTTCTTTATCTGTGGCTTGATTACCACTTCAGCTATGTGAACGGTTGCGCCCCGGAGTTCCAGGGTTATGCCGCCTGCTCCGCCTGCGGCCATCATGGGGGCTGCTGCTGCGGGCGTTGCACCTGCCGCAGCTGGTGCGGCCGCTGCTGGGGCTTTAGGCTTAAGTTTTAATTGCATTATATCTCCCTCACTTTATATTAAGATAATCATACTCGCAAAGCTGGGTCTCATCTTCTCCTGGAAAAAGAGAGATGAAGGCGACCTCTACTTAGCGAGCGTCACCTTATCTATGCTGATCTTTGCGTCCTTTAGCACCAGCTTGATTCCGCCGGCACTGCCTGCGGCCATCATGGGTGCTGCTGCCGGGGCTGCGCCTGCTGCGGGAGCAGCGGCGGGTGCCGCTGCTGCCGGGGCCTTGGGTTTAAGTTTTAGCTGCATGTTTTCAAACCCTCCTGAATCTTTGCTTTTTGCTCACTCGAGCACGCCGTCAGCCTGCAGGGCCTCTATGACCTGCATGAACTGGCCCTCAGTGAGGCCGAGCTCTGACTTGACGGTGTCAATGTTGATGTCTCCGCCGGTCTTCTCGATATAGGCGATGACCTTCTCCTTGTGCTCGTCTGTGACCTCGTCGAGCTTCCATCCCTCGGTGATCTTGGTATTATCGACTTTCCTGGTGACGCCGTTGACCACTGGGTGGTCGACCTTCAGCAGGAATGCCTTGAGGGCTGGGATGTCCTTGGCATCGTCCTCAGTTGCGATCTTGCTCATCATGTCTGCATCGATGCCTGCCTTTACCCTCTCTTTGAGGTTCTTGGACATCCAGACGATCCTTCTCCAGCCGCCGTCGGCCTGGAGGAACTTGGTGGAGAAGTAGTACAGGATACCCATGCCGAGGAATCCTACGACCTGCTTGCCGCCACCTGTCTGGCCGGCCATTGTGGAGAAGGGCAGACCGTTGGGGGTTGCACCCTTGAAGTCGCGGTCGGCAAGGCCGATTCCGTCAACCTCTGGCATGTAGAAGCCAATCGTCTCGAAGCAGCCGCAGGATGTGTGGGGTGCATCGAAGAACGTGTACAGCTTCATGACCGAGTACTCGCCGCCGGACCTCTTCTCTGCCATCTCGTTGATGGGCTCATACTCGCCGGCGATGGCGTCCTTGAGGCCTGTCTTCGGTATGGGGAACTGGGGTCCCTCAGGGTCCACCTTTGCTGCTGCGCGGCCGTCGAACCAGGTGATAGCTCCGCACAGGGATGGCCTGTCGGGTGTGACCACACAGGCTGATGTGGGGGCAAATGCCTGGCAGAGGGTGCATCCGTAGAAGACATCGACATCCTCATCGTGCAGTCCCTTGGCGCGGTCGTCGCGGGCCTGGTAGACCTTCATGGCGTTGGCCAGCTCTTCTTTGACCTTTGCAGGATCTGTGACGATGGTGATCTCCATCTTCTCGATGAAGGGCATCTCGGCCTTGTACAGCTCAATGACCGGAGTAAATACCTCTACCCAGGAGGTGACTCCCTTCTTCTGCAGTCCCTTGCCGGCCCTCATCCAGATATCATACCTCTGGTTTAGGTGCATGAGCCCGCTGATGTAGGAGAGCAGGGCGTGGTTGCGCCTCTCGATGATTGATTCCAGGTCCTTCTCGATCTTCTCGCCGCCGACCTTGAAGATCATGCCGAAGGGGATTGTGGAGCCCTCCTTGACGTCCTTGAGGTCGGGCCCGATAACTGTGACCTTTCCATCCTGTATCTGGTCCATGGGTGTGGCCAGGGACAGCTCGAATCCGTCTGCCTTGGGGCCTCCAAGCTCTACCCATAGGTCGTCCTTTCTGATGCGCTCTCCCTCATACATGGGAGATATGTCCAACTTTACATCTGCCATTAATACACCTCTTCTGTTATGAGATGAACTTCATTTCCTCATTGCTGCAATTAGTTCGTCCATTGCTGCATGGTAGTCGTCGATGTTGAAGGCCATGTTCCCGAATGTCATGTTCGCATTGACATGGTAGTACCTGTCAATGGATATGCGCTTGATATCTCGATTGAAGTGCTTGAGCGTTGAGAACATGCCGTTGGCGAACTTGTAGTAGATGCCCATGAATATAACGACATCGTACTGGCCCTGCCCGTCCAGGCCTTTCCAGTCGGGGAACCTGAGGTAGTTGGTCAGGGGATGCAGTCCGATCTGATAGACGTTATTCAGGTAGCCTCTATCTACAAAGCCCTTAACGCTGTGCGCGGTGGCGGCGATGGGTATTCCCATCTTGCCGATCTCAATCACCTTATCGAACATCACTGGATCGTCGAAGAGCTCTGCACCTACCACGAGCAGAGGCCTCTTGGCCTTCTTGATTATGGCGCCCATGACCTTCGGCATATAGGTCTTGGCCATCTCCGGCCCAGGGATCTGGGCCATCTCAAAGGGAACTGGGTTCTTTGTGGTGTCGACACCCTTGGGTTTTGCTTCAGCAGCCATTTTCTATCTCCTCCTTATCCTCACTTCTTCGTCCTTATCTTCCTCGGGAGGTTGGTCGGATCGAAGCTCACATCAGCGGGCCTGAGTGGGCCTGAGATGAACTTCTTGGCCTTCCAGTCAATCTGCCAGCCGTGCTTCTCCTCGAGCTCCTTCATCATCTGCTGCTGGAATGTCAGAGGCAGATCCTTGACATCGCGGACGAAGAGATGCCAGTCGTCGGGCAGTTTGCCGAAGTACTTCATGGAGATGTCGCAGTAGTGGGTCAGCTTGATGCCTCTACCCATAGCGTTATCAGAGGGCCTGAAGCAGAGCTTTGCCATTTCCAGCATTGCCTCTTCCTTGGTCTCAGCTATATAGAGCATGGCCTCGGGTGCAGGCTCTATCTGCTGAATGCTGCCGTCGCGAGCATCGATGACCTTCCAGTCCTCGGGCTTATCCGCCCTGCCCATGAACGTCCTCCTGTATATTACGGAGGATGGCTGAACTACCACTGGGATTCCCAGGCGGTTAACGCCGGTGGCGATGGATGCTGCCTTCTGTGAGTATGCTCCCCAGGCAACTCCGCAGGCTCCTACCTTTGAGAGGACGTAGTCTGCTATGTCGTCGTAGTTTGCCCTGTGGTTCCTATGGGCGAAGATGGTTGCGACCTTGATGGCTGCGCCGTGGATGTGGGCGTTGGCCACGCAGGAGCCGATGTTGCAGATATTTCTGCCGTCGAAGGCTCCGCCGTACTGCTCCCAGATGGTCTTGCCGTCGGCGTCCTTGTAGAGGGACATATCCATGGCCATGCAGCCAGTGGCGACCACGATGTAGCCCCTGTCCACGAACTCCTTGGCGATGTCGTAGCATTCCTTGGTGCCCTTGGGGTAGTTGCTGCATCCGACAAGTGCGATGACTCCGGGAATTGTGCCGAGAACAAGCGGCGCGCCTACCTTTCTGATCTCAGTATCGCGCACGGGGCCGCGTCCTGCTCTCATCTTGAACTTCTGGTTCTTTACATACGCGCGGTTGGCGTACTCGTAGAGCTTGAGCACCGGTATGCTCTGCGGGCAGACCTGCTCGCACCTGGCACAGCCGACGCAGATCTCGTACGTGGACGAGAACGGCTCTAAGTTGCCCTTCTTGGCCTCCTCGATCAGCTCGCTGATTGTGGTGTGGGGCGGGCAGACAAAGGCGCACTGGTTGCATCCAGTACACTTCTCAAGGTATTCCTTGAACTGCTCCTCGGTGAGGACGCTCTCCTGCTTGAACTGCGCGCGCTTGGGCTTGACTGCAATGGTCGTCCTGATGGCCACTTCGCCGGCCTTCACGGGATCGAGAACTGCGACGCCGGGCATCTTGAAGCTGACCAGGTCTTCAACGATTGCATCGGCTGGGTCGTTGGTCCTGTCGGGCAGCCCGAGCATGATCTTGTCGTTGGTGGCGATGACTGGTATGTGGCGCTCCTTGCAATCGTCGAGAACGTCGCAGTAAACGCACTGCTCGTCCACCATCACGGTGTCCATGATTCCGGAGCGGACCATCTTTCTCCACCAGCCCATTGCGCCGGCTACCTTGGCCTTGGGTCCCAGGTTCTTGGGGATCTTGGACTCTCTTCCTGTCTCGGTAATCCTGGTAAGGTCTATGGCGGTACAGCAAACGCCACCGATATCTACCTTCTCCCAGAGGTTGTTGTTCTCGGTGTAGATCATGGCCTCGGCTCCTGCTGCCAGGTTGTGGCCGTAGGCTATGAGCACGCCCTTGTTCTGGTCCAGGGTTCCCATGCCGATCTCTACCAGCGGAGCATCGGCTGCGCCGCGGGGCATGTCATAGGCAACAGTCTGCAGCATATCGCAGATCTCCTTGCCGAGGGAATCGATCATTCCTGCATGCAGGGACTTGGACTCGAAGTCCATCCAGTAGCCTTCCTGGCCAGTGTGGGTGGCGGCCAGCAGCTGGACGATCTGCTCCTCGCAGTACTCAAGGGCCTCGCCGTAATCCTTGAGGGATTTGGGCCTGATGCCTAGAATTGTCTGGGTCAGGGGTGCATCAACGAGAATCTCATCGCCCATGTCGAACTTCATGTCTCCGAACTTATCCAGGCACCAGTGGTACAGGTGTCTGCCGTGGGCGGTGTGGGCACAGGTTCCCATAAGAACAGCGACAAGAACGATCTTGCCGGAGTATCCGGCCATATCAATGCCGCATGCACCCTTTATATTGCCGGTAAGATCGCAGGGTCCATAGGTACACAGTGTACATGTATCGTCGGCAGGCGAGTACATGACCTTGTATCTGTTGCATATCTTAAAATCCCAATCGCGGAGCGTGGCGACATTTGGCTTGGGGAACGGTCCCATCGGCTGGTCCCATTCCTCTTCCTCTTTAACGACAGCTCCGATGTTGATCTGAACGTTCTTCATGTCCTCAACAGCAAAGCTGCCCTTGGTTGTTACCATCGGGTTCTTGGCCTCCTCTTTTACGTTTATATACGCCGCTCCGTTGGCTGAAAATACATAAAACACTTTCGGATACCGGTTAATATAAAAAAGTCCGTATCCTTCTCCATTTCATGTAGATATATCTATAAATCGTTTCAAGGCCAGCCGTGCGCGGATCTCGTCACGATCGTTAATGGAAGATTGCCTGTCGCTAAGTTGAAATGAGAGCACGAATGATGGGCCTGACGTCTCATGATCGACCGCATTAAAAGAAGCTTCGCGTCGGCAGGGGTCTGTTCGCACGGAGGCAAGTTCAGAGAGGAGGCATCCAAAGGGCTCGCTCCGCTGGACTTTTCCGCAAATATCAATCCCCTGGGATCGCCGCCACTGGAATCCCTGGTCCTAGCGGAGCTGGAGAAAATAGGATACTATCCAGATAACAGATATATCGAGTTTCGTCAGGCTGCGGCCCGCTTTGTCGGAGTTGCTCCAGAAAGCATAGTTCCGGGAAACGGCTCCTCGGAGCTGATCAGGCTCTTCGCGGAAGCAACGCTGGGAGACGGCGGGCTGGCCGTGATTCCTAAGCCGACGTTCGGCGAGTACGAAAATCAATCCCTGCTGGCGGGAGGCCGCGTTCGGCGGGTCGCGATCGGACCCGGCTGCGCGCCCCTTTTTAGCGATCTCGACCTGTCGGAGGCAAACGCCGTCTTCATCTGCAATCCGAATAATCCGACAGGGGCCCTTCTGCCAAAGGAGTCAGTAGTGGCTCTTGCCAATCGCTGCGAGGAAAGCGAGACATTTCTTCTGGTGGACGAGGCTTTCATTGAGCTGTCCGACCCGAATCAGAGCGTGGCGCAGCTTGCGCCCTCCAGGGAATACCTGTTCGTCATGAGGTCGCTGACCAAGTCATTCGGAGTCCCTGGCCTGCGGCTTGGCTTCGGGGTGGCAAATCCCCTTTTAGCCGAAATCATGGACCGGGCCAGAATCCCCTGGTCCATCGGCTCCATAGCAGCCGCAGCCGGTGCCTATCTCCTGGGCCAGGAGGAGTTCCTGGAAAGGTCGAGGGCGCTGATTGCAGAGGAGCTGACCTGGCTCACCTCAGCCCTGAAGGCTATGGGCCTCAGGCCTCTGGACAGCCGCGTGAACTTCATCCTGGTGGACATCGCCTCGTCCGGCCTGGACTCCGATGAGCTGGCGAGACGAACGGCTCGCGAGGGAGTGCTGGTCAGGGACTGTCAGTCCTTCGGGCTTGAAAAGAGATACATAAGGGTGGCTGTTCGAAACAGAAACGAGAACGAGCGGCTCATAGCCGCCCTGGAGAGGGCTTTAAAATGAGGCTTAAATGCAGAGGCTGAACTGCGAGAGATTTCCCTGTCATTCTCTTGAGCAGGACTGTTCCCTGTGCTTTTGCCCCTTTTACCCTTGCGGGGATTCGAGAACCGGAGGGCGGGATAAGGACGGCGTGTGGTCATGCAGCTCATGCACAATCATTCACCGTCCTGATGTCGCGGCAATGGTTCTGGATGCGCTCATGAGAGGCGAGGCCCTGTCGAGCGTTTGGGCGAGGCTGGAGCGGTTGCTGTGACTGTGATACCCGAGGCTCTCACAATCTTCCTTTTGGCCTGTGCGCTGGACATAATATTCGGGGAGCCTCCTGCGAGGGTCCATCCGGTGGTGTGGATTGGCAGCATGATCTCCTTCCTGCGCGCCCGAGTGAGGCCCACGCGCCTTTGGGGTGCCATCCTTGCTCTGGCCGTAATAATCGCTACAGTGCTTGCAGGCCATTTTCTGGTAAGTGCCGCAAGCCTCGTTCCTGTGCTTGGCGTTCTCGTTTCGGCCTATCTGCTCAAGTCTACCTTCGCGATGAGGTGTCTTCTGCAAATATCCCTGGACATCGGCAGGATGATCGAACGGGACATGGAGGAGGCGAAAAAGATGCTTCCCGCGCTTGTCGGTCGCGATACGGCCGGCCTCTCGCGGGCACAGGCGGCCTCGGCCGTAATCGAGTCGCTGTCCGAGAACTATGTGGACTCCATTCTCTCGCCCATGTTCTATTATATTCTCTTCTCGCCTTTAGGCCTCGGCCTGGAGGCGGCTCTTGCCTTCAAGGCCATGAGCACCATGGATTCGATGCTCGGCTACAAGACCAAGGGGCTAAAGGAGATCGGCTTCGTGCCGGCTCATCTGGATGACCTGGCCAACTTCATCCCCGCGCGCCTGAGCATCCTGATCATGGCCGCGGCCAGGCCCATGAAGGCAGTGCAGACGCTCAAAGCGGCTTTAAAATATCATGGAAGAACTCCAAGCCCCAACTCCGGCTGGCCAATGTCCGCCTGTGCCGGCGCTTTGGGGATTCGCCTGGATAAGCCCGGATTCTACGTGCTCTTGGATGAGGGCAAAGAGCCCGATACATCGGACATTCCGCGCGCCGTCTGGTTTATGGAGGCGACAATCGCCCTGACATTGGCTGCATCAATTGCGATGCTGTACAAAATCTGGTAAAGCGGCCTCCCAACAGAATCCCGCAGCATAATATTTATCCGGTTTCTCGTTCTTAGTCTAGTCTGAATGGAAACAATGGGAGATCTTCTGGAGAAAGTTAGAGAGTTTGCATCTCATAGCTTCACCAAGGACGAGGCCAGGATGCTTTTTGGCTGGGAGGTGCAGGATGTCAGCTCAAAAGGGGCCGAGGCCGACGAGTCGCATGTCAAGGTCTCCTTTGAAAACGGAATAGTGCTCTACATCAACTATTTCCTCAACCTGGACCCGACAGAGACCGAGGACACCTGCGAGTTCATAATGGCCTTGAAGACGGACCTCCGCTCGCGAGTGAAGTACAGCGTCCATTACTCAAATTACATCCACGGCCAGGGATATATCAGGCTGAAGATCGCCGATACGGACAACAAAATGGTCCAGATGATGCTTGCGGAATACTATGTCCCTGCCTTAAAGGTGATCTACAAGCCCATCATCATCCAGTTCAGGGGCTTTTTCGATAGAGATTATTTTGGTGTGCAGGCTGATGAGAACAATGCTGAGATATACTATGCTCCTGTAAGATATAGAAGCGAGTATAAGGATGCGAAGGTCTGGGATGTGGTCGCGCGCCTCCACGGGCTGGATGCCCTTCTAAGAGAGCCGGAGGTAAGGCATGCCCTTGCAGAGCTTGACCTTCAGATGAGCTTTCTCCCAAGCGTCATGTGGTCGGGCGAATAGCGTAAAATAGAATCATAGAATATCGGTAGTAGTATATCGATAACAATATATCTATTTGGCAAGTGATCTCAGGGATGCGGGCGATGATTTACCGTCCGACCTCAAAGCGCCCTTGACAGGCTGTCCAGAAGGCCCGCGTAATCCCTTTTATCGAGCTTTGCCATCAGGATATCCAGCCCCAGTTCTTTTTTGTGCCTCTCAGGAGCTGTTTTCCCCAGAAAATCGATTGCGCTCCTCGCGAGCAGCCGAAGCGTTTTGGGACATATCGAGCCGTTCTGGCTCTGTGCGGTCCCAAGCGCCCTGGCGTAATCCCTTCTCGCCTCCGCTCTTTTGCCGGAATGCGTCTCGCATTCTGCAAGAATTACCAGGGCCTTGATGCAGAGGTCGGCATGGCAAAGAAGCGTTCCCTGGCGCTCTAAAAGGATTGAGATATCCTCTGCCCTGGAGTACTCTTCCATTTCAAGGGCCAGGAGGGCCATGTCGTGGTAGATGGTGAGCACGTCGTACATGGCTCCGAGCCGATTGAATATATCCAGAGCCTGCTGGAAGTTATCACCGGCCTGGCGATAATCCTTTAAAAGCAGGGCCACCTCTCCCAGGCTTCTAACGGCCCTGGCCTCCTCATGAGGATTGCAGAGCTTTCGCGAGAATGCCAGCGCTCTCTTAAAATTGCCGGATGCCACGCGGCGGAGCCCTTCTTCGAGATAGAGCTCCCCCCAGGCACTGAAAAGGGATATCTTCATGGGCTCGAAGTTTATCCTCTGGATCAAGGAGTCGGCCTTTGAAAGGTAGAACTGTGTCTCTGCCCACAGATCGGCCCTCAGCTTGAAGCGGGCCATGGCGATATAAACCTCGCAAAGATCGGGTATCGCCCCCAGGCACTCTAAGATTTCAACTGCATCGTTCAATCGCTCCTCCGCCTCTCCAGCCTGTCCGAGAGCTGAGAGGACGATCCCCTGATTCATATTGACCATGGCGATGTCCGGCACTGCACCCAGCCGGACGAATGAGTCCAGGCTTTTGGATAACATCTCGAGCGCCTCGTTCCATTCGCCTTTGTCTTTGTAAATGAGGGCAATATTGAAGGCTGTCTGGGCTGCGCCGTAAATATCACCCATCTGCTCGAAGAGCGACAGGCTGTCCAGATAGTGGGAGATCGCCTCATTCCATTCGCAGCGGTCTGCATAGACGCCGCCAATCGCCGCCAGAATTTCAGCTCGGGCCGCCATATCCACCTCATCGGTAGCTGCCAGCTGGCTCAAATAATCCTCAACCGATGCCTTGGCATCCCCCTGGCTGGACCTGATCATGTCGATATTCGCCTGCATTTCTGCCGCAGCCTCTTTGTTCCCCCGGCGAACGTTAATCTCCAGCCCTCTTTGAAAATGCTCCAGAGCCAAAGCCCACTCGCCTCTCCTGTAGTAGAATGTGCCCAGATTGTTCAGGACATTGGAGACGCCGTGAAGATCTTCGAGCGCATCGAACAGGTCAAGGCTTTTTTGGTAATATTCGAGGGCCCTGGACCACTCTCCCCTCTTGTAGCAAATGCTAGCCATGTTGCTTAAGACCGAGGCCGCTCCACTATGATCTCCGATCAGCTCGAAGCCCTCCAGTCCGCGGCCGTAATGCTCTATCGCCTTAAGCCAGTCGCCCTGGCAATAGCTGATATTCCCCAGGTTGTTATGGGCTACAGCTATTGCGTAGTTATCCCCAAGCCTATGCAGTGTCTCAAGGCTCTCCGTATAGCAGCAAACTGCCTCATCCCAGCTCCCTCTATCCGTGAAAATATTTCCCATGCTGCAGAGCACTGCTGCAGAGCAGCGAACGTCTCCCATATATCGAAGCTCTGCCAAGACGCCTCGATATCTCTCCACAGCATCCTGCCATTTGCCGGTCTTTAGGAGAATGGCTGTCAGGCTGTTTAATGCATTGACCACGCCCTGCGGGTTTTCCAGGGCTTTCTGGATCGAGATGCAACTTTCAAAGCAGTCGGCAGCCCTTTCGAGATCTCCGTCCTCGGAGCAGGCGGCTCCAAGGCCCAAAAGAGAATTGGCCGCTCCAGACTTGTCCCCCAGCTCCAAAAAGGCATCCAGGCTCTGTGAGTAAAGCTCCTTTGCCCTGTTTATCTGGCCATGTCTGTAGTATATGCTTGCCAGATTGGCCATTGTCGTGGCTGCGCCGCGCTTATCCTGCAGGGCCTTTTTGGCGTCCAGGCTCATGGCGTAGTACTTGAGTGCCTGCAGGATGTCCCCCCTGTCAGCAAAGATGTTGCCGAGGTTGTTCAATACGGCCGAGACGCCGTGAGCATCCCCCACGGATTCGAAGGCATCCATCGCCTTTTGAAGGTGCTCTGCCGCCTCATCCCAGCTGCATTTGAGCTGGCAGATATTGCCGAGGTTGGCCTCGGTTGAGGCAGCACCCTGCACGTCGCCCAGCGCTTCTTTTGCTGCCAGGCTCTTTTTGAGGTACTCCTCTGCAAGGTTCAGATCGCCTTTAAGCTGGTATATCAAAGCGAGATTATTCTGCGTCTGAGCTGCACCATGCCGGTCGCCAAGCTCCTCCTGAATATCCAGAGCCTCCCAGTGGAGGTCCCTGGCCCGATCCAGTTCGCCTTTGAGCTGGTATACGTTTCCGAGGTTGGAGATGACTTTGGCTTCCTCAAGGCGATCTCCCATCTCCCTGTACATTTCAATAGCCCTCTGGTAGCGCTCTATTGCTAGCGTCCATTCCCCTCTATCGGCATGGATCAGGCCTAGGTTGTTCAGGATAACAGTTACTCCACGAGAGTCCCCCATGTCCTCCTTGAGAGCCAGGCTCTTCTCGAAGCACACAACGGCGCTGTCATGCTCCCCTTGATGGTAGTGGATCCCTCCGAGATTTGAGAGCATGCCCGCCCTGCCGCTTGAATCACCATGCTCCTCCGTCATTTCCAGGGCCCTTCTGATGCAGCTTTCAGCCTTCCCCCACTCCCCCATCTCCATGAAGGCCTGCCCCATTTTGTTCAGGTTGGACGCAGCCTCATTGCAGCAGCCGGTCCTTTCCAGAACATCCAGGCTCCTCTCGAAATAGTCCAGGGAATGTGACCATCTTCCCTCCTTGAAGTGGATGTTCCCTAGCTGGCTTTGCATCAAGGCAGCAGCTGCAGGGTCTCCGATTTCCTCCAAAATGCAGCGGGCTGTTTCGTAACAGTGTAGAGCCTTTTCCGATGATCTCGCCAGCCAATACACCTCTCCCAGACGTGCGAGAGCCTGTGCCCTGTCTCTTTTGTCTCCGGATCGCTCCGTCAGAGAAAGGCTTTGGCTGCAGCATTCCTCAGCCAGTTTCAGTTCTCCTTTCAGCTGGTATGCCCTGCCTAGAAGACTTAATGCCTCTGCGGCCTCCCGGTCGCGCCCTGCTGCCGTCAGCAAATGGTGCATCCTCTTGTAGCACTCCACAGCCCTGTCGTGCTCGCCGCGGCCCATATGTACGCCTCCAAGACGGCACAGCAGCTTCGCGGTCGATGCGGTCTCCCCCTCTTTCTCCATGTGCTCGATGGCCTTATTATAACAGTTTGCTGCCCTGTCCCAATCCTCCTCCTCTGCAAAAAGGCCGCCAAGGGCGTTTAATGCCATTGCAGCCTTCCTTTGGTCATTCTCTTCAAGGGCTCGATCGATGCTTTTCTCATAAAACTCTGCGGCTATCTGGTTGAAGAAAAATCGGTGTGCCAGAACCCCCAGGCCGAACCATGCCTGGAAGCTGTTTTTCCTTAATGCATGCTCCTCAAGCTCTCTTATTTTGAGGTGCATGACCTCTCCATCCGATGAGAGCGCGGCCTTGATAAATGTAGACAGCGGATCAGGGGCTTTGTGCGAGGCAGCCTTCAGCCTCTCCGGCTCCAGCCCTCCGGGTTTCTCCAGCGTTTTGGCGAAATCCTCCAGGCTTGAAAGGACGTGTTCTTCAGACATTATCCCCTTTTCTCCTAACAGCAACAAAACAAATTAATATAAACTGTATGGCGGGCAGAAATGCCTGCGCCCTGCACGCTGAAAAAGGGCGGCCATCTGGAAATCCGGTTGAACCTGGAATCGCTCCTTCTCGCATTCCGGGGGTGTCATTTGAGCTTGCACGCATTTTGCCCTCCAATTAACAGCCAAAATATCTATCGATTACTTATTTCATGAGTAATAACAGTTCATGCATATATAATCTCCTATTTTCTTTTGAATGTTGAAGGATCTGATTCAGAGGCTAATGCCAATAACTCAGCTCATGCTGGGCGATTTGCGCCAGAGTCACAGAGCTTATTTACGATACATGCAAATGCTTATTAAAAAATTTATTAATATGTCCTTTTCGCTTCGCGAAATAATTTATCGAAAATAGAGGATGTTCGCGGGTGCTGGCGGTGAAAGGCATTGCTGGCTGCCTGGGCATTGCTGGCATCGAAGGGCGTTTATTTATTTCAGCACCAGCTTTAGTGCACGCTGAGGACATCCTGTCACACAGGCACCGCACTGAATGCATTTGCCCGAGTCGGCAACCACCTTCCAGTTGTCGAACCGGAATGTCCCTGTGGGGCAGATGGAGACGCAGGCGCCGCAGTGGACGCACTCGCTCTCATCCCTTATGACCGGTATCTCGAGGGGAACGACCTTCACGCCTCTGCGCTCGAATGCCTCCTTGACCTCCATGCATTTCTCGGGCTCCACCTCGATTACAATCTCTCCGCTGACCGCATCGATGCTGGCCCTTTCGATGTTGAGCAAAGTTGACGTCTCCAGAATGACCGATGCGATAAGCGGGTAGCGCACGATTCCAGGCGCCACATGGAGCATCAGCTTCATTTTTACCGCCTCCTGGCCATGAGACGCGATATGTGGTCGCTTGTAACCATTCCTATGACCTTGTTATCCCTGTCGACAACGGGCAGCGCGGATATGCTGTGGGTGTCAAGCGTTCGTGCCGCCAGTTCAATCGGCTCGTCCGCATATGTCGAGTAAACCCGCCTAGTCATGATATCTGCGACTTTGGATACCTTGCCGTTGGCTACAGCCTTGGATATGTCCCATGCGGTGATGATGCCCTTAAGCCTTCCATCCGCCGAGACGACGGGAAGATGATCGTAGCGGCTGCTCACGATGATCTTTGCGGCCTCGTCCACGTGGATGTCCTCCCTCACAGTGACCACATCGCGGCTCATGACGTCCTCCACGTTGGGATGCTCTTTGGTCTGCTTCATGGGCCTCGAGCTGCCCAATGGCGACAGCGGCTCGACTGCCTGCGTAGGCAGAAACTCGCCCTTCTCAATGGATCTCTTCAGAGTCTCGGCGATCTCCCTTGCCATGAGATAGCTTGAGAGCGATGACGCGGCGACCTCTTTGCCGTTGAGGTCTATAATCCCCGACTTCAGCTCCTCGTAGCTGACGATTTTAAGCTCGGGCCTGTCCCTGCGCGGTATTCCATAATCAACAATGGGTACCTGAATATCTCTGTCCCGCACAGCCGTATTCCTGGCTATTTTCTCGTTTAGGACGGGGATTGGAATCCCGATCCCGAGGTAAAGGCTTGAGCCGTACTTGTGGAACGTTGCTGCCCGCAGATAGCGATTCGACATTCTCTTCAGATCGCCTGTGACCATGAGCGTGGAAAAGTTGTTCTGCGGGTTATGCTGTGTCCCAGAGCCGATGACGTAGCCTTGGGCTCCTCCAAGGAATATGCGCGTACCAATCCCTATGTAGTCGAAGGCAGGATCGTTGGAAAGCGGCGAGAGGACTCCCGAGCCGCTGTAATGGATATTGCCGCAGTGCGGCAAAAGCGTGCCCATGTACGTGTGCATTGTGCGGTCAGATGAGTTCGTGGCGGCATTGTAGCGCTGATAGGCGTTTCTGGGATTGACCATTGTAGCCTGGTTGAAGTCCTCCAATCGAAGCGAGGTCTCCAGCTCCATCTGAGGATAGCAGTCGGTTCCGGCGCCCTCAGCCTCGACGTCCACCTGCCTGCCTGTCACGAGGTCCTCTATAACGTGGGCCCCGCCGTACTCTATTCCCCTGTCCTCTGAGGGCTGAGTGGCCCCGAGGAATAGATCGACTGCGGCCACTCCGCCGTATGCCTCGACCTTGTTCAGCCAGGCGCGAAGGATCTTTATGGGCGGGTCCGAGTGGCCCAGGTTCAGGAATACCCCTGAGGAGCACATGGCCCCAAACGTTCCCGTAGTTACGACATCCACCTCGCGCACCGCTCCGGCGGTACCAAGTTCGTCCACAATGGATGGCATTTCCTCCGCTGTCACCACGCGGGCGCTGCCGTCGCGAATGCGCTCGTTGATCTCTTGGAGCGACTTCTCTTGCACAACTGCCTTCGAAGTTTACGATGTGATAAAAACCTGTTGGAGACAGGCGTGTCAACAACGTTATCTGTCCGGGCGAATTTAGGGCCTAAAAGATGCCAGGCAAAAAAATAGTCCTCACCAGCGACCAGACGATGATGAGCAGCTACCACGGCGGAGTTCTCCTGGGGTTTGCCGCGACAATGCCCCGGTCTGTCATGCCGGATTGGATCTTTCGATGGCTGTTCTGCCCGCCGGTTCCAGTCGCCCCAGACGGCGAAGCGCTAATCGCTCCCTGCGGCATGAGAAAGGTCGAGGCAGCTCTCCTGGAGGAGGGCTTTTCAAGAGAGGACGTATTTGTGGCCCATCCCGATCATCTCGATAGGGCGATTGGCTCGGATACAAAGGTTGTCGGGATAACCCACGACGATCCGATGGGAAAGATCGCCGCGCGCGAGATAGAGGAGATGATCGGGAGGGGCACGCCCCACAACAGGTCCAGGTTCCTCTCGCTTCTAAATCATCCGCTCATCAGAGAGCACCGGCCAAGCATAGTTGTGGGCGGAAACGGGGCCTGGGAGCTTATGGGCGAGGACGTTCCCGTGGACCACATCTACCTGGGCGAGGGGGAGAGCGATTTTCCCGATATTTGCCGAAAAATCCTAAGAGGCGAGGATGTGCCTCAAATCATCAGGGGAGGAGCCGTTCCAGGGGAGAAGATTCCAATAAACAGGGGAGCCACAATCTCCGGAATCGTCGAGATCGGAAGAGGGTGCTGGAGAGGATGCTCATTTTGTTCACCTACGATGCGCACTGTCCGCTATCGTCCCCTGGAAAATATCCTGGAGGACGCCAAGGTTAATCTGGCAAACGGGCAGAGTGACATCCTGCTCCATTCAGAGGATGTCTTCACATACGGCTCCAAAGGGTCCAAACCAAGTCCCGAGAAGGTGCTGGAGCTTGTGAACGAGGTAAAGAGGCTCGGGCCAAAGACCATCGATGTCTCCCATTTAAGCCTCGCAACGGTCCATCAGAGCCAAAACCTCCTGAGGGATGTTTCCAGGGCTGTGGGAATAGGCTCCGACCAGAAGTACATGTCCGCCTGGATAGGCATTGAGACGGGGAGCTGCAGGATTCTTGAGATGCACATGCCTCGAAAGGCCCTGCCCTGCGACCTTGACCAGTGGCCGGAGATCGTTCGGGATTGCTACCGTCTCTTCGCCGAGGAGTCCTGGCTTCCTGTAGCCAGCCTTGTGCTGGGTCTACCGGGAGAGACGGCTGACGACGTCCGAAAAACCATAGATCTTGTGGATTCCCTGAAGGAGTACACAGGCCTCATCCTACCGCTCTTCTTGACGCCCATGGCAGACACACGACTGGGGGTGACAAAAGGCTTTGGCCGCGACAGAGCCCTGCCGGAGCACTGGCAACTGGTGGGGCTCTGCCTTGAGTACAACCTAAAGCACCTAAAAGCCCTTCACAGCCTCTACTCTGAGCGAATGACTGCCGGGCCAGCCGTTCATGCAGCTCTCACGGGGATAAACCTCATCGCAGACAGGGCTTTGAACAAGTACATGAAGAGAATGTTGCGGGGTGAGCCGCCGAACTAAGAATTGCAATAATAATGTTGTTCATTTGATATTAGTAATTCTCCAGCACAGACCTCACAACTGCCTTGTGGTCCTCTTTGAGCGAGTATACGTTGTGGTCCCCTGAAACGTCGATGCTGAGTATTCCAAGGCGCGTGTTCATGAGCCCAACCATTGCTGAGACTCCGCGATAGCTCACGTCGAAACCCTCTTTCTCCAGGTAGGAATAGACATCCTCCGTGGTGTACGACCCATCGCTCAAAAATAGCTTTAAAACGGCCTTCCTAATGCCGATTCCATCCCGCTTTAAATAATTCCTGAGCCTTTCCTGGATTCGTTCTTCAGCGTTCTCCATCCGGCAAAATCACCGCCCCTTAGCAATGAACCTAAGGATTATAAATGTATTCTCTCTACAACTAGCCCGTCCTCTAAGGGGTATCGTTCAATTAATGAAATAATACAATCTATGCTTTTTAACTCTTTCGAAATATCCTCCAGGATTCTGGCGGCAATGTCGATTCTATCCTCCTTAACGGCATACATATTCTCTGGAACGCCCAAACTCTTCAGAACCTCAAGGGCTTTGGGTAGGTCCCCGCAAATGGTCCCGTGCAAAACGGTTCCGTCCTCAGTCGGGACGTCAAAAGGCCTTGCAGTCCTTTCAGCACGACGTTTCAGCCTCTCACGAAGCTGAACAGCATCTTTAAAGGCTGAGGGGCAATAGTGAACCTTGAATCCATCTTTTAAGAAATGATCGCGCGCGACGTCCTCGCTTCCTACAGCGCCGCATCCGATGTCCTGCAAAAAGTAGCCCTTCTCGCTCATCCCCTGGTAGTTTGTCTCAGAGAACTCGAGCTCATTTACGTTTAAAAAGGCGTCCGCCTCAGATACGGCCCTTAAGACTTCAGGCGCGGGCGAAACGGCCGGGATCTCCACTCCAGCCTCAAGTCCCATAGATTTGGCCTCTACCAGCGCCTCCTTCAGGCCTGATGGGTTGGACCACGAGGATGCAGGCGGATGAAACCTGATCTCGTCGAGCCCTGCATCTTTCAGCCGTCTTAAGGTCTCCGGGCCGGGCAGGAGGCCTGTATAGAGGTGAATGTGATGGCCCGGCCCAAACTCCTCCTTTAGGGCCCTGATGCACTCAATGACAAAGCCCTCTCTTAGAAGAGGCTCGCCTCCGGTGATGCCCGTTCCAAGTGCCCCTATTGCTCTTCCTTCGGCAAGGATGTCCTCGATGCACTCAACCGGCTGCTCGTTTGCATAGACGACCTCAATGCCCTTTCTCTCTTTTGACAGCGGACAGTAAAAGCAGCTGCGCTCGCACCTTCCTGTAACGAAGAGCACTAGGCCCGCACCATGTCTGCATATCTCGCAGCCCCTGGAGAGATAGCTGTAAACGGAGCCCACATCATCGGATTGCCACGGCATTTTCAGTTCGTTTTCAATTTCGACCTCATTAACTTTGCCAACCGGCCAATTCAGCGGCCAGGTAGGATAATAATTTCCGGGTCAAGGCATCAAAACAGTTATCAGATAGAAGCATCGATGTTCTTCTGATAAATAGTATATATAGTAAAAATATATTAAAGGATGGTTATTTGTGAAAGAGTATCTCCTCGGAAACATGGCCATTGCCAAGGGCATTCTGGAGGCGGGAGCGGGTCTGGTGGCGGGCTACCCGGGCACTCCCTCCTCGGAGATCATCGAGTCCCTGGTGGAACTCAAAGGCGGGCAGCCCATGCATGTGGAGTGGTCGGTGAATGAGAAGGTTGCAATGGAGGTGGCCATCGGGGCCTCGTGGGCGGGCGCAAGATCTGCGGCAACAATGAAGCATGTGGGATTAAACGTCGCTGCTGACCCATTTATGACGCTTGCCTACCTGGGCGTGGGCGCAGGGATGGTTGTGATATGCGCAGACGATCCGTTCTGCCATTCATCGCAAAACGAGCAGGACTCCCGGCGCTATGCGGCCTTTGCCGGGATTCCATGTTTAGACCCGGCCGATCCCCAGGAGGCGAAGGACATGGCACGCTTCGGCTTCGAGCTGTCGGAGAGGTTCAACATTCCCGTGATGCTCCGGCCGACGACCCGCGTGTCCCATTCCAGGGCAGATGTGGAATCCCTGGAGCCCTCAACGCCTGCAGAGCGCACCTTTTCAAAGGAAACTCCCGCGCCCAAATTCATTAAAAACCCTGCCAGAAGGGTAGCGCTTCCGGTTCACGCCAGGCCTCTTCACACAGAGCTGCTGGCAAAGCAGGCCGCAATCGAGGAGTCCCTGGAGTCCTCTCCGTGGAACCGGCTGACCTTGAGAGGAGATCGCGGAGTCATCGCATCGGGGATAGCGGGGCTATACGCAGAGGAGGCCGTGGCCGACCTCGGCCTGGACCTGTCGGTACTTCGCGTTGGGGCATTCCCTGCGCCTTCGAGGATGATAAAGCAGCTTTTGCAGCATGTGTCCAGGGTTTTGGTTGTGGAGGAGCTTGAGCCGGTATTGGAGGAGCAGGTTGAGAGGATCGCTCTCGAGACCTGTCCTGAGGTCGAGATCCTTGGAAAGGGGGAGTACATTTCCAGGGAAGGCGAGCTGGATTTCCTGAAGGTCAGAAATGCCGTCGCCCGCATGGAGGGGCTTCCTGCAAAATCTGAGCGCCAAATAAAGGCTGCCGATGAAATCCTGCCACAGAGGCCACCGGCGCTGTGCCCCGGATGCAGCCACCGCGCCACCTATTACGCCATGAGAAAGGCCTTCGGCAAGAACGCAGTTTATCCAAGCGATATCGGCTGCTACACTATGGCCGTTAACATGGGAACAGTCGACACATGTCTTTGCATGGGTGCGAGCATCACCCTTGCCAGCGGGATTAAATTCGCCGGTGAGAAGGAGCCCGTATGCTGCTCTCTCGGAGACTCCACGTTCCTGCACGGCGGCTTAACAGGCCTTTTAAATGCCGCCTACAACAGGGCCAGGATTACCGTAACCGTTCTGGACAACTCCACGACGGCCATGACAGGGCATCAGCCTCACCCCGGAACCGGCTTTACGGCAACGGGCGAGCCCACAACACAGGTGTCGCTGGAGGCAGTGTCCAGGGCGCTTGGGGCCGGACTTGTGGAGACAATCGATCCCTATGACCTCGACTCGGCAATAGATGGGTTTAAACGGGCAAAGGAGTTTTCGGGCCTGTCTGTTATCATTGCCCGGCAGGCGTGCGTCATTAAGTCAAGACGCTCGGGCGGAGGGCGAAAGGCCTTCACTGTAAGCGATGACTGTGCAGGCTGCAGGATTTGTGTCGACTTCGGATGTCCTGCCATCGAGTTCGATGCCGGTCGCGAGAAGGCCAGGATCAATGCGCTGTGCACCGGCTGCGGCGTTTGTGCGCAAATTTGTCCAAGCGATTGTATCGAGGAGGTGATGAAATGAGGACATCGGAGTGCGACATAGTAATAGTGGGCGTGGGCGGCCAGGGAGTGATCCTGATATCGGATGTGATAGGAAGAGCAGCGGTCAAGGCCGGAAAGCCCGTTAGAGGGGCCGAGACACACGGCATGGCACAGAGAGGCGGCAGCGTCATCAACCATACCAGGATCGGATGCAGATACAGCCCCATGGTATCCTCCGGCGGAGCTGACGTGCTCCTTGCCCTTGAGCCGGCTGAGGCCCTGCGGTTTGCCCATTTCCTGTCTCCAGACGGCATGGCACTAGTCAACCCCAATCCGGTGCTACCGGTAACGGTTACTACCGGAAAGGCCAGCTATCCCTCTTTGGATGAGATAGTATCCCCGCTTCGGGCCTTCTGCAAAGAGGTTAAGGTCGTGGATGCAACAGCTCTGGCAAAGCGGGCCGGAACCGCTCAGGCCATGAACATTGTGATGCTCGGCAGCCTCTCCAGGTACATTCCTTTGCCAAAAGAGCTGCTGGAGGAGGCTATCGGCGAGGTTGTGCCGCCCAAGTATATGGACATAAACAGGCGCGCTTTCGATCTGGGAAAGGCTGAAGTAGAATAGGCGCTCATCATAAAGCTATGGACGAAGAAAAGAAGGTTGAGGGGACGGCAGGGGAGACAAAGACGGAAAAAACTAATGCTGAAGGGAAGACGCCCCCCATCATCACAAGGTCGATGGCCGAGGAGGCCGAGGAGGCGTGCGCTTCGTGCGGCGTTGAGGCAACGCCCCCTATTCCGGCCGTCCTCCCCGACGCGAGCTGGTCCACTGAGAGGCTCGTCGAGGCCACAAAGGATAAGAACATGCTTGTTCGGTCCAATGCTATTCTCATCCTCTCCAAGCGCAACCCGTCAGAGGCTCTGGAGCCCCTCATCGATGCCCTGAAGGACGACGAGTACATTGTCAAGACAAATGCGATGGTTGCCATTGCGGCATTCGGGCAGCAGGTTGCAGAGCGCATGATCTCAGCCCTTGATGATGAAAATCCAGAGATCCGTGCAGGCGCAGCATGGGTTTTGGGAGAGCTGAAGGACCAAAAGGCCGTTCCGGCTCTTGAGAGGGTCGCCCAGGATGAGTACCCGCTGGCCAGAATCCAGGCGAAGGCGTCGCTTCTTGCAATGGGACGGGGAACGAAGAAGGAGGCGGCCTTGAAGAAGGAATCCCCTTTAGAGCAAGAGGCCTCATCGAAGAAGGAAACGCCTGTGGAATAGGAAGCCAATTCACCCCATAACCGCTCTTTTTTTTGGCAATTGACCTGATAAATTATATCAATAAGAATCTCCAATAATAAGCTATGGAAAGCGTAAAGGTGGGCAGCAGCGTCTACAACGTCATCGAGCTGGTCGGTGAGTCCAGAGCAGGCTTTGAGGAGGCAGTCAGGAACGCGGTGGAGACTGCAACTCAGGGGCTTACCAACCTGAGGATTGCCGAGGTTGTGAGGCTGGACGCCAGGCTGGAGAACAACGCTGTCGTAATGTACAGGGCCAGGGTAAAGCTATCCTTCAAGCACGAGATAGAGCCGGAGACGCTTTGAACAGATGTTTTGCCCAAATGTCCGTCAGCTTCTGCGGCCTATCGTGCATTTAGTTTTCTATCGCTTATTATGCCTTCAATTCATCAGCGACCCTTCTCTTTGCTTGGCCCGATATAGCATGTCGTCCAGCTCGTAGAAGTTGTCCGGGTTCTGAACTGTCTGGTCCTGCACGGTCATCTCCTTGTTGGTCTGGGCGACGTCATAGGTGGGATCAAGCTCCAGGGCCCTATTGAAACACTCCAAAGCCTCCTTATATTTTCCCTGGTCTCTTAGGGCGACTCCCTTGTTGTTCCAGGCCTTCGGGTCCTTGGGATTCAGCCTTATGGCCTGATCGAAGCTTGTTATGGCATCATCTACCTTGCCCAAGTAGGCCAATGCCATGCCTCTGTTGATCCAGGCATCGTAGTGATACGGATTTAGGCCCAATGCCTGATCAAGGTAGGCAATTGCCTCTTCGTGCTGCCCCAGGCCTACTGATAGGGCCAGGCCTTTGTAGTACCACCCATCAGCATTGGATGAGTTCTTCAAGATGGCCTCGTCGAAGCTATCGACTGCCTCGTCAAAGCGGCCCAAATTGGCCAGAGCAAATCCCTTGCTCATGAATAGCGATGCATTCGATGGATCCAGCTCCAGGGCCTTATCATAGCTGGCCACTGCCTTCTCGAAGCTTCCCTCCATGGAAAGCTGGTGGGCCTGTGCTGCATAATAATCGGCAGTCTCTTCGCCGATGGCCGGAATGGCACAGATACCCGCAAGTGATAGGAACACAATGATTGCGAACTTCATAAGTCGGGTAGTTAATTTAAAAGGGGATATATCTTTGCCCATCACCTCAATCCCAGCAGCTTTCGTGCAGCGAGCGAAGAATGTGGAGAGGAACGATCGCGGTTGATCCTATGTGCAGCCGTCCAGACCGTTGTTATAAGCAAAGACTGTGCAGGTAGGATTTAACGAGGCAAGTTATGAGACCGGATACAAGTCCCTCTCCCAATAATTAATGGACTGGATCAGGGATAAGCATAGCGAACCTTTTTCCTGTCCAAGTTTAAGCGGAGATTGACGAGGCTCTTTGCTTTCGGATATAAAATGGCCATTTTCAATCCTGCAGCCGCATCTATCTTTAAATGACCAAGTAAGTTTATTATGAATAATGGCCATATGGTTGTCTCATGAGGGCAGGTTTATTGTCGATCTTGCTGGCTATTCTAATAGCGGGCGCTGCATCTGCAGGCCCCGTCAAGACAATAGCCGGCGCTAACTTGGTCGGGCTGGGAACTGTGGCAGAGAATAGCAACATGAAGAAAGCTACAGGATCTTATTTTGGGGGGCTTGGAGAGGCTATTCAAAATGAGGATAATGCTGTAAAAACAATCGTAGGCTACGATTTCATCGGTCTGGGAAATACCTCCAGTGGCTGGCAGGACGAGTGGGAACAGTCCGTTGAAGAATCCACATCTGATGAATCTCAAGAAATGCAAAGCGAGTGGGGATTTAATCATTCGGCAGGATCATTCAATTTCTCAGAGGCATCGACGGTAGTGTATATCGGCGAGACATCTATTCCGCTGGCCTCTTACCAGGCGCCCTTCGGCAAATACCTGTGGATCGAGAACTACGGCGCGCTTAGCGAATATGCATCGATTCCGCAATACTCCAGCCTGTGGCTGGTGGCATATACCTCAGAAGGCGGCCAGGGAGAGTTCCTTGAGATGTACCCGAGCAACTCAGCCAACCAGGGGCTTTACCAGAAGACATTATTCAATTTCAATCCAGGCTATAATAGGATTCCATATCGGGGAGATGTTGCAGGAAGACATTACCTTCTATTTGATCTGGGCGATCAGCCCAGCAACAGCATAATCATCGATGTTAACGGCAATGGGGTCGCAACCTCGCAGCCAGTGCTCGGAACGACGCCTAGCGGAGGCATGACGTAGCGGGAATTAACGGCTGTTTTCCGGCTGACAATGGGAGCGGTCTGGGGCTGGATCCTCTCAATTTGTTCTTTATGTTCTTTGCAAGGCTTTTGCAGGACAGCAGTTCTCTTGGAGGCAAACGCATACAAAAGCATTTACTTATGCAAGTGCTATTTATCTCAATGCTTGTTTAAGAGGCATTGAGATGATCGCCATAGAGGTGGACAGCAACCTGAAAGGCCTAGACTATGAGATATTCATCGATCTCCTGGCGATAGTATCCATTATTGATTCGGTTATTTATATTATACCAGGTGTCTCACCTGCCACTAAAGATGTGCTAAATAACATCCAACTATTTTTAACCATATTTTTCATCATCGATTTCCTTTACAGGTTCATCACTGCAAAATCGAAGAGCCAGTATTTCTTTTGGGATTATGGCTGGGCGGATCTTCTATCGTGCTGGCCTGGAGATGGACTGAGGTTTTTGCGCATGTTCAGGCTGGCAAAAGTCTACCGGCTGATGAAGAGCTATGGATGCGATAGAATCATTGGAGAGATAAAAGATAAAGAGGCCCAAATGGCCATTTACATCATCGTTGTTCTGGCGATAATCATCTTGCAGATCGGTGGGGTTTTGGGTGCTAGGGTTTAGGAAACAAAACGGATATAGTTAGCTTTAGAATATCAAAATGTTCGCCGAGGTTGTCCTTTCGCAGCCAGCAGATGACAGAGGGCCCTGCGCCCTGTGCAAGCTCCGGCTTTCCGCCGCCTCCGCCGCCCTGGGCCTTGGCAGCAGCCTTGATGATCTCGGCCTCAAATCAATTTGGTTACCAAAATTATATCCTTAAGATACCGAAAACCATTCTTCTCGACTAATCCTGGCCTTTCTTAGAATCTCTGAGAGCAAATCAACGCTTATCTCGCCCCCATGTGGATTAGGAATAAGGACTAATGTTGCATCTTTTTTCATGTGTTGATGCTTTTTTTCCCGAAAATGGACCCACAAATCCAAGAACTTTCAACCGCCTGATCAATTCAGATCGAGATACAGGTAATAGCCTAGGCAACAGGTATCGGCTCCTTCGAGACGCTTATGGTGTGACCGCCAATAGTAGGAAGGGCAAGATTCCACAAAAGGTGTGCAGCGATCCAATCCTCAAGCGCCTCGATGAAATTGCAACGAGCATCTTCTACGGTTCTGCCCGTGGCCCATACCCCATCCAATTCGGGAACGTCAACGAAGTACGGCTCATCACCATTGTCGATAAGTTTGTACTGTGCTTTTTCAAGGGCCGCCTGGATATATTCCGCGAACATGTCAAGATTCTATTCATGCTTCAAAGGATATGAAATATACGATCACGCGCTCTTTGAAAATGAACTTGACAGGCTGAAAGAAAATGGATTTCGGCTGGACGAAGAATAGTATCCGCGAGCCTTAAAAGAGGCAGGAGAAGCGTAAGGCGTTAAGGGCTATGCCCTCATCGCCTCCCGTCCTGCCTGCAATGCCTCATCCAGCCTCTCGACGTTCGGCCCTCCGCCCTGCGCCAGCTCCGGCTTTCCGCCGCCTCCGCCGCCAAGAGCCTTTGCCGCGGCCTTGATGATGTTTCCGGCCTTGATTCCCTTGGCAAGCCCCGATTTCCCGACGGCTGCCACGAGCTTCCCCGTCTCCGAGCCCAGCAGGGCCACGCAGTCCTGCTCTGCCAGCAGGGCCGCTGCTTTTAGCAACTCGTCGATGTCCGCCTGGCCCATCTTTTGCACAACGACCTTGAGGCCGTCTATCTCTTGAGCATCAGCGCTCAAGGTCTTCAGCCTCGCTTTGGCCAGATCCTCCTTCAGCCGCTCGATCTCCTTCTGCTGACCTTTCCACTCCTCGAAGAACCTGCTGGCGGTCTTCGGCAGCTGATCTGCCGGGACGCGCAGGACTCCCGATGCCTCTCCCAGAAGGTCGTCCCTCTCCTGGCCGGCCTTTACAGCCGCCTCACCTGCTGCAAACTCGATTCTCTCCACGCCGTCCTGTATTCTCTCGGTCCGGAGAATTTTGATGGCCCCGATCATTCCCGTGTTCGTAACGTGCGTTCCGGCGCAGGCCTCGATGTCGCTTCCAACCTTCACCACGCGGATCTGCTTTCCTGGAGGCACGCCTCCCTGGTACAGCTCGAAGCCGAACAGCTTCTCAGCCTCGGTCCTGGGCAGGAATTTGGTGTCCACGGGCTCTATCTCCATCACCCGGCGGTTGGCCTCCATCTCGATTGATTTAAGTTCTGCATCAGTGATGCGCTTGTAGTGCGATATGTCAAGCCTCGCCCGGTCCTCGCTCTTCTGCGCTCCAGCCTGCCAGATGTGCTTGCCCAAAACGCGCTTGGCTGAGTCGTGCACCAGGTGGGTCGCCGTGTGGTGGCGCGCGTGTGCCAGGCGGCGGCGCATGTCCACCCTGCCCTTAACCATGTCCCCCTTTTGCAGCCCGTCGGGCCTTTCAAGCTTATGCAGCACGACGTCTCCGACCTTCTGCACATCCACAACTCGAAACTCTAGCCCGCCCTTCTCCAGAGTTCCATGGTCGGCAGGCTGGCCTCCGCCTTCAGGGTATAGAAGCGTCCTATCGAGGATGACAGAGTCACCGTCCAGCACATCCACCACGCGGGCCTCGAATGTCTGGTCGAAGGGATGCTCGTAAAACAACAGCTCCGTCTTTCCGGGGATGACGAGCTTTGGCGCTTCCTCTGCATCAGCCTTTATGTGCGTCTTTGCCACAAGGGAATAGAAGTTGTCCGGCAGCTCGACTGTCGCCCCCAGCTCCTCGGCCGACTCGCGTGCGATTTCAGGCGGGATTCCGTGCGTGTCGTAAAGGGAGATCATCTCCTGGAGTGGAACGGCCTGGCTCTTCTTCTTAAAATGCTCCGCGGTCTTTTTCACAAGGCGCCTTCCCTTCTCCAGGGTCTCTGCGTACTTCTGCTCCTCCTGGTCCAGGATCTCCCCGATGGTAACAAACCTTTCCTTCCAGTCGGGATAATCCAGTCGGGATATCTGCATCTCCACCAAATCTGCCAGCGGCAGGCCGAGCTTCAGTTCCTTCATGAGCCGCAGCGTCCTGCGTATCACCAGGCGCGCCAGGTATCCTGCCTTGACGTTGGAGGGAATTATGCCGTCGCCGAGCATAAACGCCAGACAGCGGGTGTGATCGACAACGGCGTAGATGCGCTCCATGGGCTCTATCGCCGCCTCAAGCCTCTCGGGACTAATGCCGATCGTTCCAGCGATTTTAGTCCGCAGGTCCTTCATGGAGTACTCGTCCAGGTCCACCATTCCTGCCAGCCGGGCGTTCTGGGCGAAGATCTCGGCGTACTCGGGATCCTTTAAGTTGTGCTCGACGCCCGCCAGATCCGCGACCTTTCTGACGAGGTCTGGGAAGATTGCATCGTAGATGGTGGGCGATCCCTTCGATGCCCAGACGAACCTTTCCAGGCCGTAGCCGGTGTCCACGATGTAGTTGTTCATCTTCTCGTAGCCCTCTCCCTTGATCTTGATCGATCCGCCAGGCGTGGCCTTTAGGTCCATGAAGACTAGCGTCGCCAGCTCGAGGCCAGCCACCATGCATTCCACGCTTGGGCCTGCGTTTCCGCCGCCAGCCCAAGGGTTCTCCTTGTAGGTCACGGCCATAGGGTCCATCCCCATGCCGACCAAAAGCTCATCGCAGAGCTGGACCGTCCTGTCCTTCCAGTAGATCTCTCGCTCGCGGGTGTTGAAGACGTGGTGGGCCATCATCTCGAATGTCGTCAGATGGCGGCCTGAGCGGCCAACGGAATCAAGGTCATCCAAACGGATGCAGGGCTGGCTGATCGTTAGCGGATTTGCGGGCGGCGGGACCTGGCCGGATGTCACGAACGGTTGGAAGTCGGCGATGGAGGCAATCGTCAGGTAGATGTCGTCCCTCCAGCGGGCGACGACCGGATATCGGGCTATGCGCGTATGGCCGCGGTCCTCGAAGTAGCTCAGGTAATGCTCGCGCATCTCGTCAAGCCCGTGCTCTCTGGAAAAGACGGGCGCGCCTATGAAGGTGTAAGGATCGCAGGGCGGGTCGCCGCAGGTCTTCCTGGCCTCATTCCTGGTCCAGAAGAACTTGCCGCATTTCTCGCACTTCTTGCGGTGGAACCCCTCGTCTGCGAAGAAGTCCAGTTTGTATTCATCCTCGGAGAACATGTTGACTCCGCGCTATATGATAGGATCTCTAAAAGGCTTTCTAATAGTGCACTGCAAATGCATAAAATAAATAAAAACGTTATGGGCCCTGCCAAAGAGAGCAAGGCCAATGCTCGTTAGTTCACGCGAATGACCTTTAAGAGAGAGACAACGGGCACTCCTGCAATCTGGTCCGTTCCCTTCTTATCGATCAAGACTGCTATGGCGTTGATCTTTGCCCCGTGCTCGTCCAGGTACTCGACGGTCTCCTCCAGGGTGCGCCCTGTTGTGACGACATCGTCGATGATTACGCACTCCTTGTCCTTGACATCGGAGAAGTTGGCGCTCAGGTTTCCGCGCACCTTTTTGCTCTCCTGGGCCAGCATCTGCTTGGACGGAGTGTACACTGCAAGCTCCACTCCCAGGTCGCTGGCGATCATGCTCGCCAGGGGAAGGCCGCTCAAAGCGATGCCCACAACAGCGTCCAGGCCGGTCTCGGAATCGATCAGGCTCTCCTCGATTATGTCCGCCAGTGCCTGGGAGACATGGCCGAGCCTAAAAGAGCTTCTGCCGATGACAGACCAGTCCACGGAGATGTCCTTTGGACCCGGAACGGTGCTCGTCTTCTCGGCATGGGTGAGCAGCCAGGTGACGGTGTCGCTGGAGACGTTAAGCTCTTCGGAGATCTGGCCCTCCACCAGCCCTTCGCATTTCAGTTCAGTAGCCTTCTTGATTAATGCCTCTATGTTTTTCATCTAATCCTCCTCTCTCGCCTCTTTTTAGGAGTACCGCAATCGGGACATGCCTCTCCCTCGAATGCCTCGCCGCATGCAAAGCACCTCTGGACGCGTCGAAGCTTCCTCTTTATGGCCGGCTGCCCTATGGGCTCGATCTTCAGGCCGAGGTGAAGCGCAACATTTTGCATTGCGTAGTCATCGGTCGCGAGGATTGCACCGTATTCAAGGGCCTTGGCCAAAACGTCCAGGTCGGTTGGTGACAGGACCGATATGTCCCCAGTCTCCTCTGCAGCTCTTCGGGCCTCTTTTAAGGCCGCGGCAGTCGGGCTTTCCACACGCGCCCCTGATATGTGGAGGATCGACCTGGATCTCAGGTCTTTCAGCTCCCTCTCTACAGAAGGGACTGTGATAAGCTCGCCTTCGGGCATCTTGCCCCAGATGAATACCGATGCATCTGCGACGATAAACGCACACATCCAGAGGTTCTTGGAAGTTTTACTACTTGGATTTTACCGCCTGAACTTTGCCTCGCCGGCCGTTGCCAACCGGACCAAAACGCTATTATCGTATAATGCAATCCTTTGGTGAGATGGCCAAGAACAGGAAGAAGGGCAAACCAAAGGATGATGAAGCGGCTGCAGATGCGAAGGGCAAGTCTCAGGAGAAGGCCCAGGAGCAGAGCAGACCGCCTAAAAGCCAGGCTCCAGCCGCCAAGCCTAAGCCCAAGAGCGCTGCGGAGCGGAGGAAAGATCAGATAGATGGGATAACGAAAACGGTTTACCCTGCGGTCCTTGGGGTCCTGGCGGGATTTGCATGCTACTATGCCCCCGCAGAGACCATCAACCAGCTGCCGTGGCATTTCGTACTGCTGGTTGTACTGGCCGCGACCTACTTCATACAGAAGGTAACATACCCGCTTTTAAAGATCGATGTGGCCAATTTCAAGGGAAAGGACTGGTTCTACGTGGAGTTCATGGCATTCGACCTCTGGCTCGTTTCGTGGACCCTTCTTTTAAACTAGGAGCCGCCGATGAGGATTGCAGTCATAAACAGGGACAGATGCCAGCCCAGGAAGTGCTCCAAGGAATGCGAGTACTTCTGCCCGCCGGTCCGCACCGGCGACGAGACGATAGTCTTCGTGGACAGCAAGCCGCTAATCACCGAGAACCTGTGCGTCGGCTGCGGCATCTGCGTTCGCAAATGTCCTTTTGGAGCAATCACCATCACCAATCTGCCGGAGGAGCTGGAGCACCCTGTCCACAGATACGGCCAGAACGGCTTCGCGCTGTACGGCCTGCCGATACCTGTTAAGGGCAAGGTAACCGGCATCCTGGGCCAGAACGGAATCGGCAAAAGCACGGCAGTTTCTATTCTCTCGGGAATACTGCGGCCCAACCTCGGCAGGGATGCCACATGGGAGGATGTCCTCCAGAGGTTTGCAGGCTCTGCAATTGGCGATTATCTGAAGCAGGTGGCTGATAAGGGCATCAAGACCTCCTACAAGCCCCAGTATGTGGACCGCATTCCTAAAAGCTATTCTGGGCCCGTCCGCGGCCTTCTGGAGAAAACCGATGAGCGCGGAGCGCTTGGCGAGCTGGTGGAGCGCCTTTCGCTCACCAGGCTGATGGACAGGGAAATAGCAAGCCTAAGCGGCGGCGAGCTTCAGCGAGTGGCAATAGCAGCTGCTGCTGCCCGAAATGCCGACTTCTACTTCTTCGACGAGATCAGCCCTTACCTGGATATCTACCAGCGCATAAACGTGGCGCGCATCCTTCAAAGCCTTGCGGCGGAAAAGGCCGTCATGGTTGTGGAGCACGATCTGGCATTGCTGGACCTGCTGGCCGAGAACGTCCACCTCATCTACGGCGTCCCGGGAGCTTACGGCGTCATAACCCGCCCGAAGGGGGTCAGGATTGGGATCAACCAGTATCTAAAAGGCGTTCTTCCTGAAGAAAACGTGCGCACTCGCGGCGAGTCAATTGAGTTCGAGGTGCATGCCCCCAGAATCGAGAAGGATATTCCGACGCTGGTCGAGTACGGTGCATTCACCAAGGAGTATTCCTCCTTCCGCCTGCAGGCAGATCCCGGAAAAATACGCCGGGGCGAGGTAGTGGGAATACTTGGGCCAAACGGGATTGGAAAGAGCACCTACATCAAAATACTCGCCGGCGTGGAGACGCCCACAACCGGCAGCCTGGGCCACAACCTGAAGGTCTCCTACAAGCCCCAGTACTTGAAGGCAGACTCAGACGTTACAGTTCAGGGCCTGCTTCGAGGGGTTGCCAGCGGATTTGATTCCAGCTACTACCAGGCGGAGATATTGCGGCCAATGGGACTGGAGAGCCTGATGGACCAGGCCTTAACTGAGCTTTCCGGCGGCGAGCTTCAGCGGGTGGCCATTACCGCGTGCCTGAGCAGAGATGCAGATCTCTACCTGCTCGATGAGCCCTCAGCTCACCTGGATGTGGAGCAGAGGATGCTTGCGGCCAAGGTCATGCGCCGCTTTGCAGAATCCACGGAAAAATCCGTTTTGGTAGTGGACCACGATATTTACCTGATCGACCTCCTTTCGGAGAGGCTGATGGTATTTACAGGCGTTCCGGGGGAGCTTGGAATTGCCGGCGCTCCACAGGAGATGCGCGAGGGGATGAATGCCTTCCTAAAGGGAATAGGCATCACCTTCAGGCGGGACGAGGAAACCCACCGGCCGAGGGTCAACAAGCCGGGCTCGCGTCTGGACCGGATGCAAAAGGAGCAGGGAGAGTATTACTATCAGGTAGAGGAAGCCTGAAGGCTAAAACGTGAAAGTCCTTTAGAACCTTTTATTTTTCCTGGGGCTTGAAGCATGAAGCTGCTCAGCGGGCCTTTTATAAGAAGCGTTGAAGGGGAGAATCTTCTTGAGATTTTCTTCGTCACAGCTGTGGCTTCTGTGATAGGCATTAGGTTCTTCCTGGCAATTACAGGCTATCCTCAGCTTTCGGGAGGGGGACTGCACATAGCTCATGTGCTCCTGGGAGGGCTGCTCATGATGCTGGCGCTAACCATTACTCTGGCCTACATTAACAAATCGGCCCACTATGAGGCAGCGTTCCTTGGGGGCTTTGGCTTTGGAGCATTTATCGACGAGCTGGGCAAGTTCATAACCGGAGACAACGATTACTTCTTTCGGCCGGCTGCGGCCCTTATATACATCACCTTTGTCCTGCTCTACCTGGGGATAGAGGCCTTCGTTCGAAGGCCCGCGCTGACAGGGCAAGAGCGCCTGATCAACGTGCTGGAGATAGCCAAGGAAATCGCTTTAGGAGACCTGGATCACATCGAACGGAAGAAAGGCCTGGAGCTTTTAAAGGGCTGCGATCCATCCGACCCGGTGACAAAGTCTCTAAGGACCCTCCTTTACGCCTCAGAGGCCGTACCGGTTCCAGGGCCCGGCATCTACACCAGGGCCAAGTACCGTGCAAGACGGCTTTACAGGAGGCTGGTGCAGAAAAGCTGGTTTGTAAGCTCAATAATAGCCTTCTTTTTGCTGCAGTCCTTCTTAGCTTTGGCTCTGGGCATTTTCCTCCTCTATGCCAAGCTCCGGTGGAGGATGGACCTGCACTCCCTCTTTCCTACCATCACGTTCGTCGACCTGGCTGGTCTGGCATCGGCCACACTGGCAGCAATCCTCGTCATCGCAGCAATCCTGAGGCTGCGAACGAGCAGGCTAGAGGCCTATCAGCTATTTAAAAACGCAGTTTTGGTCCAGATACTGCTGGTCCAGGTATTTTTGTTTTACAGGGCGCAGTTCCTGGCTCTCTTGGGCCTAGTTGGAAACATCTGCGTGCTTCTGGTGTTGCAGTACCTGATCAGACAGGAGAAACAAGGCTGATGACTAATGCCGGTGAAAATAATAAAAAGGAAAGCTGGACGAGCTCTGTTCGGCCTAGCATTGTATATCGATCTGAAATTTAGGCGGAGCCTCTAACTGTATACTCACAGCTCAATTCTACCGGATTGATATCCCTTATGAAATTTATTGCTGACATCGGATCAGATGGAAAGTCTACAAATGCATCAAAGGGAATTTTGACTGCATTATCAACCGCATTCGTATCATTTCCATTAACAGGAACTTCAAAGGTAGCCAGAAGCGTCCTCTTTATGTGCGGAGTGGGCACAGTCCATATTGACACAACCGCAGCACCATCGACGTCCGCCATGTTCTTAAATTCGATTTCACAGGATTCAGAGGGTCTCCAATCCCAAAACTTCCAAATATCAATGTTTAAGTCGATTCCGCTATGTGCAAAGTCGGTAAGAATAATATGCGGGTGTTTCTCAGCATTTACTTTCGCTTTCATTTCTGCAGCGGCCAAATTGCTTAGATTGTCCTCGAGTAGTTTGTTAAAGCATTCTTCGGCTTTAGTGTACTGCCATAGCTTATAGTAGATCATTCCCTTCGCTAGCCAGGCATCTTCATCACTCTCGTTTGATTCGATAACGGCATCGATGCACTTCAGTGCGCTCTGGAAATCGCTTCTATTCAGCTCAATGTTCTGTTGATGTTCATGCTCTCCCATATGGCAGTAGGCCTTCTCTTTTGCCCATATCATTTCTATGCGATCTGCTTTGGGATCCAGAGGGGTATCGGTCAGAGTCTTCTCCAAGGCAACAGAATATTGTTCTAAAGCCCTTTCATGCTGATGCGATGAATTAAGTGCGTTTCCGAGGATGAAAAAGGCTCGAGCATATCTTGCAGGGGGATTCGAGCTTTTCTCAATCGCTCGTTGTGCATAGGTCGAGGCTGCTGCGCAATTTCCATTCAAATATAATACGTAAGCCATTCTTTCGAGTGCAGGACCGTTATGGCGATCTATTTCCAAAGCATCGGTATAGGCCTCCTGAGACCTGTCCTTCAATCCAATGCACAGCAAAGCATCGCCTTTTCTGATCAAGGCTTCAGTACTATTGATGCCCAGCTCAATTGCTCTGTCGTTTGCCTCCAGAGACTCATTGCATCTGCCCAGCTTATATAGGGCAAATCCTTTTCCCATCCAGGCAGAGGAGTTCTCCGGGAAGAGTTCTGTCAAGTTGTTGAAGCATTCAAGCGCCTCAGCATTCCTGTCCAGCATGATCAGCATCTGGCACTTTTGGGAAAGGGCATCTTCGTTCGTAGGCCCGAGGGCGATTGTCTCGGAAAAGCTATCCACGGCCTCTTCATACCGTTTCAGTGCCGCCAATGCCGTGCCCCTGCGATACCATGCATCTGGATTCGAGGTATTGTATCGAACTGATTGGTTATAGCTCTCCAAGGCGTCCTCGGTCTCTCCCAAATTATCGTGGATATTTGCGCTCAGATACCAGGCATCAGCATTAGTTGTGTCCAGATCTGTTGCTCTCTGGAAACAATTGAGCGCATCGTCCCACATAGCCATTCGCGAGAAAATTCGACCGCACAAAGTCCACAGACTTGAATCAGAAATATTCTGCAAAATGGCCTCGTTGATTACGCCTCGCGCGTCCTCGGATCTGTTCAAAGCTAGAAAGGATTCGGCCTTCAGCGCATAGGCCAGAGCATTGCCGGAATCAAATGCCAGTGCAACATCACAATTCTTGATGGCCTCCTCATAGCTGCCCAGACAAGATAATGCTCTGGCCTTTCCCACCCAGGCATCGGAATAAGATTGATTTAATTTTGTGGCATTCTCAAAAGCAAAAAGGGATTCGTTACAGCTTCCTTCCAAAAGAAGCTCCATCCCTATGTCATAACATTCTACAGGATTAGAGCAGTTTATTTCAGCCAAATTTGCGGCCGTCGACGAGCCAGCCACCGCCAAGATGGATATCAATAAAAATAGCGGTCTCTTGAACCATAGTATCCTCAACTAATATACCTCCTACAATTGACTGATAGCTAATTTTTATCAATAAATAGCTTTTCTGAGGGGGATAAATATGGAAGTCATTCAACATCAACTATTTTATTTAATTTCTTGTTGAGTTAATACAGTTCAATTACATTCTGAATATGTAATTTCTAAGCACAATGTTTAAAAGGCCAACTACTGGCAATACGAAAAATTCCAAGAATAAAATTTAACAGGGAATCCGTTACCCTGCCTGTTCTACTGCACAGAAAAACACGCCGAGATCTTTTAACAACGGATTAAAAGATCAGTTCTCTTTAATAGCTTTTTCTTGGTGGCCTGTGCTTCTGGTAGCACTCCTGACAGTAAACGGGCCTGGTCCCGTCAGGCTTGAAGGGAACCTGGGTCTGCTTGCCACAATCGGAACAAACTGCATCGCACATCTCTCTTGGGCCTCTGTTGAAGCCACCACGTCTTTCTCTATCCATGTTATTCACGTACCCTTGCGGGTAGCTATAGGGGTGCGCCAATGGTATATATCCGTTTGGATGTCAGTATGCTCATTTCGCAGGATTTCCTTGGCCAATGACCGTCCTTCAGCTGGCAGTTCGGAGCCGAATTTCCCTTAGTTTTGCCTACCGAACCTGCCGAAATGTTCATATAGAAGTTCAAACACCTGAGATCACATCTTGATCCTACTATGTTGGAGGTAATTGAATGGCAGGACAATTTGGTGGAACACCGGTACTAATTCTCAAGGAGGGCAGCCAGAGGACGGCTGGCCGCGAGGCACAGAGGTCGAACATCATGGCCGCCAAGGCCGTGGCTGGAGCCGTCAGGACAACTCTTGGGCCCAAGGGCATGGATAAGATGCTCGTCGACACCATGGGCGATGTGGTAATTACAAACGACGGCGTAACTATTTTAAAAGAGATGGATATCGAGCACCCTGCAGCCAAAATGATGGTGGAGATTGCCAAGACCCAGGATGCAGAGGTTGGCGACGGGACGACCACCGCTGTGGTTCTCGCAGGAGAGTTGCTGAAGCAGGCAGAAGGCTTGCTCGACCAGGAGATTCACCCAACCGTCATAGCGGCAGGATACAGGGCTGCAGCAGACAAGTCCATGGAGATTCTCAAGAACAATGCCGTAAATGTCTCCGTAAAGGACGAGGACCTCCTTCGAAAAATCGCCATAACGGCCATGACGGGCAAGGGCTCTGGAACCGCCCGCGACGAGCTGGCAAACCTCGCAGTCCAGGCAGTCAGGGCAGTTGTCGATGAGGACGGAAGCGTAGACACCGACAACATCACAGTCGAGAAGAAGGTCGGCGGCGGAATTACCGACTCCCAGCTGGTTCACGGAATGGTCATCGATAAGGACCGTCTCCATCCCAACATGCCAAAGAAGGTCACCGGCGCCAAGATTGCACTGCTGAACGCAGCTATTGAGATCGAGAAGACTGAGGTCGACGCAAAGATAGAGATCACATCTCCCGATCAGCTTCAGGCATTCCTGGACCAGGAGGAAACCATGCTGAAAGACATGGTGCAGAGAATCGTCTCCACTGGAGCCAATGTTGTCTTCTGCCAGAAGGGCATCGACGACCTGGCACAGCACTTCCTGGCAAAGGCAGGCATTTACACCATCCGCCGCGTGAAGAAGAGCGATATGGAGAAGCTCGCGCGCGCAACGGGCGGAAGAATCGTCACCAGCATTCACGACTTGAGCGAAAAGGACCTCGGACGGGCCGGCCTCGTCGAGGAAAAGAAGATCGGCGACGAGAAGATGACCTTTGTCGAGGAGTGCGAGAACCCCAAGTCCGTTTCAATAATCCTGCGGGGCGGCACCGAGCACGTTGTCGATGAGCTGAACAGGGCCATGGAGGACGCGCTTCGCGTCGTCGGAGTGGTCGTTGAGGACAAGATGCTCGTTCCTGGCGGCGGCGCACCTGAGGTGGAACTCGCCCTTCGTCTTCGGGAGTACGCAGCAACAGTCGGCGGCCGCGAGCAGCTGGCCATCGAGGCCTTTGCAGATTCAATGGAGGTCATACCCAAGACCCTGGCAGAGAACGCAGGCCTTGACCAGATTGATACCCTTGTGGCTCTTAGAAGCCAGCACGAGAAGGGCGTTAAGAGCGCAGGTCTCGACATGGACACGGGCGAGCCTGTGGATATGCTCTCACTCGGCGTGGTCGAGCCCCAGAGGGTCAAGACCCAGGCCATCAACTCTGCGGCAGAGGCTGCAGTCATGATCCTGAGGATCGACGATGTCATTGCCTCCAAGGCTGGCGGGCCCGGCGGCATGCCCGGCGGCGCAGGCGGCATGCCTGGTGGCATGGGCGGAGAGGACTTCGATTAAGCTCTCCCTTTTATCCTCCTCTTTTTAAAACGCAAATTCACGCTCTCTTAAATTCGCTCTTCCAAAGTCCGGGCAGTGACAGCGGCAAAAGGATTATCATCTTCAGAAGGCCAAATGATCACTGATGGATCACAAGCTTTTGATGAAGGGCAAGGTAAAGGAGGCCTATGACTTAGGCGACCGCCTGGAGTTCCGATTTACGGATAACATCTCCGTCTTCGACAAGGTCATCCCTAGCAGCATACCCTTCAAGGGCGAAACTCTGTGCAGAGAAGGTGTATACTGGTTTTCCAGGGCTAAGAAGATGGGCATTAAGACCCACTTTCAGGAGTATATCCCACCGAACGGGATACTCGTCGATAAGGTGGATATCATTCCCTCCGACAGGATAACCGCGAAGTCCAAGCGTTATCTTATTCCCCTGGAGTTCATCTGCCGCTGGTATGTTGCAGGTTCCCTCTTCGACCGGATAGGCGAAGGAGCCGTTCCCCCTGAGGCATTGGGCTTTTCCAGAGGCCACAAGGTCGTATACGGCGAGCCGCTGCCTGAGCCCTTCCTAGAGGTCTCGACAAAGCTCGAAAAGACCGATCGTCTGCTGGACAATGCTGAGGCCCTTAGAATCTCAGGGCTGACGCCTGCCGAGTTCGACGATGCCAGGGAGATGGTTCTAAAAATCGATGAGGATATCGGCAGAAGCGTCGAGTCCCGCGGGCTCATACACGTGGACGGCAAGAAGGAGCTTGCCTTCGACGAGAACCGCGAGATAATGGTCGTGGATGTCTACGGCACGGCTGATGAGGATCGGTTCTGGGACAAGGCCGGCTATGAGGCGGGCGAGTTCGTCGACCTGAGCAAGGAGTATGTGCGCCAGCATTACCGTAAGACCGGTTATAAGGACAGGCTTTATGCAGCACGGGCCTCTGGAGAGGAAGATCCGGCAATTCCGGCGCTACCAGATGACGTGGTTGATCAGACGAGCCGGATTTATATAAAGCTCTTTGAGATGATAACCGGCGAGGAGTTCAAGCCCTCAGGACAGGCTTGAGTCCTCTTTCATTGCAGGCGCAGATCAATGGGCGCTTAAGCCACAAGTAGGAAAGGATTTAAACAGATGGCCAGAACCTTATATTCGAGGGCAGACAGAATGGCGTATATTGCTGTAAATATTATGGAGATGATGTGATGAAGAGAATGCTGCTGATTATTGCACTGATGGCCGTTGCCTTTTCCGGCTGCATGGAAAAGCAGCCAAGCTCATCGGGTCCCAGTGCAGAAGAACTGAGCGCCAACGATCTTAATGCGTTGATGCTCAACTCGACGCATGATTTGGATAGCTATAAGTTCCGCACAGAATCCGTTCAGGAGATGACTGTGCAAAATCGCTCTACAAATGATGGCAATGCCTCTACAATCAGGGTGACGTCAATTGGCGCTGGTGATGTGGATCTCTTAGGCCGCGTCATGAGCATGGTCCAGACAGTGGATATGGTATCCGATAATAACACCGCTCCACCAGGCAGGAGCGAGACCTACATATTAAACGATACAATTTATATGGGCATGGATGGGAACTGGAGCTCAATCAAGTTGCCCGATGCGGATCAGATCTGGGCCCGCCAGAACATGGTTTGGAATCAGGCCGACCTGCTCAACAGGTCCGAACTTGTGATTTTGGGTTCTGAAAAATTCGAAGGACAGGACGCCTACAAGGTAAAGGTCACTCCCGATATTGAAACCTATTCCATAGTGCTCACCGGACAGGTGGGATCCATACTGCCTATCGTTGCCTTGAATATTTCAGAGATGTATAAAAACAGCCCTCCTGAATGGACCGCCTGGATTTCTAAAGAGGGATACTATCTCCTGAAAAACGAGATCCTGATGAACCTCACTGTTACTCCCGAGGCCATGGGCCTTGTGTCCGATGAGGTTGGGGATTTCGAGATGGATATAGACCTTGCCACAACTGCGGTCTTCCAGGACTTCAACCAGCCTGTGGAGATCTCACTGCCGGAGGAGGCTAAGAATACGACAACGATCACCCTCCTTCCAAACTCCGCTGTTGCTGCGGCAAGAACAGAGACGTAACGGCAAGAGAGCATGAACGAGGGACTGGAGCGCATCTTCCTGAGGGAGAAGCCCACACAGGCGCTGCTGGCGGTGGGGGAGATGAACCCGGCGTATGCAGCAAAGATAGCGAAGCGCATAGATTCTACCTTTCCTCATACCTCCAGCATTCTCTCCCAGCTGGAGGAGCATGGCCTTGTCAGATCGAGGCCTGAAGGTAGAGTCCGATACCTGGAGTTAACCGATAGGGGCAAAAAAGCGGCTCAAGCCTTGAAGGACCTGAGGGAACTCTTAAGAGCTCCTGATGCCAGGTGGAAGATGCTCGATAGTCTGAGGCAAAAGGTTGCCTCGGATGGGACAACCCCATCTCCACTTCAGCTGGGCCCGCTTCGCAGGGACCTGGCGAAGATGAAGGCGGCAGGGGATGAAGAGATCGCAAGGGCTGCAGAGGAGCTGGATGGAGCCATCGTTGCAGCCCTGCGGGGATAGAAGTCCCCGAAGCTTTACGGACGGCCAGCTGCGGTTTGGCAAATTTCAAATGCACTCGACGTCAATTCGACGTCATTATCTTTTTTAAAGATATGCCTCGGTCACATATCTTCGCATCATCCTGTGGCTATTAAAATAATAGGCGACCATTCCTATGGAGTTGTTCATCATTCCTATCCATGCATCTCTCATGTGATAGAACATGGGAATGATGATGTACATGAGCTTGCTGTAAAGGTCCTCCTTTTCTCTGCTTCGCGCCTCATCATGAGATACAGTCTCCCACGACTCCGGCCCGATCGACCATCCGGTCACCCCCTCTATCCACCCCTCTATCCACCATCCGTCTAAAACGCTGAAGTTGATTACGCCGTTGTGCGCAGCCTTCATGCCGCTTGTGCCAGAGGCCTCCATAGGTGGAAGCGGCGTGTTCAGCCAGACATCCACTCCGGAGGTCATCTTTCCTGCAAGCTCAATGTCGTAATTTTGGAGATACGCTACCTTGATCTCGCTTTTCAGGGACTGGATAAGCGTGAATATCCTCTGTATCTCCTTCTTGCCAGCTTCGTCCTTTGGATGGGCCTTTCCTGCGAGCACTATTTGAATCGGTCCACGGCGATTGGCGCGCCGGAGCCTCTCTAGATCTGAGAAAATGAGGGCCGGTCTCTTGTAGTATGTGGCCCTCCTTGCAAAGCCGATGGTTAGGGTATCGAGCTTCATGTCGCTATCCGCCTCATTGTTCACATAATCTATCAGCACCTGCTTTGCAGCCATATGCTTCTCCCAGATCTCCTCATCGGGAATGCCGCCTACCCTGACAAGCTTCTCAGGCTCGTTTGCCCATCCGGGGATGTATTTATCATATATGGCCCTAAAGCAGGGACATGTCCATGTGTACGAGTGAACGCCGTTGGTGATGGCATGTATTTTATAGCCGGGAAACATGGCCATTCCTATCTCCCTGTGTCTTTTGGCGACTCCGTTTACGTAGTTGGATAGGTTTAGGGCCAGCATGGTCATGTTCAGCATGTCGCTGCCCCCAAATCGTTTCAGAAGCTCCACATTTGCCTCCTCCCCCAGAAGCTCTTCGACCAGTGAGTACGGAAACTTATCATAGGCGGCCTCGACAGGCGTGTGCGTGGTGAAGATGCATTTCTCCTTGACCTCCTCTACGCTCATTTTATGCCTTTGCAGCAGCTCTAACGCCAGTAGGCTGGAATGGCCCTCATTCATATGGTATTTTCTTATCTTGAAACCAAGCGCATCAAGCATTCGAACACCGCACAGCCCGAGAACCATCTCCTGCTTCAGCCTGTAGCGGTCGTCCCCGCCGTAGAGGTAATGGGTTATCTCCCTGTCCTGCAACGCATTCCAATCGTTATCGGTATCCAGAAAAATTATGGGAACCTTTCCGCCTGTCAGGCTCTGCAGCCTGTACAGCCAGGCCTTGACTGCGACCTCCCGCCCTCCGATCTGTACAGTCACGCGCTCAGACAAAGGAGCCAACAGCCTCAGCGGGTCCCATTCGTCATCAATGTCGGTCTGCAGTCCCTGTGAGTCAAGCGCCTGTCGAATATATCCCTTCCTGCTCACAAGGGTCACAGCTACAATTGGTAGGGCGAGGTCTGCTCCGGACTTCAGCGTGTCTCCTGCAAGAATGCCTAGTCCCCCTGAATATGTGTGCATATCCTTCATCAGGCCTATCTCCATTGAGAAGTAGGCAATCTTCTCTCCATGAAGAAATTCCTGAAAGTGTTCCGACAAATTTAGTGCCTCCAAATCAACCTTTGATTCATGGCTTCAAGGGCGCTATCTCAGCAACTTCACAATCCACCATTCGCTGAATCTTATGTCTCTATCGTTCGTCCAGAAATGCCCTTTTATCTCCATCCTTATTCTGTCCTCCCATTTAAAAAGGCGCGCGGCCCAGAAGGGCTTGACCGCAAAGTACTCCTCCGGAGCCCTTTTATGGCATCTTAGCTCCCTTATGACCATTGAGGTTGCCCAGTTCAAATCGTCCTTGGCCTTTTGCCATTCCTCCTCTGAGAAATGGACGACGACGTCGAGCGAGCTTTCAACACTCTCAGCGGTGCTGTGCATACAACTCTCCAAAAGCCATATCTGCTCTTCACCTTCAAGGCATTTGTCAAGCCTTGCCAGATCTCTTGATTATTAGATCATAGGTTATATAAATCTAAAGAGTAGCTTATGCTAATTAATGAGACTAAGTATTATAAGTATTGATATTTTAAAGATATTTCCGGATAGTTCCCGGGACAAGACTGTCGCGCTCTGATCCGTTCACTAGCCCCATATCACAGTTGGCGCTAGAAGGGTATAGACAATGAATTCGGCAGTGAGGGCATGAGGCGTGATTTGGCATAAGGGCTGATTCATAAGATATCCATCCAATGTTAAATGTTTTTTCAATTGATTGCAAGGCACCTGCCGCTTATCCAATGGCTAAATATTGTCTTTTTTCGGGATTAAAATTATATTATTAACCGGATATATCTCTATTTACATCATAAAGGTATTTTTGACTGGGCGAAAATGCATCTTGGCAACATAATAGCAATCTTACGAAAGTTTTATCAGCATCCATGATGATATGATAATTATTGGCTTTATTTAATCTGGGGGTTTGAAGATGCCGCGTCGCAATAGACTGGAGATAATAACAAGCATTCTCAATATTTGCAGGACGAATGGATCAAGCAAGACCAGGATTGTCTATCAGGCCAACCTAAACTTCAAGAATGCAGGGGTATATCTGGATTGGTTAGCCCAACGCGGATACCTGGTAAAGGAGGACAAAGTCTACAAAACGACTCCTGCAGGCTTGGCGCTGCTTACCAATCTTGCGGATATAACCTCTATGATCCACGAGGAAGTTGATGAGGATTTGCCTTGATATGTCTGGAGATATGGTTGTCTAGGACCGATTTTAGCTCCTCTATCTGTATGGGTTTGGCAATATATCCGTCCATGCCTGATTTCAGATAGCGCTCGCGATCTCCCTCAAGCGCGTAAGCGGTAACGGCGATGATTTCCGGTCTATTCGTGGGCCAGCGCCGGCGTATGGCATTTGCAGTTTCCAGTCCATCCATTTCAGGCATCTGCACATCCATGAGAATGATATCGTAAGTCTTTCGTTCCATTGCCTGCAGGACCTCGAGTCCGTTTGCAGCCACATCGGCGCTGTAGCCCAGCTTCCTCAGCATTAAAAGCGTCACCTTCTGGTTGATGTGATTATCTTCTGCGAGGAGTATCCTGAGATCATTGTCGGAGACGTCACCTTCAGGGAGTAGAGATGCTTGAGGCTCTTTTGTATCCGAAAAAATCTTAATCAGCAGCCTGCAAAGCTGAGATGGCTTTATTGGCCGGTTGAGATGGTAAGGGGATGGTCCGCTTGTCTCTCCGCGGGATACGATCAGCACCAGTGGCAAATCCTTGCTGCAATTATATATCTCCTCGGCGACTGCAGCTGCAGATGCGTTTGGCATATCTATCAGCGCGATGTCGAGCCGTTCTGCCCCATTTCTTTCGCGGTCCTTTATGCATCTTAATGCCTCTTGAGTCGATGAAGTAACTACTGGTATCATTCCCCACGATCGCAGGTGCTTGGATAGAATCGTTTGGCAGGCCGTGTTCGTCCCTAAAACGAGAATCTTTTTCCCAGCCAGTTGAGCTTGAACCCCGAATGGGATGCCGCGGGATAAGGGAGATGCCTTCTTGGCCTTGATGGTAAAGTGAAATGTGCTCCCTTTTCCTTCCTCTGACCTTGCCCAAATCGTCCCTCCCATCAGCTCCACGAGCCTTCTGGATATCGCGAGGCCCAGGCCCGTGCCGCCGTATTTCCTGGTTGTGGACATATCTACCTGAGAAAAGGATTGGAACAGATATCCCAGACGGTCTTCCGGTATTCCAATTCCTGTGTCTTTAACTGCAAAGTGGACCTCGAATGTCTGGTCGTCGCCGGTTGGGTGGCCGTCTACCAGCACAAGCACCTCTCCCTGTTCAGTGAACTTTACCGCGTTCCCAAGGAGGTTGGCGAGGATCTGCCGAAGCCTTGTCACATCTCCCTCGATGGCAGCCGGAGTATTTTCGTCTATTACATATGATAAGAAGAGGCCCTTCTCAGATGCCCTTGCCGCTACCAGATCTATTGCATCCTCAACCAGCACTCTCAAGTCGAATGGCCTGCACTCCAGGCCCATCTTTCCCTCCTCTATCTTGGAGAAGTCGAGGATATCGTTGATGATGGCGAGCAGCGTCTCTCCGCTTGTCTTGATTGTCTCGGCACAGTCCCTTTGATCAGGAGTCAAGTTTGAATCAAGAAGTATGCCCGTCATGCCGATAACGGCGTTCATCGGTGTTCTGATCTCGTGGCTCATATTGGCCATGAACTCGGCCTTGGCGCGGGCAGCAGCCTCTGCATCATCCTTTGCCACTTTCAGCTCCTCGTTGGCGGCCTCAAGCTGTTTTGTCCTCTCTTTTACGCGGCTTTCCAGCTCTTCGTTTAGCCTTCTGACCTCCTCCTCTGCAGCTCTTCTCTTCGTTATATCGCGGCCTACAAGCTGCAGCTCTGCCAGAGCGCCGGGCTCCTCGAATATCCCCCGACAGGTCCAGTGCATCCATATCACCCCTGCGGGGCTGTCCCTTTGGCTTTCAAGGCTTGCAACCGCATTTTCTTTGCAAAGGCTGGTTAAATATGCCCTAATGGAATCGGCGTTTTCCGGAAGGAGAATGAAGACATTCTGCCCTATCAATTCATCCTTTCCTTTAGCGAGATATCGACAGAAGGCCTCGTTTACAAATGTCAGAGTGCCTTTCGGAAGGAAGCGGCAGATCAGCTCCGTCTGATCTTCGACCACCGCCCTGTAGCGCTCCTCGCTTCTCTGAAGCTCTCTTTGCGCCTTCTCAAGGGCGGACAGCATATCGTTTATGGCAGCGGACAGGCGTCCAAGCTCATCCTCCCCGCCTGGAGGCATGCGGGCCGAGAGGTCGCTGACCTCCCCTATTCGGCTAACTCCGGCAGAGAGCTTGGTCAGCCCGGAGAGGACCGACCTGTCCATGTAGAAGAGGACCAGCGCCACTATGATCACCCCTGCCAGCGAGAACAAAATGATGAAATAGCGCATGCCCATCTGGCCGTGCATGTAGATATCTCTGGGCTTGTCAACCCTCAGAATGAGTATGGGCCCTCCGTAAATGTCTCTTAACAGGGCATAGCCCGCAATTGTGTCATCATCCAGGGCCCTCACAAGCACGGGTGTCCTCTCCGAGAGCTCTGGTCGTGCCTCTTTGAAGTCCTCGGGCAAAGATGCGTCGTTTAGCTCATGAACTGTGATGTTCAAATGGCTCAATTCGCCGATCTTTCGAAATTCGTTTGAGTCGAGATAGCGGCCCATGACCAGCCTTCCCCTTGACTGCCCAGATCTGCTGGAGGGCAAAATGGGATGAGATACGATCAGCATTGGGCCGTCTGAAAGCAGTATTAAGCCTGCATAATTGCTCTGCCGATCGAGACATCCGGGGCAAAAGCCGTAAAGAGATAGCTGTTCCAGCAATCCATGAGGTCGGAGCACCTCCTTGTTGGAACTTAGGTCGAAGGACTTATCATAAACTATCTGGCCGTAAGAGCCGATGAACATTACGAGGTTTACTCTAAGCTCGGAAAAGGTCTCGTTGGCCAGTAGACCGCTGGAAATGCTCTCATCGATATATTCCTGGTTGGCATCTTTGATAAAGGCATAGGTGTCATCCTTGGCTGCCCAGTAGCCTGTAGTATTGCGAAGGCCGATCATTTCCATCGATAGGGCACCTAAGGCACGCTCCACATCCTGATGCGTGTTCTTAGTTTCGAGCTCCGCAAAGCTCCCAAGGAGAACCATCTGCGATGTGGTATATAATAGAATTATCAGGCAGATGAGGGTTGCTCCAATGACCACTAGCGTCTTTTTACGAAGATTCATGGCACCTTTTTATCCTGCTTTTGTCCCTGAGTTCCCTGCCAAATTGCATTAACTTCTCTTGAGCAGCTTAGACTTATTTATAATATCCTGATCCAATGCGAATTGATCCAATGCGAATATATCTCTTGCTGCTGTTGTATAGATCTCTCAATCGCTGATCTGGGCCGTTTGATGCAGGCGGCTCTAAATTCACAGCTGGAAAAGTTCGCTAACCTCACTTGTTATCAATGTTTCATAATTAGCGGATAATGCAGCCAGCGATAAATGGATATGTAAAGTTATATAAATCGGTAATGGATAATATTTATTTAGGGAGGTGAATTGCCTTATGTTATTGCGGATATTAATATCTGTATTACTGGTGGCAGCTTCTTTGCCGGGAGGATTTGGCTATGAGATACTGACAAATGGCGAAGGACTCTTATCTGGGGGCGGGGAAACTGCAATCACTAATTCTACGGAAGATGTAGATTTTTCGGACATTTCTCCAGGCGACGGCCCGGATGACCTCAGCGAGATCAATTCAGATAAAATTATTGCAAATATAATTGCGACTTACGCCGAGGAATGCAGGGATGAGCTTGGCTGGGATATATTCTCCATTGTGAACAGCTTTATGAGCTAATACTAAGGATTCAAACATTAAAAATTTTTTAGTATGAAAGCAGCTCACCTGCAGATATTGATTTGTTGCTTCATCTGCTCATTCCATGTGAACAATGGTCCTGCCCTTAAAGCAGCTCCTTTAGAAAAGCAATCCTGTTTGTATCAAACAGACTGCTCTACTATATAGCGCTTATATCTATATTGTTCGATTTTTAATCCATTTATTATATTACGCTCTTAGACTCATTATCCTAGAGGAATAATATTTATAGTTTGAAGTGAAGAATTTTATAGAAGTATTCCTTCAGAACCATAAAGAAGATAGTAGGAGTGGATTTGATATATGCGCAATTCCTTTTGGATTACGGCATCATTTATTCTTTTAGCTTGTCTTATGAACGTTTACGTATATGCACAATCGCCAAACCAGATTGAAATAAGAGATTTTCCGTTTTTGAGAGATGCGCTAACTGTGCCATATGGAACCGAGGTCATCTGGATCAACGATGACTCCATAGGTCATACTGTGACCGCCGACGACGGTTCATTCCACTCCGGCAGTTTGGCTCCTGGCGAAAGGTTCAGTCATGTCTTTGACCGTCCGGGGAACTACAGATACCATTGCGAATTACATCCGTCAGAGCAGGGAATGATACAGGTTACTGAGAAGTCCTACAGCGAGATGTTCCCCCCATCAAAGCAGGATTTGAAGAAGGCTGTTTTGGAAGAAGACGAAATTTATAGCAAAACACAGAGCACAGATTCCAGGATTTCAAAGCAAGGCCAGAAGGTATCGGAATCCTCAACAGTTGCCCATATAACGCCTCCCGAGAAATGCGAGATATGTGATTTGGACAGCAGTCCGCTCACAAGCCTGCACACGCAAAAGCAAGATGGCGGGTATGGAGCCTCTGAATACCAGACATATCCGGCGCAATCGCGAGACAACGCTTTATGGATAAAGGGGGCAGGGAACTGGACACAATACGCAGCTGTCCCCCTTGGGTCACAGCTATCGCTTATCGCCATCACCTCCAAAGAGGGCGAAGGATATCTGTTCGAAAAATACCCCGACGGCCAAACAACGAAGGATGTCTTTTACTTCTACCCATACAGCGATATAGGCTTTAATGCCGATGCAGCCGGGCGACATGTATTGAGCTTCTTGGCCAATGACCAGGCCAGCAACTCGGTAGTTGTTGATGTAATCGATAGCAGTGCACAATTTTATCAGCAACAGAGCTATTCGCAGCAGATCTATCAGCAACAGAATAATCCACAGCAAAGTTATCCAGAGCAGATCTATCAGCAGCAAATATATCAGCAGCAAATATATCAGCAGCCAAACTATCAGCAACAGGCATATCAGCAGCAGGCCTATCCGCAGCAGGGATACGTGCAGCAAAGCTATCCTCAGTCAAACTACAATTTGCCGGTCAGCCAACCTCAGGCAGTCGCTTATGCGACAACTCCCTCGCCGGAATACAGCACGTTCTGGGAAACATCTGCCGTAAAGATGGATGGCAGCGGAAGATTGGTCCTGGATGGCATACAGGGCACAGATTACGATCTTCAGCCGTCAAATGCCAATGTCCTGACGCGGGGCATGCTCTATAACGGCGTCGCGTACATCCTTGTGGCAAATCCATACGGTATGCCTGCCACAACCGCCGTTAATCCGCAAATGGCCAACTGGGGACTTCAGAACACAGAGGTCATGTACGGCGAGCTGACCTTGGCACAGGCGGATAACATGCTTCAGATAGCAGTTCCTGCATATCAATCCGGCCTGATCATAATACAGCCGCAAAAGAAGAGATACTCGTTCACAGTAGGCCCGAAGCCGCAAAGCAGCTTCAAGGCGGGATCAAAGGAGGTCTACGGCACATCAGGCACGGCAAGGCAGCGGTACAGCTTCAGCGCAGGGCCAAAGCCGGCTTACAGCTTTAGAATAGGATACTAAAGCGGTGATGTTGGGCCCAGAGGCGGCCCACCGCCCATCTTTATCCGGGAAAGATTTCCTGCAAAGATACCCTGGAAAGATACATCGCAAATGATCTTTTGCATATTATACATGCAAAACTTTTTCTCATTTTAAATCCTATTAGCAACTATGAGGTGTCTTATCAGGAGTTGGTATGTTTTCGCGCTGTCCTTCATGATATTGCTTTGCATGCCCGTTCTCGGACAGGAAGGCACTGCCAGCTATCATTTCGAGAAGGGCAACGATTTTTTGGCTAACGGGTCCTATGAAAAGGCCATCAAGTCTTATGACGAGGCTATTTCAATCGATGAGGAGCATGCAGAGGCCCTGGCTGCAAAGGGCATTGCACTGGTAGGTCTGGGAAGGTACGACGAGGCCATAGAGGCCTTTGACAGTGCCACAAAGATTAACCCGGAATACGCGGAGGCTTGGAATAACAAGGGTCTAGCCCTTGCAAAGGGCAAAGGCGAGTACGATGAGGCAGTCATTGCATGCGAAAAGGCCATTGAGATAAGCCCGAAGGACGCAGATTTTTATAACGGCAAAGGGGTGGCCTTAATCGGCCTTGGAGAGTATGAGGAGGCTATAGAGGTATTCGACAAGTCCATTGATCTAAATCCGTCCGACTCGCTGCCGTGGAAGAACAAGGGCAATGCCTTTGACAGCCTGGGCAAGTACGACGAATCAATCGATGCCTACGAGGAGGCCATAAGGATCAATCCGCGTGATGCGGAGCTTTGGGGCAGCAAGGGTATCGCCCTGCTTCATAATGAAAGATACCACGAGGCTGTCAAGGCCTTCGATAAGGCCATCGACCTAAATCCTAAGAATGCAGAGGCCCACTTCAACAGGGGCAACGCATTGGCCTCCTTGGAAAAATATAAGGATGCGATAAAGGCCTATGAAAAGGCCATAAAGCTGAGTCCAAAGCATTCAGCGGCCTGGTACAACAAGGGCCTAGCTCTGGAGGACCTCGAGCGCGACTCCGAGGCGGAAAAGGCATTTGAGAAGGCCAGATATTTGGGGTACGACGGCGATAGCAGCGGCGATGATAATAGTGGCGATGAAAGCAATGATGATAATTAGGGGGATTGATGCCATCGCCATTGGGCAAATAGCTTTAAATTAATTGAGATGATTGATCATTAAGCAGGGGATAAATGAAGTGAAGTTACCGTTTCTTCTCGTTTTGATCTTCTCCTGCACCACCTTAGCGCTTGGTACTCTGCCACAGGATGGGGGTTTGGAGGAGAACCTTGGATTAGCCTCCAGAGAATTACATCTGCAAAATGAAAGCGATAATGCCTCGTCTCAAACAAGTCCAAAGGTCGACGAAAATGACAGCATCGACCTTATCGATAGAGAGGTTCTTTTCGGCAACCCTGATAAGACCAGGGTTCTGATCAGCTCAGATGGAGAGTGGATCGGCTATATGGCACCACTTGACGGAGTTCTCAATGTCTGGGTAGCGCCGACGGATAACCTTTCTTCTGCAAGGCCTATCACAAACGACACACATCGAGGCATTCAGTACTACACCGTCGCTTACACGAATCGCCATGTCATCTACACCCAGGACACAGACGGCGACGAGAACTGGAAGGTCTACTGCGTCGATCTCATCACCGGAGATAGAAAGAATTTGACTCCACTCCAGGGAGTGAACGCCAGGGTTCTGCATGTCAGCTACAGCTTCCCCCAGGAGATACTGGTGGGGCTTAACGACAGGGACCCCGAGTACCACGACATCTATATCATCAACATAACAACAGGTGAGCGGAGACTTGTTCTGAAAAATGAGAACTATACATATATCAGCACTGACAACGATTATAACCCCCGCCTCGCCGGGATAACTAATCCCGATGGCAGCGAGGAGATCTTCTACCGCGCTGTCAATGGCAGCTGGGGGCCCTTTATGAATGTCAGCCTTGAGGATGACATGACCACCGGGCCCATCCGGTTCGATAGATCAGGAAATACGCTGTATATATACGACAGCAGAGGCAGGGAGACCTCTGCCCTCGTGGAGATCAACATGACCACTGGAGAGCAGAGGATCTTGGCCGAGGACCCCCTGGCAGATATCGACGGCACTCTGGCCCATCCTGTGGAAAGGACGCCTCAGGCAGCATCCTTCACATATGATCGAAGACATTGGATAATACTTGATAGCTCTATCGCACCCGACCTAGAGTATCTGGAGACCGTAGAGAACGGAGAGGTGAGCGTCTTCCATCGCACGCTGGACGATAGGAAGTGGATAGTTGCATACACAGTGGACGACGGCCCTGTGAAGTATTATCTCTACGACAGGGACGATGGCGTGGCCAGGTTCCTCTTTTCGGATATGGCGATCCTGGAGAACCTCACCTTAGCTAACATGCATCCGGCCATCATCAAGTCGCGTGACGGTCTTAACTTGGTCAGCTACTATTCTCTCCCTGTTGGAAGCGATCTGGATGGAGACGCTCTGCCGGAAAGGCCGCTCCCGATGGTGCTGCTGGTCCACGGCGGCCCCTGGGGCAGGGACGACTGGGGCTTCGATTCCATTCACCAGCTTCTCGCCAACAGGGGATACGCGGTTTTGAGCGTCAACTTCCGCAGCTCAACTGGATTTGGAAAGAGCTTTGTCAATGCAGGCGACCGTCAGTGGGGTGCAAAGATGCATGACGACCTGATAGATGCCGTAAACTGGTCGATTGAGAAGGGAATTGCAGATCCCGAAAAGATCGCCATCATGGGAGGTAGCTATGGAGGCTATGCTGTGCTGGTGGGCATGACGTTTACGCCCACAGTCTTCGCCTGCGGAGTGGACGTATGCGGCATATCCAACCTTGTAACCGATTTGCAGTCAATTCCTCCTTACTGGCTGCCGGAGATAGAGAAGGATTTCAAGCGGATAGGTGACTACCGCACCGAGGAAGGAAGGGAGTTCCTGATGTCGCGCTCTCCCATTTCCTATGTGGACAAAATCGAGAGGCCGTTGCTTATCGCCCACGGAGCCAACGATCCGAGGGTGAAGCAAAATGAGTCTTTTCAGATAGTCGAGGCGATGCAGGAAAGGGGCGTTCCCGTCACATACGTGCTGTATCCTGATGAGGGACACGGATTCGTCAGGCCGGAGAACAGGCTGTCCTTTTATGCCGTCACAGAGGCATTCCTGGCAGAAAACCTAGGCGGGCGGTTTGAGCCTATAGGCGATGACTTCGAGGGATCGAACATCACAGTTCCGGTTGGCTCAGAGGACGTTCCGGGCCTTGAAGAGGCGCTTAGGATGCAGGCGGGGAATTCGTCCCATATTTAAAATATTTTTGCTGGAAGCAGGCAGCTTCTGCAAAATGGGGCGAGGCCGCACCCTGAACCAAAGCGCACTGGATGCGGCATCAATCCTTTTCATTTAGCTGGCCTTGATCTGTCCTGCAACAGGCCTTTCAGCTGAGCGGCTCGTCGCAAGGCTTCCGCCAAGATAGGCGAGCGTTCCGCAGATCAGGCCTATGAAGACTGGATGGATCAGGGGATTGCCGAAGAACTGCCACAAAACGACAGATCCGAAGGAGGCCAGAAGGCTGGCCACAAAGCCTGCAGAAGTCCCTCTGCTCCAGTAAAGTCCGAAGATGAGCGGCACGAATACGCAGCAAGCTATGACCCCCATGCTGACGGATACGAGAGGTACGATCTGCTGCGGGACGTTCACTGCAAGGAGAGCGGCCGCGGCTATTATCGCCACTCCGATGGCCCTGGTCATGAGCAGCACCCGGTCGTCGGATATGGCAGGCCTTACGTAGCGCAAAATATCGGTCGTAAGGGAGGTCGTTGTGACGAGGACTATGGCGCTAATTGTGGACATGGCTGCGGAAATGGCCGCCAGCAGCACAAGGGCGTCGAATCCCGGCGGGAGCAAGGTCGTGGCCAGATATGGCACCAGTCCATCCGGATTTTTGAGGAACGGCTGGAGCGCCTCAGGGCTCAGGGCCCCGTATGCCAGGATGCCGAGCGAGAAGATGCAGAATGCGTAGACCGCGATGGACAGCGGCCCGTAAAACCCTGCAAAGCGCACGACTCTTTTGTCTTTCGCGGAGAATATCATTATCAGGAGATCGGGCAGCGCCAGAAGCCCAAGGCTTATGGAAAACGCCATTCCGAGAGTTTTCTGCCACGGAACCATGTCTCCGCTCATGCTGGTCACTGCAGCAGGGATGTTGTTCCAGATCTCCGTGCCGCCGCCAGCATGGAATAGTCCGCCGTATAGGAGCATGGCCCCGAAAAGCATCAGAACGCCCTGAATGAAGCCTATCCAGATGATAGCCGGGAGGCCGCCGATGGCGTAGTAGACGGCAACTATCACTACGGCGATTATCAGTCCCTGCACGTAGGTCACTCCGATTAGCCCCTGGAAGAGGTTGGCGCAGCCCTTGAAGATCGGGACCAGATAGACTGCGTAGAGCAGCAGCATGATAGCTGCCAAAATGACCTTTCCAAGAGGCGAGTTATATCTTCGCTCAAGCAGCTGCGGCACAGTCTTTGCGTCGTACTGCTTTGCCATCGCCCAGATCCTGGGGGCGATCAGCCATGCAAGGCATGCGAATGCCACATGGAAGAATGCGGCATAGACAACCCACGGCATGCCTGCCACAAGGCCGTATCCGCCGCCCCCTAAAAAGGATGCAGCGCTGAAGTAGGCGGCTGTGTAGGCAATGCCGATGACCGCAGGAAATGCGATGTTTCTGTCGGATAGGACGAATCCTGAGAGGGTTCCCTGCCGGAGCTTGATCGAAAGCAGGATTATGATTGCCACGTAGGCTATCAGGAGGACCTGGTTAAGCATTGGACCGCCTCAGCAATATGAAGGACGTTATGGCAAGCATGATCACAATGGATACAATCAGGGCCAGGTAAGGCACGGGCATGTTCACTGAAAATCCCCGCCCTGGCTCATGGAATCTGTGCTTTTGTCACCGGAACTCATGGTGTTATCATTCTCCATTATTGTGCTTTGATGTACAACTATGTCCAATGAATGGTCATGGAGTTAAAAAGCTTTTCCCTCTCAAACGGTATCTCGCCTCAGGGGCCATAAACCACAAGAATTATAAGCCCAAAATCAGCATCGCCAGGTAAAGCTGCAATGCATAAGATTGAGCATAAAAGATCAATATGAATCAGCGAATAATCAAAAAATCAAAAAATCAAATTTCAACTGAGTTATCAAGGAGCAAGGAAATGCTGCATCTCATGTCCGGAAATGAGGCAATAGCCCGCGGGGCCTACGAGGCAGGCGTAACTGTTGGGGCCGGCTATCCTGGGACTCCCTCGACGGAGATCCTGGAAAATCTGGTTAAGTACAGGCCGGAGGTCTATTGCGAGTGGTCGCCCAATGAGAAGGTGGCCTTCGAGGTGGCCGCAGGAGCCTCCATCGCAGGGGCCCGATCGATTGTTACGATGAAGCACGTCGGCCTGAATGTGGCCGCCGACCCGCTGATGACTCTCAGCTATATAACCGTTGAAGGGGGATTCGTGGCCTGCGTGGCAGACGACCCTGGAATGCACAGCTCCCAAAACGAGCAGGACACAAGGAACTACGCCAGGTTCGCCAAGGTTCCCATCTTCGAGCCGTCTGACAGCCAGGAGGCCAAGGACTTCATAAAGCTGGCCGTCGAGATCTCAGAGAGATATAAGACTCCCTGTATCCTCCGGTCCACCACGCGGGTGAGCCATTCCAGAAGCCTGGTCGAGTGGGAGGGTAGAACGTCCCCGCAAAGGAAGGTCGGCCTGGTGAAGGACCCGCCCCGATTTGTCCCCATCCCCATCTGGGGAAGGCCCATGAGGCAGAGGCTTGAGGAGAGGCTGGATCATCTGAAGATGGAGGCTGAAATATCCGGGGCCAACCGAATCGAATGGCGCGACAGGTCTTTAGGGATCATCACGGCATCCATCTCCTACCAGTACGTGCGGGACGCCTGGCCCGATGCATCGGTGCTGAAGCTCGGCTTCTCCTATCCGTTTCCCGATGCCCTGATCAGGGAGTTCGCCTCGGGCGTTGAGAGGGTTCTGGTCGTCGAGGAGCTGGACGACATTTTGGAGCAGCATGTCGAGTCCCTCGGAATTGAATGCTGTGGAAGGGAGTTCGTGCCGGGCATAATGGAGCTTTCAGTTGACCGGCTGCTGACCTCACGGGCGATGCTTGAGGGACGGGAGCCGCCAAAAGACGATCCGCCCCTGTTCTTGAGCGAGCTTCCTCCAAGGCCTCCGGTTCTATGTCCGGGATGCCCCCACCGCGGCATCTTTTATGCCCTTGGAAAGCACGACGTCGTGGTGACGGGCGACATAGGCTGCTACAGCCTCGGGGCATTCAAGCCGCTGGACAGAATGGACACGATTCTCTGCATGGGCGGAGGGATTTCAATGGCCCACGGCATGGAGAAGGCCGGAGAGCCCAGGAAGGTGGTGGGGGTTGTAGGAGACTCCACATTCTTCCATTCAGGAATTACCGGGCTATTAGACATTGCATACAACAGGGGCAGATCCACAATCATTGTGCTTGACAACAGGACGACGGCAATGACTGGCCATCAGGACCATCCGGGAACGGGAAGGACGCTTTCCGGGGAATCTACGAAGGCCGTGTCCATCGAGGATATCGGCCGGGCGTGCGGCATCGAGCGCGTCTTTGTTGTCAACCCTTACGACCTGGAAAGTGCCCAAAAAATAATCGCTGAGGAGATAGATTCAGGTCAGCCGTCGCTGATAGTCTCAAGGGCACCCTGTCCCCTGAGGGAGAGAAGGCGCGTTGGGCCGCTTCGAAGGATAGACTCAGAGGAGTGCAAGGGCTGCAAGATCTGCCTCAAGCTCGCCTGTCCGGCAATTGAGCTGCAGGGCTATATGCCCCAAATCAACGCCCTCTTCTGCATCGGCTGCGGCATCTGCGAGCAGGTCTGTCCTGCAGAGGCGATATCCGCCGAGGAGGCAGGAAAATGAGCGACGATGTTAGAAGCGTGGTCCTTGCGGGTGTTGGCGGCCAGGGAATACTGCTGGCAAGCGAGATCCTGGCCCGCGCTGCGATGCTCTCAGGCTTTGACGTGAAGACGAACGAGGTGCACGGCATGGCTCAGCGCGGCGGCTCTGTGGTGGCGCAGATACGCTACGGCCAAAAGGTGCATAGCCCCCTGGTTGCCAAAAGGACGGCCTTGGTCCTGGGGGCCCTGGAGCAGGTAGAAGCCCTGCGCTTTGCAGATTACCTGGCACTGGGCGGACTCGCAGTGGTCAACGCCCAGATCATAATGCCAGTAACCGTATCGATGGGATCTGCCAGATACCCCGGGGACATTGAGGCTAAGCTTAAAACGGCGTTTCCCAGGCTCGTTTACCTGAGGGCGGCAGACATGGCCTCAAACCTTGGCGACATCCGGACGGCGAATATCGTTGTCCTGGGCGCAATTTCGAAGGGCCTGGACCTGCCGGAGGACGCATGGAAGGAGGCCGTATCATCGTGCGTCAAAGAGAGATTCAGAGAGATCAACCTCAGGGCATTTGAGATGGGGAGGAGCTACGCATGAAGGGCAATTATCACAATGTAAAAATGGAAACCGCATCTCGTAAAGAGATCGAGGAGCTGCAGACAAGGCAGCTGAAGTCCGTAGTCGGACACGTTTACAGATTTAACCCTACCTACAGGAGGCTCTTCGATGCTGCAGGGGTGCGGCCGGAGGACGTCCGGTCGCTCGACGACATAAGGAAGCTTCCAATGACTGACAAGGAGCTTCTGAGAGAAAGCTACCCTCTGGGCCTTTCGTGCGTCCCGCGTGAGAGGATCGCTGAGATGCACATGTCCAGCGGCTCGACGGGAACGCCTGTGATCATGCCCTACACGACGGCCGACCTGGCGCAGTGGGCTGAGTGCATGGCCCGGTGCTACCGGATGGCTGGGGGACGCCCGGGCGATGCCGTTCAGATAACTCCCCTCTTCGGTCTCTTCAACGGCGGCTTCGGAATGTACCACGGAGCCCGCGCTGCAGGGCTCTTTGTGATTCCTGCGGGACCTGGAAACACCCAGCGCCAGGTCCGTCTGGCAAAGGACCTCAAGACCCGCATCCTCACGGGAGTAGTCAGCTACGGCGTTCGCATAATTGAGGTGATGGAGGAGATGAACGAGAAGCTCCCAGATCTGGAGATCGGCATCTTCGGAGCGGAGGCGTTCTCTGAGTCCATGAAGAAGAGGATAGGCGACGGGCTCGGGATCGAGGTCTTCGATATCTACGGCATGACTGAGACCGGCGGCGTGGGCACGCTGGGCCAGGACTGCACGGCGCACCAGGGAATACACGTGTGGGAGGACCACTACATCGTTGAGGTGATAGACCCGAAGACCGGGGAGGCCGTGGACGAGGGCGAGACGGGAGAGCTGGTTGTGACGGCCCTGACCCGCGAGGCCCTGCCGGTAATCAGGTTCAAGACTGCCGATCTCACCAAGGTCATCTCACGCGAGAGGTGCGACTGCGGCAGGACTCACATGCGAATAGCGCCAATTGTAGGCCGCATAGACGACATGATAATAGTTAAGGGCGTGAACTTCTTCCCGAAGCAAGTTGAGCAGACGCTGATGCAGATACCGGGCGTCGGCAGCAACTACCAGATAATCGTGGAAGAGGTGGAAGGCGTGAAGGACATCAGGGTAAACGTGGAGGCAGAGCCCAACGTCACGGGGTTCCTGGTTGAGAAGGCCCTAAAGGAGGCTCTCGGCTTCAGCCCGAAGGGAGACGTATACCCCATAGGCAAGCTGCCGCGAACTGAAGGCAAGGCGCAAAGGGTGTTTCACAAGAAGATTAGCTGAAAGACATGCCGATCCTGGGCAGATCATAAGCAGATCTCCTTTCAGCCGTTGTTTTTTTGTCCATGTGCCTGCCGCACAGCGCTCAATGCCTCTTCAAGGCTTGCTGAGTAGTGCAGGTGGCTGGCGCAGCCGCAGTCGGTGCAGCCGAAGCCCCGGACGGGCAGGAGGCGCTCACCGATTTTGCTCGCAATGGCGCACTCCAGATCCTCTGCGGTGGGTGTGACAACCGCCTCCTGAAAACGGGCGTGGGGCAGGAGGTAATCTATGTGCCAGCGCCTGACGGTTCTTGAACCATTTAATACCTCAAGATGCCTCTGCACCCTCTTCAGGCCGCCGGGACCCCGGGCAGAGCCGGTGTAGGCGTAGTATCCAGCAGAAAACGCTATTTTGCCGAGCGACCCCACTGCGATTTCCCGGCCTTTGTCGAGCATGAGCAGAAGGGTGTAAATTCCAGGCTCCACGAGTGAGTTTTAGGCAGAGGATTATTTGAGCCTGATGCTGCGGATTTGCGCTCACCGGAGAATAATACGAGATCAATATTAGAGGAAGACTTTTCTATGATGAGGGAGAAATGGCGTATGGGGTGAAAATTCAGTGAGATTGTTATTAATATCAGCCCTGGTGCTGATGCTATCCTCCGCTGCACTCGCAGTCACAGAGACTCAGCAGCTGGGGCCTTACACAGTATCGTTTGATATGAATACTCCCATGCAATACCAGGTTCAGGTTCAGGAGCCTATAGCGACTCCCTACTCGACGATCTATTCGCTCCGCATACAGACAGATGATACAACCGGTGCAAGCATAGGAATTACCGAATACAATAATTTGACGGATTCCACTCTGGATGTGGCCAAGCAATTGACCGCAATGGGCATGACGTTAAGAGGGCTCAACGTCACATCAGTCAATGACCAGGTAATAGACGGCCGTGAGGGCTTCGTGATCGCCGGCGAGGCCTCGGCACAGGCCACCAACGCGCCGCAGGGCGCAGTGCTGTATCTGGCCGGCTACTGGCTGGACAGCGTCAACTGCGAGTGCGGACCGGTCTCCGTCGGAACCGTCAATGTGGGCATAAGCTCCTCGTACCCGGAGGACGTAACCCAGAATATGCTGAACACTATTACGGTATCGACGGGCCAGGCTGCAGCTCAGATGGGACAGACCATACAAATGCAGTCTCCCCAGATGACCCAGGAAATGCCGCCGACCGAAACGTACCAGCAGACCTACCAGCAGCCACCTCAGTAAAACTCTTGGGGCCTGAAGGCCTCTTTTCATTTTTTAAAAACAAATTGCGCATTTACATCCAACAAGGGAAACTATTTATCCAGCGTGCCACATTCGACTTGAGGTCAATTGCACGCGGGGTTTGCCAAGCTGGCCAAAGGCGCAGGACTTAAGATCCTGTCTCGCAGGAGTTCGCGGGTTCGAATCCCGTACCCCGCATAAATTTGTTCTGCTAATATCGGTTTCTCTTTAAAATGCCTTTGATTGCACCAATGTCGCGATCATATAAACCTTTTCGCGTCATTTGCCAATGATCCTGTCGCCGAACCCCGTCTAATAATTCGGTGAAATGCTGGCCTAAGCCCTCAATTGTGGCTTGCATATCCCAAAGAGGGAATTTATACCTTCAAGCTATATGCAAAAATACAGAGATAAAGTCGCACAATCTTGCTGGCATGTTTTTCGCCGACCTTGCGGCTCACTCAAGTATTTTCCAGAAAGAATCCTTGCGGATGATCTTTCCCTGAGCAAACTCAAGCAGGTCAACACCTCGCACTTCGATGTGTTGCCCCGATGTCGTTGTGCCGGTGAGTGTCCATTCAGAGACTCCCAAATCACCGCAGATCCAGTGCTGATCGTCTCCATAATGCACATCCGGTATCCCTTCAAATCGTTTTGCTAACCCTGCCCGAACCTCCTTCTTCCCAACATATCGATCGCCACGAGGCTTGGCGCCTCTTGGCATGTAGAAGACACAATCATCTGCGAAATAGCCCATGATGGAATCTAGGTCCTGGAGATTGAATGCTTCCAAGAAGCCCCTCAACAACTCAATGGTTACATGCTCGGGCAATGGGAACCTCCATATGTGAACTGGATTGACAAAGAGCCAGCTAACTATGATTTATACAGACTCAAGCTGTATAACAAGCTATATCATACTGCATTATATAGCCTTACTTATATACGCATGGTTAACACTTATAGTTTTTGGTTCAAGACGTTGGGATTCGGCCTTAAAAGCTGGATTACGTGAATATATTTGCCATATTGGGGAATCATTCAATGTCAAGTGCCCCAAAATTGGTATGCTTTGCCGAATAATTCAATAATTAGTTAGGTAGTGTATCAGCTTAACTAAAAATCGAGATTCGCAATTCGTAATGAAGAATTCAACGAACTCACTCAGCAGTCTTTGGATTCCTGATAGGTTTTCAGCTAACCGGATGCACGACCGGTAGTTGATATCATAGACGTCATAACTGCAAACTCTATGAGCTTTAAGTAGACTGCACCCATCTTAGTAAACAATGAGTTAGGAAGTGTGTCCTTTAGAGGGCTGCAGATGACAAAGGTAAGGCGGCGCTACGATCGAGACTTCGGTATCGAGGGTGTTCAAGCTTGAGGGTGGTAGGCTATTGGCTTAAATAGCTTATGAATACGGGATTTAGAAATTTGACGAATTGGACTCCTTTCTGGACAAGTCCATTTCTGAGCGCTCGAAGAATATGGTATCTATACCTCTGGCAGTACGCTCTACGATGTCTGCCTGCTTGAAGGCTATCTGCCAGAGAGGGATTACGTGGCCTTAGCTGAGTGACAAGCAGGTTATCCTGCAATTGATTGATCTGCATCAATGCGCGTCCGTCATTGAAACTTTAACTCTGGATTTTTTTTGCATTGATAATCATTAAACAAAGGAACACACTCATTTACATGTTCTAGCCTGTCCGTTGGCTTCTTGCTTGTATTCGTGCTCCCGGCCAGTCAGCGAGGCCATTACATATATGCAAGATCCTATGCTAACCCTTATATACGTTGAATGCCGAAAATGCGGTGAGTAAATGTCGGCAAATCTCGGGATTACCCGAAAGGATCTGCACCTCTTTGGTGCTGGAACTGGGTCTCTTCGCTGCGGGGATTCGCTGCGGGCAACGAGTGGAGGTATATAAATGGAAGGTTTGGGCAGATACTTATGTGGACTGATGGTATTATCCGTCGTTTTTTCGCTTTCGCTTGGAGCAGCCGCTGCCGCAGATGCTCCCGTCAGCGTTGGTAAAGATATTGCTAAGATCATAGGCGTGAACTATATGGACGATGATCTGTGGGTGGAGATTGCCAGCAAGGGAACAGGCTCAATGAACCTCGCAGGCTGGACGCTCACGAATATGGAAAATCAGACATACTCATTCCCGGCAGGCTTCGCCATGGAGGCAGGTTCAATAGTCAGAGTTCACACAGGAAAAGGCAGTGATACAGCCTTCGATTTGTACAACAGCACATTGCTTTGGAGCACGGAGGGCGATATTGCCACTCTAAAGGATGCAGCTGGAAAGGTCGTTTCTGAATATGAATATCCGATAAAGGTTTCAGCTTTTGGGAGCGCGACAAATACCGAACCCCTCACTCCTGCAAACACCTCTTCCATCAGCGGGACGTCCCAACCCTTCCTGCCTGACTATCAATCTGATCATGGTGCTGAAGGCGGCAGCTCAAAGTCCGGCTCTCCCGTAAACCTAACAGGTCATTCATTCATCTGCCACGGAGGTCCGCTGAACTGGGCATGGACCGGCGGGCTGTAATAGCCAGCAGGGGAACAGAACAGGCATCAATGGATCTCACAGGCAATGGCTAACTCATGCGAAATATTTATGAATAAGATTTGTCCCAGCTCAATATAAATCCAACAATCGGGTTGTGGCAAATGCAGGACAATGAATGCAAATCCAATTTAAGCATACTCATCGTTGACGACAACGAAATCAACAGGAAGCTATTGCAGCTGATGCTGAACCGTCTGGGATATCGGGCAGACATGGCGACTAACGGCAAAGAGGCAATAGAGATACTGGAGATTCAGCCTTATGATCTAATCTTTATGGACCTACAGATGCCGGTATTTGACGGCATCCGGACAACACTGGCGATTCGTGAAAAGCTGGACGACAGGGAGAGGCCCTATATTATCGCGATAACCGCCTATGCAGACAAATTCGACAGGGAAACCTGCAAAAACGCCGGCATGAACGATTATCTCACCAAGCCTGCAACTCTCAACGATATCAGAGAGGCTATACGCTGTGCTCAGATGCAGCTGAAGAACAAGGGATCAGATATCTGCAACAAAAGGACCGTGGATGATGATATCTACAGATAGCCGCAAAATCACCCCTTGGATATAGTTCTCTGATCCGTCTTCTCCCGACTGTAACCGTTATATTAATTGCAATCTGAGATATCGTGCTGAGAGTAATGGATGGGAGCTAGATGATGAAGGAGCAGACCGGTAGGGCGCAAACCAGTCAGGAGCAAACCGATATAGCGGCTGAAGAAACACTTGATCCGGATGACTGGGAATCCATGCGCGCTCTGGGCCACCGCATGCTGGATGATATGCTGAATTATCTGGAGACGCTGCATGATCGTCCCGTCTGGCAGCATGCACCGCAGGATGTAAAGGCATTTTTCGATGGGCCGCCACCGCTTATCCCAGAACCGCCTGAGGAGGTTTACAGGGAGTACGTCCGGTATATACTCCCGTATCAGATAGGCAATGCCCACCCGCGGTTCTGGGGGTGGGTGGTCGGGAACGGAACCGTAATGGGAATGTATGCGGAGCTGCTGGCGGCTGCAGCGGACTCCATAGTTGGAACCTGCTCCTACCTCAGCAACAACTACGTAGAGCTGCAGGTTCTAAACTGGTGCAAGACCATGCTCGGCTACCCTCTGAATGCCAGCGGCCTGCTTACCAGCGGCTGTTCGGCCTCCAACCTCATCGGATTGGCGGTGGCCCGCAATGCCAAGGCAGGATTCGACCTGCGGAGCCGTGGAATGAGGGCCTCGCAGCAGCCAATGATCGTCTATTGCTCAAGGGAAGCCCATTCCTCCATCCAGAAGGCTGTTGAGCTGCTCGGCTTTGGGAGCGATGCACTGCATCAGGTGCCTGTAAACGAGTCCATGCAAATCGACCCGGCAGCTTTAAGAGAAGCAATCAGGAACGACCTGGAGAGCGGACTTAAGCCCATCTGCGTTGTGGGGGTCGCAGGCACTACCAATACGGGCGCCATTGATGACCTTTCGATTCTCGCTGATATCAGCGCAAAGGAAGGATTGTGGTTCCATGTCGATGGTGCATCCGGCGCATGGGCGGCCATTGCGCCAGAGTCCAAACATCTCGTGGCTGGAATGGAAAGAGCCGATTCGCTGGCCTTTGATCTGCATAAGTGGATGTATTTGCCTTACCCTATCGGCTGTGTCCTCGTAAGAGATGCCGAAGAACACCGACGCACGTTCTCCCTGACGCCGATGTATTTGGCACACGGCGAAGGAGAGCGTGGATTGACCGGCATCGATGTCCCCTGGTTCTCCGACTACGGTTTTGAACTGTCGCGCGGCTTTTACGCCCTCAAGGCATGGATGACAATCAAAGAACATGGCACTGCAAAGTTTGGCCGTCTTATCCAGCAAAATATCGATCAAGCGCATTATCTCGAGCGGTTGATCGAGGCCTCTTCGCAGCTTGAGCTGGCTCTGCCGGTTTCGCTGAACGTGGTATGCTTCCGTTATATTCGACCCGGCCTCGATGACGATGCGCTCGACAACCTTAATAAGCAAATTGAAATTGAACTCCAGGAATGTGGAACTGCAGTGCCCTCCACCGTCAGCATCAGGGGCAGGAGGTACCTGCATGCAGCAATTACCAATCACCGCAGCCGCAGAGACGATTTCAACCTGCTGGTGCAAGAGGTTATTCGAATCGGCAATAGTCTGGCATGACTTTCGAATGCATTTAGTGCCTTTCGTCCGCCTGAACTACTGTGGAGCTAAGTAGGAAGGATGTGTTCTTACTATAAAGTCTATAAAAAGCTCCAGCAATATTCCCATTCGGACCATTCCATAAAATGTCTTAAACTGAATCATTCTCACGGCAATTGAACCGGTAGATTTTATCGTAAGAATCTAAATAGTAGTAAATTATAAAAAAACAGAGGGATTTTAGAGGAGGGAAAAGCTGCTTTGCCAGAAAAATCATTGCGCGTTCTCCTTGTAGAGGATAATCCCGTCAACCAAAAGGTTGCTCTGCTGATACTAAGAAAGCTTGGGCTTCGTGCAGATGTTGCAGCCAACGGGCTTGAGGCCATTAATGCTTTGGAGGGCTCCAATTACGATGTTGTCCTGATGGACATCCAGATGCCGGTGATGGACGGCTTGGAGGCGACCAGGAAGATAAGGGCGATCTGGGCTGAAAGGAGCATCAAGATAATCGCCATAACCGCCCACGCGCTCGACTTCACGCGTGAGGATTGCATTGCGGCCGGCATGGACGGCTACATAACCAAGCCCATAAATATGAAGGACCTCGAACTGCTCATATTCTCTCATTAAGCCTTTGCATCTGTCAGGTATCCTGGCCTTGCCCGGTGCTTTTTTAAGATTCCATCAAGCTCGCTCATCCTCACGGGCTTGATAATGTAATCGTTCATCCCGGCGTCAAGACATCTCTTTCTCCCGTCAGGAAGCAGGTAGGCTGTGATGGCTATAATTATCGGTTGCTCTCCCTTTGGCCAGCATTCGCGGATTTTCCTGGTTGTCGTGATGCCGTCCATTTTGGGCATCTGAATGTCCATTAAGACAATATCGTAGCGCTGGAGATTTATTGCATGAAGTACCTCCATGCCGTCGGCTACCGAATCGACCTCATACCCGAGCCTTCTAAGCATTAGCACAGCCACTTTTCGGTTCGGAGGATCATCCTCTGCGACCAACACGGATGGAATACCATAGCCGTCTCTGTCCACGCTGTAACCCCAAGGCTATTTATACTTATGGTAAATATAAATGATGCTTCGATCAGCGTCGGATACGGGCGGCCATCTTTCTTGGGCTCATTACCTGACCACTTCAGCCGCTATCTGCCTGGCCCATTCAGTCTGCGATTCAGGAATCTTCTTGAGAATTATCGTTCCATCTCCCAGATAGTCCACGGCCAGTGCATCCCCTTCCTCAAGGTCCAGCCGGCATCGAAGGCCGAGGGGAAGCTGAACTCTGCCGTTGGCATCAATTGTTGTAATCATTATCCTCTCACTCCGATATAAGCCTTAAAGCAGGCTTTATTAAAGTCTTATTTTAAGGTGAAGTTCACATGAACCCTCTACATGCCGGAAAAGGCCGCGCTGAGGTGCGATTATCCTTTTAATGCGCCGGATTTTTACTAACCATTTTATTGAATATGGCCAATCAAAGCAAAATGGGGAAGCCTGTTGGGAAGCCTATTAAGAAGCCTGTTAGGAAGCTGCTTAGCAGTCTATTCCATCGCATCCCAGGTGCTCGGGCTCTGACGCAGGATCTTCGTGGAACTTAAGCAGCTTTTCCACCTCAAACTTTCCGCTGAAGCGTTCGTGGGACTTGACGTCCTTGGAGAAGAACTTATGCATCCTTGAATTGGTCTCCCAGGTTCCGTTGAAGGCATTTCTTGTGCTGATGCCCACAGTGTGTACAGGGCTTACTCCCAGCATCTCCGCGATCTTTTTAGGGTCTTTGAGATAGCTCGCGGGGTTGGTGGAGGCGAAAAAGGTGGTCTCCTCTCTGTCAATCTCAGTCACCGCATAGGTCTCCATGATCTCTGCCCCGATCCCGCCCCAGAACTCCTTGGAGTGGATGTACTTGACGCCGACCAAAGGCGTCTTTCCGGAGTAGGTCATTTTCGTTCCCTCGAAGAGGTTCAGCGGCGACGCTATGCCGTTTTCATCGGACTCCTGAAGTTGGCTGGCGCGCTGGGCCTCAACGGTTGTTGTATCCAGCTCCAGATCGCCGTCCCCGTACATGAAATTATAATACTCTAGGGCCAGCTCTCTGTCCTTTACCGAAACACCGACCTCGAAGCTCCCCGTCCCCGCTATCTTCAGCCTGTTGCAGAACTCACCGTCCTGGACCGGCTCCTTTAAGGCCGGAGTTCCGACAGCCAGGCCGCAAGCGAGTAGGGCCAACATAACCGCTATCGCTGCTCCCTTCGTTCTTCTTCCCCGTACGGTTGTACAATGTTAATTAGGGCCTTCTAGCTAAAAAAGTTATTGGAGGCACCGCTAAAACCTAAAGCCGCAAAGATCCCGGCATGTTTCATTCTGACAGCCATTCTCTGAGGCATTGATTTCACCATAGCAATTCCCGTCCCAGAGATTCCGATTGGGGTTCGTGCCGTTTCCACCTTCATCGGCATCCCGCATGCTGTCCACCAGACAGTTCTTTCGAATGCTGTTGTTTTCCCCGCCGTCAATTTTGATGCCAAAACCCAGGTTGCTGACCACACAGTTGCCCTCGACGATGTTATTATTGCCGAGGATCAGCAGCCCGTTGAAGTTATTGCTGATGTCGTTTTCCGTTACCAGATTGCCGTCGGACAGGATCTCTATTCCGGCTGTCTTTGAATCCTCACGCGGCCAGCTTCCGGCATTTTTGATTCTGAAACCCTTTATGGTGATTCCATCGGCCTTGAGAATGATTGCCGCCCCGCTTGCAGTTGCATCCAAAACGGGCATCCCCAGCCCCTGCAGGACCAGCGGCTTATCCACCCTGACATGCTCGTAATAGGTTCCGTTCATAACGGCTATTACGTCTCCTGGCCGGGCAACTGCAATTGCTGCCTGGATGCTGTCATCGGGCCCTACGGATATTGTCGTTGCCCGGCAGGGGGAAAAGGAAAAAATGAGGAGAAGCAGCAAGAGGATCAGCAAGCAGAGGGAAACAGACTTGAAGGGCTGAATTGCCCCTTCCGGACAGGCGTAAAGCCGTGAGAAGTCCCGCGATATGGGCACGGAAGCCTTCATGACCTTCAAAGCATAACCTCTCCGATCATCGGCATGCTCTCGGCCGCCCACGCAATCATGCCTCCAGAGATGTTATGAACGTCCTTGAAGCCCAGGGCCGCCATCATCTCCAAAGCCACCCGGCCGCGATAGCCGCTTCTGCAATATATGATATATGTGCTGTTCTTATCCAGAGTGTTCAGATCATCCCTAAATCCGTATGAGTAGTAGTCCAGGTTAGTTGCTCCCTCCAGGCGTCCTACTTCGTACTCCTCTGGAGTTCTGACGTCAATGACAACCGGACCCGGATTTTCCTGCATGAGATCATATGCCTCAGTCGGAGGCAGGCTGCGCCCCAATGATGCCTGACCTTTGTCGGTATATATGTCCAAATCCAGGCTTCCAAGGTGGCTTTGCATCCCTTCACAGCGATCGTTTCCGGAAAAATTGCCAAGCGATGCATATGCGTTTCCATTCCGGCAGTTGTTTTCACATGTTACGATGTTTTCGGATTCGTTTTTGGCCATAATCCCCATATCATTATCGCTGATATTGTTTCCTGTGATGATGTTTCCTCCGGATTGGATGTCGATTCCCAGATGATTATTGCGGATATCGTTTCCAAGAATGGTATTTTCCCAGGAGAGAACATGTATGCCTGCCTCTTTTGAGCCGGAGACTACAAAGCCGTCTACCACAGATCGGTTTGCAGATAGGATGATGACGCTGCTGTTATTGACTATGACGGGCTTCCCTCTGCCGGTATCAACGCCGCGAAGTGTCAGCCTTTTGCTGAGATTTACAGACTCTGAATAGGTCCCGCTTTCTGCAGAGATCATATCGCCATCGGATGCGGCATTAACAGCATCCTGAATGCTTTTATAGGGGCATCCGCCGTCACAAACATAAAATATTTCGGCATTTGCTGAGGCAATGAAGATTGCGAGGCTCAGTATAGACAGCCATCGGCCTGATATGGGCAAGTTCATAATATGTGATAATTCGGCCGTCCATAAGTATTTTCTTCTTTAAAAGCGTCGCATCCATTGGATAAAGATCTTTAAGGAGAATAGGAAAGAGTCGTATTAATCCGAAGACATGAGGTTGTTATGGATGCAATAGATGCCATTTTATCGCGAAGAAGCAATGGTGGTCATAAAAACGGCACTACCGATAGTTTGATCTCCTATATTCAAGCATCTTATGGCTGATGGCAAAAGACCTGGCAGTGGTCCTGGATGTAGCTGGGACCATGCTGAAGATGTATCGCGTGGCCAAAGACATCCCTCGCGGCGTCATCATGGAAAAGGTGGTCACATGGGAGCTGATCATGGAGAGGAGGAGCCGCGCTCTTGTCGTTCCGCAGATCGATCCTCTAAAAATTGCATCCTGCCCTTCAAAGGAACCTTTACGGTCGTTGATAAACGGGAGAGAGGATGAAATAGAGATAAGCTGCTCCAGCGCGCCCGTTTCACGGGAGGAGGCCATTGACATCATCAGAGGTTCCAAGGCGACGGTTGCCGATATTCAGGAGGTGTACGGGGCGGTTTTGTCAAGGTGCCCCGATAAATACCAGACAACCGGAATGATAGTCGATATCGATCTGGATGATCTTGCCTATACCATAAGCACCGGGGGAACTCCATTTTCCGGATTAAAGGAGGCGCTAAGGAAGGTCGAAGCCATGGGCGCAGATGTTTATGTGGCATCAGGCGATAGCATGCGAAGCCTGAATCGCCTGGTTGATTTCGGCATTAATCCCAAGAGAATGTATCCTGCTTCGGATCCTCGGCGAAAGCGAGAGATAGTAATTGAGCTGAAGGGCAAATACGATATAGTTGTAATGGTTGGAGACGGCCTAAACGACCTCTATGCCCTCGAGGCTGCCGATCTCGGCATTTTATCGGTGCAGCAGGACAGCCGACCGTCATCAGGCCTGTTTTCGGCCGCCGACAGGATCATGAAGGATATTCAAGAACTTCCTGATATAATGAAGGGGGCTATGGATAGATCGGAAAGGCCCGTCCCAAAGGCAAATTATCTGCAAAGCAGCATAACCTGAACTTTTTAGTCTGGGTTTGCCGGGAATTCCAAATGGCAATATGCTGTGCAAAAGAGGCCTTTTTTAGTGTAATATTAAGAAAAGTATTTATACTAAGATAGTTCAGTCGTATCCGTAAGTCTTTTTGGTCACAACGAGACGAGACCAAGCTAGAAGATATCAGGAGTAGCCTACAGATGTTCGAAGAGCTTTTAGAGCTATACAAAACAAAGGCCGCCGAGATAGAAAAAGAGAAAATGGAAGCGCAAGCCATGATCACGCTCATCGCTGCCATTGACAAGATGTCCGCAGAGATAAGCTCCAAGCAGACCGATGTCGATCTTTTGGGCAGGTTGATCGATCAGGTAGATCGCCTCTCCAAAGAGGTAGCGGATCTAAAAAGCCAGCTTAAGGCCAGACAGGGGCGCGCCGCACCGGTTGCAGAGCAGAGCACAAATGAAGGAAAGGCGCTGGACAACCATGCTCGCACATTGATCGATATCATTTCCGAGAGGCCAGGACGGTATACGACAAGCGAGTTGGTCGATATGCTGGGGCTGAACAAGACCACGGTCATAAGCGTCATGAAGCGTGCTCTGGAACTTGATCCGAGGCATGTGAAGATGACTCAGGGCAAGAGGCGCAAGCTGTATCTCTCCTATGTGCCAGAGGAAGATGCAAAAATTGCCGAGTCCGATTCTGGTTCCAGCGAGTCTGACAGGGTAAAGCTTGAGCTCATGGCCATGACGTAAACGGCCGTCTACAATGTGTAAATCCGTAGTCTGTTGAAGATCGGCCAGGGGCATGCACATGCATGGTACAGGCGTACAGCTTTGCCCTTCTATCCATCTTAACCGGCCATCTTTTCTTCATTATATTTAGCTTGAATGCATATAATATTGCGGCTTTCCCCTGCGTGCATGTCCTTTATTGTTTTCAATGGACAATTATCTGTACAGAGAGCAATGATGTCCTGATGCCCCGACCAACATAAGCCAAAAGTTTCATCATCGATGCAGCTATGGAGGCAAAGAAAAAGAGGGATGGAGGATTTGTTTGGAGAATATAGTTTATCGCCCAATCGGCTTCGTAGAAAACGCTTCTCCAAGATTCAATGATCCAAAGAAGCTCCGAAACTCGAAGTCCGTCCTGGTAATGAATGATAGGTGCGTTCCCGCCATGGAGGGGCTGGAGAGATTTCGATACTTAATCGTAGTCTACCACATGGATAAGGCGCATAGCTACGAAGAAAAGGTTCACCCCCTGGGGGACAGAAGTTTGCCCAAGAGAGGCGTTCTCTCCACCCGCAGTCCATGCAGGCTAAATCCGTTGGGCATAACTGTGGTTGAGGTTTTGGGGGTGAAGGGATGCAGGATAGAGGTTACAGGCCTTGATGCCCTGGATGGTTCACCGATTTTGGATATCAAGCCCTACATGGAGCACTTTGACTCGCCGATAGGCCTGCAGATGGAAAGAAATCCGGACTACAGGCCAAACGATGCCCTTTCAAGCTAGTGCTGTGGGGGGAAGTCAAGCGCTTCAGAGCATCTTATTGATCGCATCATTTCAGGCTGCACCACAGGCCTTCTTCAGCCTCGGCCACTATTGTGTTTGAAACGCGGTTGAATAGACGCTGTCTCTTGCTGCGACCGGCCAGTATGCCCAAAGCGCAGTCGATGGGAAGCAGAAAGGCCTTTCCGAAGCTTTCTACGGCAGCATCGATGAGGCCTATGCGCTCACCAACAGGCCCTACCACTGCGATTCCCGTGGCAATTTTTCCTATTGATTGGCCCCTTCTGCCTTCAAGAATTGTCCAGTAGATGAACAGGAGGAGTGCATGGGACCCCAGTCCGAGAGGGCTGATGGCAGCTGTCTCAAAAAGGACCATGACCATGTACCATAGAATGCTGATGAGCAGGACATCAATCAGCCAGGCCCAGAACCTGGTCCTCCAGCTTGCAAGAGTTATAGCCGTCATATTTTATCACTTTTGTAAAAGAATGAGAAGAGGAGATCTCCGGCTTTCGCTTTAATGCCTTCAAGCCCTCTTCTGCCTCTTCTTATACAAATACCCACCTACAGCGGCTATTAGAACGACCAGGGCAATTGCAGGCAGAAGCAGAGATGCGCTTGCAGCCCCAACGTTTACGGGTATCTTCATGCTCTCGGAGATTACTGTATCGCCGTTGACATCGGTATACTTGATCTCGCTGTTTATGCCGTACTCCTTGGGAGTGGCGTCTGAATCCACGTCAATCCGAAATGTCACATTGGCCTCCTCGCCGGGGCCGAGATCGCCGATAAAGGCCTGGTCGTCGGTGGAGGAGAACGGCTTGAAGATTGATAGCCTTGCCACTGCATCGCGGATCGGTTCATCACCAATGTTCCTGTATGTGGCCTTAACTTCCCCTTTCTTCTCCCCTGCCTTCAAATCCGAGTTGGAGCCTAGGATCTCGAAATCTGCCTGCTTCTTGACCTTGACGGTTAGAGGAATCGTCTGGTTGGCCTTCTGGTAGAGGTAAGATGCCCTGTAGTTGACCAGATTTGGCGTGCCGCCTTCGGTCGAGAGAGTCGATGCGTCGACTCTGACGTTGTCCTGGTAATCGTATGAGACGTTCAAGTCCAGTGGATACTCGCCGGACGGGGCATGCTTGGCGATCTTTATGGTGAACTTCAGCGGAGACTGAGTCTTTTGGCCGGACTTCAGGGACTCAACCACCTGGTCTCCCGATTTGACCTCTATGTCTGTGGTGTTGGATACCAGGTTTGCGATAATTCCTAGAGCTGTGGTCTTCTTGTACTCCTCCTGCAGCTCTGAGTTCTTTAGAGCGAACTCTTTTGGATTTTGCGGGGTATGGTCCTCCTTGAATCCGAGCACCCGTCCGTAGTTGGTCAAGTCCACAGATAGGGTTACCGTATCTCCTCGCTCGAACTCGTCAGTGCCTGAGATGGATGCCGAAAGCTCCGGGCTTCCGTACATGTTGTAGTAGTTGTCCCCCCCCAGCTCATAGGGTATGTAGTTGGACTGAGCCTTTGCCGATGCCAGCAGCATCGCTATTAGCAGAACTGCACAAAGGCTGAAAGCCAGCTTGAATCTCATCTTGTATCTCCTCTTATGTTGATGATCTTGAGTGCTCTTAGAAGCTCCTGTTTTGCGTTCTCCACCGACTCACGGCGAATTTCCATTCGAAGCATCAGCACCACAAAGACTGTGAAGGTCGTCAGAAGGGCGAAGATCACAGCCATAACCGTAACCATTCCGAAGTTGTATGTTATCATGAAGGGCGAGGCTATCAGCGCTGCAAAGCCGAAGACCGTTGTTAGTCCCGATGCCATGAGCGCCGAGCCGATTCTTGCAGTTGTGATCTTCAAGGCCTCAACCGGGTCCCCTGCCTTTGGCAGCTCCTCGTAGAATCGCTCCATCATCAGTATGGCGTATTCCGAGCCGACTCCAAGGATTAGGGCTCCAAGCGTTGCGGTAAGCGGCGAGTACTTTATTCCCGACAGGTACATTACGCCGCCCATCCAGCCGATCACCACAAGCATGGGCAAAACGGGCAGAAGTGCCTTGATCAGGTCTCTATATACAATTAGTAATATAATGAAGATCAGGACCAGGCCCAAGAGAGTCATCTCCGTTCTGCCAACAGTCAAGGCGGAGATGACTGTGGTCATGACTACCAGGTCGCCGGTCTGTCTGACCGAGATGCCCGGAGGTGGCGTCATCCAGGCAATATCCTTATCAACTTCTTTAAGCAGCCTGTCAGTGCCCTCTGCGCCCAAATCGCGAATGGCCTCACCCACATTCATGTCGATTACGGCGGTATCATATCCGTCCAGGTACCTTGACTGCACCTCGGGGGGCAGGGAATCGATGATCTCCTTTATCTGCGTCCTATCCTCTGGTATCTCGCCGCCGTTGGCCGCCTTGACATAGGTGGCTATGCTTACGGCATCCTCTACCTGCGCCCGCGACTCAAGTAGGTATGTGCTGAACTCATCCATCCATTTCAGCGTAGACGGCTCGACGATATCGCCCTGCACCATGATCTTAATGGCGTCATCGCTTCCGAAAAGCTCGCTCATATGGTGGAAATCTACAAGCGGTGGGAGGTCCGGCGGGATGTAGTTCTTGAAATCCGTGTCAACAGGAACCTGAGTGTCGGCATAAATCCCCAATAGCGCGAGCATCAGCGCTGCCGCAAGAACAAACTGCCAATTCTTTATGCAGACCTCGGCAGTTTTCTTTAACAGGCGCTCCACTGCGGTCTCCTTAGGAGCGTCTCCAACCGCGTTCGAAACCTCTGAGCGTTTTCGACTGCCGTTTCTTTTCTCTGCAATGTAGAGAACTGTCACACCCACGAAGAGCGCAGAGAGATAGCACAGGAAAAGCCCAATCAGGCAGAGCAGCCCGAAATCTCTAATCATTGGAACGGTTGAGCTGAAGAGGGATACGAAGCCGGCTGCGGTGATCAGGAGGGCGATCATAACCGGACTTGCAACGTATTTTACTGTCGTTACCGCTGCTGCAATGGGCGTTTTTCCCTTCTTGAACTCCTCATCGATGCGGTTATGGAACTGGATTGCATAATCTATGCCAATTCCGATCAGGATGGGAAATGCCGACATGGAGACCATAGTCATCGGTATATGCAAAAGCCCCATGGCTCCGAAGGTCCATATGATCCCGAGGAATACTATTGGGAGGGGCAGGAGCCGCCATTTCACATGCCCGAAGACCAGGAACAGGGCTACGACCATCAGGATGCAGGCGAAGGCCATCAGGAGGCCGTTGCTCTCATTCATCTCGGCGACAATGGAGTCGCTAAGGGCCGCGCTTCCCGTGAGAGTTAGCCCGACGTCGGGCGGGAACTCGGCCATTTCGGATGCTACCTCCGTCTCGGCGAGTATCTCCGCCCGGCCGTCGTCCGTCAGGTACATGGGCGTCTCCAGTGCAAGCATTGTGTGCCTTCGGTCGGGCATGATGCCCTCCAGCATGAGCGGATCGACGGCATCAAGGATGGCATCTATTTTTTCCTGCTCAGGAATCATCCGCACGCCGGAGCTTTCCGCCTCGGCAGATGCCACCATGTCGGCTATGCTTTGAGTACCTATGACGCCTGGAGCTTCTTTCATCTGATCCGAGAGCCGAAGAGTCGCCTCCAGAACACGTCTATCGGCAACGTCCTCGCCTTCAATCAGCACCACGATGGATTCAGTTCCAAAGCGTTCTACAAAGAGGTGATCGAATATCTGGTAAAGAGGCGACTCCTTTCCAACGAAACTCTCCGTCTCAAACCCCTTCATCTCTATCTGTTGGGCAAAATGGAAGGAGGCCATTGTCAAAAGTATGGCAATTGCTATTATAATTATTGGATTTCCTGCAATCCACTCGCCCAGCCTCTCAGTAGCTTCCACTGGTTATATCCCTCGATGCAGTTTGTTCGGTATTTATCGAACATCCTAAACATGCGAAAAGTACTTAAAAGTTGTGGTCTATATAGGATTGATGAACCAAGCTGAAAGGAGGCATCTAAAGAGACACATAGTAGATGCCTGCATTAAGGCTGCTAGCAATAAAGGCTGTTGCGATGCGTTAGGCGTACTTCGAGGGACGCTCTTTTTAGAAACCTGCCCCATGTCCATGGACTGCCTTGTTGAGGAAACGGGCTACAGCAAATCCACAGTAAGCTCCAACATGAGCCTGCTGGAGGGCCTGGGTCTGGTCAGGAGGGTTGTGACTCCGGGGGACAAGCGCTATCATTATGTCCCCGTTACAGATCCCGACTCTCTGAAAAGGACGATGCTCTTAAACGTTAAAAATGAGGTGCAGCTAATACTTAGAGCCCTCGACAGGACCGAAAAGGAGATTGAAGATATGGGGCCTGAGTCTGAGGGCATTCTGGAGAGAATTGAGGGCATCAGACATTTTTACAGGCAAACAGAGAGGCTCTTGGAGCTGGTTGCAAAATATAATACTGACGAGCTGATAGAGCTTTTGGAGAAGGACGGAAAATAATAGCAACCGGGCTACGAAATCCTGCAAAGCGCTGCAGGCAGATCGGTCTTTATGCCCTTCAGCTATGCATGATGTTCTTCAACTGTTACTGATTTTTTGATTGCCTTGGGTGAAATATCGCTGCGAAATGGATAAGCAAAATTATGAATAGCTTAATTAACACAGACCACCCGAGAGTAAATCAGGACATTTCCGGTTAAACCACACATGAAAGATAGCCTCAGACAAAATACGGTGCGAAATTCGCAGCCGATGGAGGATATCCGGAACGAGGGACAGGATCCATCAGCTGCAGCCCTAAAATTGCCGAATGATTCACCAGTTGAATTGAAATCGTCCGAAGGGACCGTGGGGCTATGGTCCAAATCCTGTGAGTTTAAAGAGGGATTCTGCCGCCAATTAATAGAGCGATCTCCAGATCCTTTCTTCCTTCAGGACCGGGATATGCGCTATGCGTGGATCTCTCACCAGATCATTTTTGGGCTGCCGCCCTCGGATCTTCTTGGGAAAAACAACTTTGATTTCCTTCCATCAAAGGAGGCCGCAAAGATGAACGAGGCCTTTCGCACAGTTTGGGAGACGGAAAGTAAAGCGAGGGCCGAGATTAATATTCCCGTAAATGGGGAAACGCGGTATTTCGATATCGTTTATGAGCCGTGGCGAAACGCGGCAATGGAAAAGGAGACAAAGGGAATCGGGGCAAAGGAGATAGATGGCGTCATAGGGTACGTGCGTGACATAACGGAGCATAGGGCGGCTGAGATAGAGATGGGGAGGATGATACGGGCTGTCGAGACAACCCCAGCAGCAATTGTGCTCACCGATCTGGACGGCCTGATCGAGTATGTCAATGCAGGATTCCTGGAAATGGGCGGGTTTAGGAACTCCTCAGAGATTATTGGGCGATCTGTGTTTGATTTTACAAATGACGTGGGCAGGTCGAAGCTTATGGAGGAGATAATACCTGCCCTGGAGTCTGAAGGCCAGTGGAAGGGCGAGATGCCAGTGCAGGACAAGTTCGGAAGGGCTTATTTCGTAGAGATGATCTGCGCTCAAATCAAAGACGATCTTGGCCATCCAAGCTATTTTCTGGCCAACTTCTATAATATCACCAATCGCAAACAGGCCGAGGAGGCTCTACTGCTGGACGAATCAAGGCTGGAGGCTCTCCTCAAGCTGAACCAGATGGACGAAGCCACCCTTCAGGAGATCGCCGATTTTGCCCTTGATGCCGGAGTCAAGCTCACAAACTCAATGCTTGGCTACCTGGCCTTCGTGGACGATGAGGAGAAGACCCTCACCATGCATTCGTGGTCGGAAAATGCCCTTGAAGAATGCAGGGCCCATAAGCAGTTGATCTACCCAATGAATACAACTGGACTATGGGGCGAGGCACTCAGGCAGAGAAAAGCCATCATCACCAACGATTATCTCACAAGCGAATTGAAAAAGGGGCTCCCGGAGGGGCATGTGCCGGTAAGGCGCCACATGAATGTCCCGATATTCGATAAAGGCAAGGTCGTCGCCGTAGCTGGAGTTGGCAATAAGGCCGATTGTTACGATGATTCTGATGTCCGCCAGCTGACGCTGCTCATGAGCGGCATGTGGAAGATCATCCAGCGCAGAAGGGCTGAGGAGGCTTTAAAGAGCGCTCACGACCAGCTGGAGAAAAGAGTAGAGGAGAGGACTGCCTGGCTTTTGCGGGCCAATGAGGCCCTGCACGAGGAGATGGAAAAACATAAAAAGACCGAGATCGAGCTTCTCAGAGCCAGAAAGGAGGCAGATGCAGCTTCGCAGGCCAAGAGCGAGTTCCTGGCCAACATGAGCCACGAGATAAGAACGCCCATGAACGCCGTAATTGGCATGTCGGGTCTGCTTTTAGGCACAAACCTTTCATCCGAGCAGAGGGACTATATCGAAACGATAAGGAGCAGCAGTGACGCTCTTCTTGACATTATCAACGATATCCTGGACTTCTCCAAGATAGATGAAGGAATGATGGAGGTCGAGCACCTGCCGTTCGATCTTGAGGAATGCATCGAGTCCTCCTTGGACCTGGTGGCTGCAAAGGCCAGAGAAAAGGGCCTCGCCCTTACATACTCAGTGGATGAAAGGGTTCCTGCAGCCATTCGGGGCGATGCCACAAGGCTTCGCCAGGTGCTGGTCAACCTCCTAGGCAACGCCGTCAAGTTCACGGAAGCGGGGGAGGTTTCAGTTGCCGTTGTTCCGGGAAGCGCAGCCGGAGAGATCCATTTCGAGGTCAGGGATACTGGGATCGGCATATCCGAGGAGGGCATGAGCAAGCTCTTTTTGTCCTTTAGCCAGGTGGACACATCTACCTCCAGGAAGTACGGCGGAACGGGCCTCGGCCTCGCAATCTCCAAGAGGCTGGTGGAGCTGATGGGCGGAAGGATATGGGCGGAATCTAAGATCGGAAAAGGCAGCATATTCCACTTTACGATCTTCGCCCCGGCTGCAAAAGGCAGGCTTGCCGACAGTAAGCTTCGGGGAAAGAGGATGCTGGCGCTTGTGGATGAGGATTGCGAGAAGAGCCTCACCCGTCATGCAAAATCCTGGGGAATGAGGATACTGATTGCACCATCAGCCGACCAGGCAAGAGAGATCATGAGAGGAGAGGCCTTTGATGCCCTTCTTTTTGATATGGAGATTCCCGGGGCGGATGTATTGGCATCGGAGAACTGGAATGCTGTACCGCTCATTGCCTTAAGGCCGCTCGACAGCCGATCATCAGAAGATACATCCTTGACAAAGCCCGCCAAGCTATCCCAGCTTCACTACGTTATAACGAAGGTGCTGACAGAAAGGCCTGAGCATAAAGCCGAAGCATCGCCTGCCTCTTTGCCCAATCAGGGCATGTCCATACTTCTGGCAGAGGATAATCTGGTCAACCAGAAGGTGGCTTTGCTTATGCTAAAGCGCCTCGGATACAGCGCCGATGTGGCAGCAAACGGCCTTGAAGTCCTGGACGCCATCGATCGGCAGCATTACGATGTAGTCATAATGGACGTTCAGATGCCCGAGATGGACGGCCTCGAGGCCGCCAGGCTTATTCGCAAGACAAGGAGAGAGAATGCGCCAAAGATCCTGGCCATGACAGCTTATGCCCTTGAGGGCGACCGCGAGAGATGCATCGATGCGGGTATGGACGGCTACATCAGCAAACCGGTTAAGATGGACGAGCTTAAGCTGGCCCTTGAGAGCCTCAAACCAGAGCGGCCCGCCGGGCTATAATCCCTTTCATCCATTCGCAGCCTATCCCTATTGGTCTATGAGCACATCCTTCAGGGCTCGCCTGGGCGTGTGCTTGACGGGAACTGAGTATCCCAGGCCAAACAGTATCTGTGGATTTCCCTCGTCGATCATTCCTTTAAGCTCCTCTCTTAGCAGCGGGAGCCCTATCGGCTGGCTGAAGAACGATGCACGGATATCATGGAAGGTAGCCTTCAAAAGGTATCTTTCCAGGAGACGGCCGCATCTGGCCCAGGCAAGCCTGTCGTCTCCGTCCGAGCTGAGGACTCCTAAGGCGCCGCATCCCTTTATCAGCCCGGAGTCCCTGTAGATTACGGCCTCGCTTAAGTCGAACTCCTTGAATGCAGCCGGGAATCCCAGGGATACCGTATCTGGGACGCCGAAGGTGTAAAGGGGCATCCCGTCGGGCTCTGTCGTCCAGTTGTTCCTGAGCCAGCTGCTCAGATTGCTTCTGAAATCCCTGTTGCTGAGCTGGATGTGATGGGCCCTGGCCACGAGGTCTGCTACTTCAGATCTCTCCTCCTTGCTCTTCATGTACTTGAGGTGAAATCCCGGCTCATCGATGCAGCCGCTCAAATCATTGAGAATAGAATCCTCTATAATCCTGTCCAGGTATCGGTCCTTGGTCGTCTGGCGCCTTGTGATCTGTGGAAATAGGTCTGCGCCTTTGGGGCCGCTGCCGCATTCAAGCCTTATATCGGCCACCAGATCGCTACCCTGCCCTTTTGGGAAAAAAACTGTGCTTGGAAGCAGCCCGAAATGCTCTCCTGCCACCTGAAGGTTGGCGATGGCGCAGCCCACGCTCATGAAGAGGGTTCTGTTGGAGGGATCGACGAAGGGAAGGCTCCTTTTCAAATCGGCATAAACGGAGACCGTATTTGTGCTAACAGAGAACTTCCAGGGCTGGCTGTTGGGGCCGGATGGAGCCAATATGGCATAGCGCAGGAGAAATATGAGCTTTTCCTCAGTCGTGCCCTCTGATGGATAATCATCCTCCCTCACATCCCATGCTGCGAAGTTATTGAAGTTCAAGACGACAACCTCCCAAAATTTCTATTAACTATTGGCATCAAAAAGATTTAGCCTTTCGCCAGGCTTCGCACCAGGGCTGCCGCCACCGCAGCTTATGGGGGCACTATCTTATTAACATTTGAGATGCTACAATCCTTTGTTTCCAGGTGGGCAGATGAAGAGCGAGGTATACTTTGCAGGCATCAGGGCAAGGAGCGATAAGGAAAATAAGATAACAAAAATAGGACGGCTCTTTGAGGCGGCGAATCTGGCAGATGCTGCCGGGAAAGGGGATATAACCGCAATCAAGCTGCACTTCGGCCAGAGGGGAAACGATTCATACGTGAGCCCCGTTTTGGTGAGACCGATAGTCGATAAGGTTAGGGCCCTGGGGGCAAAGCCCTTTCTTACCGACACAAATACCCTTTACGGCGGAGGCAGGGCAAACTCTGCAGACCATTTGCAGACCGCATTGGAGCACGGATTCGGTTTTGAGGTAACGGGCGCTCCGCTGATCATTGCAGACGGCCTGAGAGGCGATTACTACAGGGAGGTAAGGATAGATGGAAGGCATTTTAAGTCTGTCAAGATCGCAGGGGAGATCGCGGCCTCGGACAGCATGATAGTCGTGTCCCATTTCAAGGCCCATCTTCCGGCAGGCTTTGGCGGGGCCATAAAAAACCTGGGGATGGGCTGTGCGCCTGCAGCCGGAAAGGCCGATCAGCATTCCACGCGGCCGATATTCAACGCCGAGATGTGCTCCGGCTGTGATGCATGTGCAAAGGTCTGTCCCGCCTCGGCCATAAGTGTCGGCAAGACAATTGAGCACATCGATTACGATTCTTGCCTTGGCTGCGGCGAGTGCTTGAGGGCCTGTCCCAGCTTTGCGATCGACTTCGACTGGTTTGTGGAGGTTCCGCCCTTCATGGAGAGGATCGCCGAGTACGCATCGGGGGCTGTGGTGGGCAAGGAGAAAAGGGTGGGCTACTTCAACTTCCTGCTGAACATCACTCCTGATTGCGACTGCGTGCCCTGGAGCGATGCTCCCTTTGTGCCCGATATAGGAATACTGGCATCAAAGGACCCTGTGGCCATAGACCAGGCAAGCTATGATCTGGTAAACGAACAATTCGGTCTGCAAAACACAATGCTGCAGAAAAATCGTGCTCCCGGCGAGGACAAGTTCAGGGGGGTATGGGAGAACACCGACGGGCTGATTCAGGTGAGCTACGCTGCCAAAATCGGCCTTGGGAGCAAAGATTACAGGCTGATTGAAATTTAAAATGGCAATAAAGGATCCGATAAAGAGTGGAAAGAACCCGCTGCTCCGCTAAAATCCATGAATCTCGCCTAAATTACTATTGGAATTTCGATCAGCTGGCCCTTATCTTTAAAAGAGGGCCCTTATGCTGCAATTCGATATAGCTCTCTGCTTTTGGATGCTGGGGCATGCTGCCCCATCTCTTGGCATAATCCCTTGTGACTAACTGGAAGCTTTTTTTAACCATATGAATTTACCATATGTATAGACACTCATCGCATCTGCGTTTTCTGACTATATCGTTGAGGACGCTCACCGCCTCGACAAGAGTCTCTCTGACAACTACCGGGTGTCCCGGAATCTTTACCCAGACTCTGCGGACCCCAACGTTGTTGGAGAACTCCACATCAGCAGACTCCTGCACACACCACTGAACAGCATCTTCTATATTGGTAATCGGGTTCATCTCCTTAATAGACCTCTTCAGTTCTGTTGCCATAGGATCCCTCCTGGTATTTAATCCCACTCTGCTTGCACCTTGCATCTCCAGCCGGGATATGCCCCATGATCATTTCAGAAAAGACCTCGCGGCCCGAGAAGCACTCTCTAGTCTCTTCTTCAATGGGGCTTATGCCGCGGCGAACCCCTTTCATGGCGTTTGAGAGATAAATCACGAAGTATATTAGGATATCGGGCGGAAAAAACCTCGGCTAAGCAAGCGATTGAAATGAGAAGTCTATTTTTCGAGTTAGTAGGAATATAAATGCTCATGGATTAGTTTTTAAGCTATAATTTGATTTAGCCAATATATATTAGAAATCAAAGGCAGATTTAACCACATAATAGGCCTAAAAACTCAAATAAATGGCCTTATCAGGTTAAACTAATCTAAAAAGTAAAATTTTTTAAAAACTTGTGGATGAAGCATCTAATCGGCACCCAATTTAAAATCAGGATTATTGATCTTATTAAAATTTTTGATAACTTCTGAGGCGTCTTTCCTGTTCATCTTTGCATCCATCATCTTTTTGCAGACGCAGCGCAAGGCCTCCTTCTCCTCCTTAACGGATGGGCTATCATCAGGCTTATCAGCTAGGCCAAACTGTTCGAAGAGATACTCCTTCTCGTCCATGTGTCCGTACTGTCCAGTCCTTCCCCATTTGTTGAACATCTCCGAGGCGTGATCCAAAAGGTGCTGGTCGAAGCTTTCAGGGATCTTGCAGCCTTCTATCTGCTTCATCAATTCGTCTTTCCTCAAAATTGTCACCGATATTATTAATTTGTCTAATCAGATTTAAATTTTTTTGTCATATATTATTAATGGGTCGAGGTATCTTTTAAGGATAGATGGGATGAATAAGATCTAACGATATGGGCTTGTGGAATAAAAAGAAAGATGGAGGGCCTTAAATGAGCCCGCCTGAAACGATTACGGTTGAGGCAGGGGGCACATTGATGACCTTGGCCACGCCCCTCTCGAAGAACATGGGCTTCTCGTAGTTGTTCATGCCATCGAAAATCCTTATGGTATGCGTCTGTCCTCCGACGACCTTGAACCTGTAGACGCCATCGAGAGCATCGCCATTCATGCCTTCTTTGCCGATGTATACGCCGTCTACCCAAACATCATAGCCCTTCATGGAAGTTTGAATCGTCACAGGTGTGTCTCCGGACACAACGGGCTGAACCGATGTCGGGACAGCGGCCTGGGCAGATGTGTACTGGTTATACTGGAAGCTGCTGCTCTGCGAGGCCCCGGTGCTCTGCGTCGTCTGGCTGTAGCCGCTTGAGTAGGCCTGGCTGCCCGTCATCTGTCCTGTGGTCGCGTACTGCTGACCGGCTGCATACTGTCCGCCGTATTGCTGGTTCGCAGGGGGCGTGGTGCCTGTATACGTGGTCTGCCCTGATGCCTGCGCTGCCTGCGGCGCAGGGCTGATGACATCCACGATAATGGCGTTGCTCGGCTGATTGTTGACCACGAAGAGCAGGATGTGCCTGCCGATCTGATCTGCAGTAAAGGTCATGTCGTTATAGCCGGAGTAGAAGCTATAGCGCTTGCTGGTAGCGTTCACGGTGTTGGTCTGTATGGTCTCGAAGAAATCTGCCTGTCCACCGGCCGGAACATAGGCCACCAGGTGCAGATTAGTTCCAGACGGGCAGACCACGTATTGGGACCATTCAAATGCGGACTGTCCGGAAGACCCCTGAATCCACAGCTCATTGCCTCTCATGGCCGAGGAGACATACTGGGAGTAAGGGACCTGATAACCCGAGCTCAGGTATATCCTGGCAGGAGTTCTCTTGGCGATCTCGAACTTGACGGGAGAGCTGACGATGCCCGTGACGACTGGTGTGCTGCTCACATAGTACTCGCTGTAGTAGGAGTACACGTCGCCCAGGTTATAGGATTCGTTTAGCTCCCAATCGAACCAGGGGAACTCGATGCTGCCGCTTGGGCCCAGGCCTGGTGTATAGGCGTCCCAGAAATCATCGTATATGGTCTGGTTGAACATGCTGCCCATGTTGAAGGACAGGGAGAAGCCGGTCTGCCCGGCAGATACTGCCGTCCCAAAAGTAATCATGGCCAGCAGGATTAGGCATATCTTTGATGTCAATTGATTGCACCTCTTTTGCAATGCCTCTTTCGCCTATCTATATAGCTTTAGGTTTCCCGTGAGCCTCAGCTAAAGATCACGGGACTCCTAGAAAAAGGATACTGCAACGCAGCCATGCAGCCAAATCGGTCTGCTGAGCAGTCTACAGTAGGGATATTGCGGCAGTAGATAGCTTATCCCCCAAAAAATGAAGCCTGGGTGCTCAGGAGTATACAGCTTCCAGGCTCCACCTGTTCAGCTTTCCTGAGGTCCCCTTTACCAGGTCCTTTACGATCAGTTCCCATTTGCCCTTCAGGGGCTGTCCAATCATTCCTACAAGCGTTGGAGTCGAGTCTGATTCGTAGGTTTTGACCAGGTTATCCTGACTGCCGCCGAACCTATTGTGCAAAACAGAAATCCTGCCGCTGGGCGACTTGAGCTCCACTTTGAGGTCTCCAATGTTGGCATGGCTTACATCAACGCTCACCTTGATCTTCTTTACGGTGCCGGCTTTGTCAATCGTGATGATATCGCTAATGCCCCTTGTATATCTGTCAGGTATTGCCTTTCCAGGAGACGATTCGCCTCTGGCCACCTGAGCCTCTCCGGGTGTACCGACAGTGAATGTCATGACCTGGCCTGGCGCACATATTTTGGATATGATCATGCCCGATTCTGAGCCGTCCCAGAGGTTTGAGGATGGAACCGTTGAGTGGCTGATGGCTATTCCATCTACCCCTGCGAAGAGGTCCTTCTCATCTCCCATGTTTCTGTTTGTCTCAAGGTCGAGATGTCCGTCTGCCTGGAGCAGGCCGCACTGGAAGTGGTTGGTTGCCGTCCCCCCCTGCCACTCGTTTGACCCAAGGATATCGCAGTGGAAAATGGCCAGTCCGCCCGCAGGTATGTACTCGTCAAGGCCTATCTGGGACCTATTTTCAATCAGGAAGTACTCGTTGAACTTCCTGCTTTCGTAGACGATAGCCGTGCCGTAATCCCCGTGAAGCGCCTGATACTCACCGGGCTTGTCCAGACATACAACGTTATCGCACCACCCCACGAGATAGCGTAGGTAGGCGCAAACTGGCGAAGGAGTTTTGCCGTAGTCATTGTGGTTTCCTGCGCTCATGAGGCAGTAGTAGCCCAAGCCCGAGCTCTTCTCCGAGTCGCCGTCCCTGTTGCCGTAGTCGTACAGGTCGGGCCAGCGGCAAAGCATATGGCCGTTCTCGTGGCAGAATGTGCCGATGCTCAAGTCCTCTTTGCTCCTGCCCATGCTGGAGAGCATATAGAAGTACGTCTTCATGCCGCCGCGCTCCAGTTCTATGAAGTAGTTATGCGGCCACAGCTCCCCTATGTACTGCGTCTGTCCTGCATAGAGGAAGTTGATGGCATCTACTATTCCCTCTCCTTCAGAATCGAACTCCCTAAGGTTCAGCCCCCCAGCCAGTGCCAGGTCCAGGGCCTCCTCGACAAGGAGGTGGAATGTATAATAGCTTCGATTGCGGCTGAGCGTTACAGGCCCTACCACCTTGTTGGTGTAGTTCAGCTTGCCGCCGGACATGAGGCGGAAATACTCGCGAACAGAACAGAAGTTCCCGTTTTCGCGGTAGTTCTCGCCGTTTAACATCCTTTCCACCTCCTCACGGGTAACAGTGCTTTTCACATCCTGGAACTGTACCAGTATAGTCAGGCCCTTGATGTCCCCCTCGCTTACCCTGCGGCCTTCGAGAAGGCCCTTATTGGACCCGAATGTCCTGAGGCTGGCATGCGGCCGGTATGCCTGCACTGGAGGGCTCATCTTTGCGTACCTCATCTCGAACTTGCCGTTCCTGACCTCGCCGGATTCCTTCAGATGCCGCCAGGTCTTGTTCGGCGGACTTTGGCTCAGGTCAATTCCGCTCGAGACGAACTCTCCTTTGATCAGCACCGCGTAGCAGAACCTCCCTAAATCGACGTCATACACGGCAGTGTATCCGTCAGGAGTCTCGTAGCGGGAATAAAACTCATCGCCGAAGACTTTCAGCTTTACATCAGGTCCCTTCTCCTGAGAGAATGTCAATATCTCGCCAGATATAGCGCTCAATTCTGATCACCCACCAGATATCAGGCCCACGTGCCTTACGGTGAAATATTCGGTAAACTATTTAACGGTTTCATAGAAAGGACTTGAATTTTATTAAATATGTGGGTGTCAGGCACTTTCAGAGAGAAAAGGAGCAAGCTATTTGTTGCTGTGCAAAAATGACTACCTTCGGGAGAACCTTTTTTTGGCCTTTGACATTCGAACGTCGCTTGATTCTTCCAGATGCTTTTCTAAACGCTCAGGAGGACTTTGGCTTAAGTCCACTCCGCTCGATACAAAGCGGCCATCTTTGAGAAGCGCATAGGCGAACTTTCCCAGGCCTTTGTCGTAGATCGCTGCGTACCCGTCCTCCGTTTCATAGCGAGCGTAAAACTCGTCGCCAAAGACTTTGAGCCTCACGTCAGGACCGTTTTCCTGAGAAAACTCCAGCAGCTCTCCAAATATAGCGCTCATCCATAACCGCCCCGTGACCTGCTTTGCCGCAGAGATCCTATTAAATTAATTATGAATTTCTACAACTATAATCCTATCGATTAAGCGATAATTGGATTATGACGCAATTCCATATGGTGAGGAAAGGACCTGGGGATCAGGGTAGGGTGATAAAGGGTATTTAACCCATGAGAAATTTAAAAGGTTTTGTGGATCTCATTGCATGCGGCATCAGCGATATTGGCAAGAGGCGTAGGGATAACCAGGACTATTTTCGCATAAATAGCGTGAACGGATTTTTTGCCGTGGCTGACGGCATGGGCGGGATGATGAATGGAGCTGCTGCATCAAAATACGCAGTTGATGCTTTGTACGAGCTGCTTGATGGCAAAATCTCCAGCGAAAATGACATCTCGAGCATTTCATCCGTTGTAAGCAATGCAGTAATCGAAATGAATAATCTACTGCGAAACGCGATGGGCACGCATACTGGAACCACTATCGTGGCGGTCCTCATCAGCGGTGACACTGCAGTAGTTGCGAACATGGGCGACAGCAGGGCATACCTTTTCAGGGACGACAGGCTTTCCAGACAAACAGAGGACCACAACCTCTTCGCGCTTTTAAGTAAAACCAAAAGGTTCACGGAGAATGAGCTGAGGGAGGATAAAACGCACCACATGCTCATCAGATATGCAGGGATGGAAAATCCACATCCGGATGTGAGCGCGGTTCCAATAAAGCGGGGAGACAGAATCCTGCTATGCACCGACGGCCTTTCAGAGATGGTTAATGACGAAGGGATAGCGGAGACGCTGAGGAAGGCGCAGGGATTGAAGGCGGTTTTGCATGAGCTGGTGGCTAAAGCCAATGAGGCGGGCGGTCGCGATAACATCACTGCTGTAATTTTAGAGTGCCGCTAGCCCTTCAAAAGCCACTCAAGCATAAGTTTCACCTTTTGATAAAATATAAAATCGATCAGATTGCGACAGTCGAATAGATCGCTGCCGCCCCGAAGGCGGCCAGCCCCATCAGGCTTAAAGGCAGGGTGTATCCGCGCACCATTTCGCCCATATCCGCCCGGACGGTATCCTTGATCAGCCAGAAGTAGGGATCTGTCACATAGGAGAACATGAAGGCTCCTGCACTTATGAGCAGTGCCATCGTCAGGCCGTCCAGGGGGTAGCCTGCCATGATCTGAGAGGCCACAACGACGGTCACGACCCTGGAGCCCTGGGCAAGCTGCAGGACTGAGGATACGAGGAAGGGAAGGAGAAGCACGGGCAGTGCCGATCCCAGTGAGTAGATCTCCTGCCCCAGGCCGCTTTGGGCTACCACATATCCGAAGGCTCCGGCTCCGCACAGGTCAAGGAGAATGGTTCCCGACCGCCTTGTTGCAGCGTGGACCATCTCCTGCATCTTTTTCCTTGCGAGGGACAGGCAAACCAGAGCGCTCAGCAGAAGGGCCATGCCGGGATTTCCGATAAAGATCGCAATATCGCCGTCGCCGCCTGCCGACCAGGCCTCAGCTGCAATTCCGAGGAAGATCAGCCCCATGGGGAGAAGCATGGGGAGCCAGGCCCTCCTTCGCGAGATCTCTGGGACAGGTGCCTGCTCTCTTGAGGTTTCCTCAGACGGCAGACGGCTCATGTAGACATAAGCGAGGGCGAGGAGAAGCAGCGATACGGGAAGGCCCATGGCCAAAAGATCGCGGGCCTCGACATCGAGGGATTCATGCAGGGAAAACATCACCGGCGAGGGATAGATCAGGTTGAAGGATATGACCGAGGACACGGCCGTCATGAAGAGAAGACGTTTGCTGCCGCCTTTTGTGAGCCTCCCGAGAGAGCTTACCATAGGCTCCAGGATCATGAAGGCGGTGATGCTGCACATGACCGGAAGGGAGATCAGATAGCCTGCAGCGCCCGAGACGAACAGCCCGTTTTGGGAAATATCGAGCAAATCGGCCACAATTCTGTCAACAGCTCCTGTTCTTCGCAGGTACTCGGCCAGAACGGCCCCAGAAAATACTACTACCGCGAGGGATGAAAAGACCCTCCCGAGGCCCTCTGCTATTATGCTCATGGTTTGGAAACCCATGCCTACTGCAAGGCCGTAGAGCACGCCTGAGAGAACGAGGCTCAGAAATGGGCCGACCTTCGGGACCAAAATGCTCACAAGAATTACGGCTATGATAAATGCCGGAAACGGGTCCATGAACTCACAATAAATACGATGCATTATAAAACAGTAATTATGCCTAGAAAGCTTTCGATCATGGGCCAATCGAAACCCATTTATAGCTAGAATAATAAAAAAAGTCATGAAGGGATTTAGTAGGCATTATATTAGCCTTCATTATCTGAGCCTGGCACCGCTTGGAAGGGATTGATAGAGGGGAAAAAGGGAGTAGAATGAGAAGAGGTAGCTTTAAGCGCAGACTACCTCGGGGTAGACTTCAGCGCCGCAGAATAAACCCAGTTCTGCCTGGAGCGGCGATTTTACTGGTCCTTTTAGTCCCTGCCTTCCTCTATTTCCAGCCTAATATTACTTCATCTCACTTCAGCTTCCATGACCCTTCTGAAAAATCCCCAAGCGCTTCCTCTTTGAATCTCTCCGGCCAGGTCTTAAAGATCGCCTCCTCAAATCAGGTGCCCTCCGATGAGGAGACGATCGACTCGGGATTGGTTGCCACTGTAAAATCCTCGGGGGAGGGCGTTGTTCAGGTCCACCTGGAGAACGCCGGCCAGGTTCAGCTTGAGCGGGTGAACGTCCGGGAGGAGAAAGGAAAGTCTCTCGGAGTTCTCTCAATGCTGTCTCCCGGAGAAAAGAAGGTCCTGGCCATGGGCGGTCCGGCAAGGAGGATCAAAATAAGCGCCCTCGACCCTTCGGGCCGGGAGGTTACAGGTGAGGTGCATTACGAGGAGACGTCATCGATTCCATTCGCCTTCTCCGGAGGACTCCCCGGCGGATCAAATGAGATCAAGCTCGATGCAAAGGCTATAAGTCCTGAGATGAAAGGCACTGGAGCAGGCGATCAACGCGCTCTTGCCGGCGATCAGGGGAGCCCTGCAGCAACGATAAGTATGACTTCTCCTGGTGAAAGCATCCCGTCAGCTGCTGAGAGTGTTTCTGCAGCTAATCAAAGCATCACTGCCGGCCAGAGTGCTCCAGCTCCAGCAGCTGACCGAAGCCTTCCCGCAGCTAGCCAAAGTATCCCGGTTGACCAAAGCGTCCCTGCAGCTAGCCAGAATGCCCATCAAGCCGATCTAAGCGTTCAAGCCGCTGGCCAAAGCGCACCTGCTTCGCATCCTAGCGATCCCACAATGAATCAGAGCCTTACAGAAGTCGCCTCCGTTCCGCAAAAGGCATCTGAAGGCCCGAGGCTTTGCGTTACAATTGCCGCCAACAGCTCAGAGGGCCGCGAGGGATATGTCGTGGGCTACAGGTGCACTGCGAGGAACTGCGGCGACGAGGAGATCTCCGATGTCAAGCTGTTTTGCGGAGAAAGGATGATTGGAACCGGGTTCTTGACGCCTGGAAAAGAGCTTCACCTCGAAGGCATCCATGTAGTTCGCGAAAGCACCAAGCTTTCTGCAGGGGTCCAGGGGAGCGATGCCGACGGCCGGCTCTGGACGAACAATACATCAATTGATATCTGGAAAATATCGCCTGAGCTTAGGCTGAAAATATCCGGGCCAAAGACGGTGCATCGCGGGGAGCGGTTCACCCTGGATGTAGGTGTGCAGAATGCCGGCAACGCCCCTCTGACGGATATCGAGGTCTCCGATAAAAGCGGCGCGATTGAGAGGATCGATCTCTTAAAGCCCGGCGAGGAGAGATCCCTTCAAAAGGAAACGGATCTGCAGGAGTCGCTCGGGATTGAGGTTTCGGCAGTCGCCTTCGATCCCGCGGGCAAAGAGGTCTACGCCAGCGATGGAACGATGATAGATGTCCTTAAGGCCGGCCTGGCAATTGTCGGCCAGCCATCGACGGTGACGGTTTATCCCGGCCAGCCTGCGGATGTTACCTGGGTGCTAAGCAATACCGGCCAGGAGATCCTTCGAAACATTACGTTGTCGGGAGATGACGGCAAGAGGTGCATGCTAAAAGAGCTGGCGCCTGGGCGATCAGTCAAGATGGCGGCCATTTATTCTGTGGACGAAACCTCCTTGATGAACGTGACCGCCCAGGGAACGGCCCCCGGCGGATATCCGGCTGTTGCCAGCGGAGCCGTCCTCATCGATATCATCCAGCCCGGCATCAGCCTCAAGGTCACGCCTGCGAAGGTTGAGGTGTGTCCGGGAGAGGGGGCGGAGATGAGCTGCCTCATCGCCAATGTCGGGAACGACGACCTCCATGACATAGTCCTTCTTCAGCAGGGCTCGACCCTGGCGACGCTCGATGAGCTATCCGCGGGTGATTTCAGGGTGGTCGACTCCCTGACCTCCATCAAGGACAATACCACAATCAAATTCGAGGTTTCTGGCAAAGACTCGCGTGGCCAGGTCTGGTCCGACTCGGCAGAGGTAGACGCCGATGTTGTGATCACGGCGCTCAAGGTCTTCGCCAGCGCCGCACCCCAATCAGTGATTCCCGGAAACACCACAAGGATCACATGCACGGTCGCCAACACAGGAAGCACTCCTCTCTACAGCATCTTTGTAATCAGCAAGGCCTTTGGGCCGCTGGGGACTATCGACAGCCTCCTTCCGAAGCGCCAGAAGACTGTCAGCGCCGAAAAAACGGTTCTGGACGGAGTCGAGGATTCCATATCTGTAGAGGGATTCACGCAGGAGAGAACATCAGTTCGAAGCTTCTGCCAGGTAAAGATAGACGTTTTAAGGCTTCCCGGCTTGCGCATGCAGGCCCAAAATGCTCTCCCCGTTCAAGAGGTCGCGGCAGCCGAGGATGCTTCGCCTGACATCAAGATCAGATCAGTCGATGTCAGATGCGGCGATATGGATATCCCCTTAAGCCTGCCGTCTGAGGAGGAAACAGCCGTCCGCATATCCGAGGAGATTGCCGAGGACGTGGACAGTTCGGCAAAGGAGTCGACCAACCAGGTAATGGACGGCATATCCAGGTTCCTGGGCTACGTGCAGAAGGTCCTGGAAAGGGTCGGAGGAAATGATGAGGCCGATGCGGAAATCGTATCCGGATCCGGGTCCGAGTACGGCGTATCCTCATCGCAGGAGCAGCCGATATCCCTGGAGGATGCAGCGGACCTCTCATCGTCGAGGAACTATGAGCTGTCCATAGAGAGCGTGAAGGGCTCTGAGCATGGAGCCATAAGGATCATGGACGTGAGCGCAGTGCCTTCACAGCCTGCCGCCTGGGAGCGCGTGAAGCTCTCGGTTCATGTCAAGAGTTCCAGCGATATCAAGGCCATATCGGCCAGATGGGGCCTGTCTGATGTGCCACTCACCAAAACGGACATGATGGGCGTGGACAGGGTTTATGATATGCCCATGGTCCTGGAGTCAGGAAACGGCAAAGACGGCTACTGGAGCTGCGCTCTGCCCGGGAATGCCGCAGGAACCTACATGGCCCTCTCCGTTTGGCTGACTGACGGCTCTACAACCGCCGAGGGCGGACCCTACATGATCCACTGGAGCACAGTCAACTCCGCGGAGACGGCTGGTGAGAAGCAGGCCGTAGCTCCCCATTTGGAGGACGGAATGCTATTCATTGAGTCCACAACTGTGAGGGGCAAGGGCGAGGTCTCCATAAAAGATACCTTCAAGGGATCCGCCATGGAGTTCAACGAGAAGATGAAGGGCAACGGGTCCATAAGCCTTGAATCCCTGCGCTGTATAGATAAAAAGGCGGCCGACAACTTCACCGAGAAAAAGGACCTGGTCTTCACCGACGGCCAGCTGAAGGGCCATCAGCGGGTCTCCTCTCCTACATTCCACGGGGGCCTCGGGGCCTCGGTCACTGAGAGGTTCAACCTCAGCCACGTGGATAAAAGCGAGACCAGCAGCGTCAGCAGCGCCAACTTTGCCAATAATACTCTAGCCTTCAACACAGAGCAGGCCTTCGACGGGACCTGGAATATCCAGACCCAGTATGCCAAGTTCTACAAGAAGATAAAGGCTGACCAGCAATACACAGGCTCCTTCCAGACTGAAAAGAAGATCAAGTTCCAGGACTACGGACAGAACTAGGTGGGCCTTGTGCATTGGGCTTTCGGAATTAGGCATTTTAGGCATTGAGGAAGAAAATGGGGATACAAGTCGCCTTTGAACTAACTATTGCATGCACGCTCTTGCTAATCTTTGGCGCCACCGCGATTGAGGCAAACGGTGTCGCTGCAGAGCCGCGATCGAATGCCGCGTGTATCGCTTGGTTTCCTAAAATTGACCCTGAAGTCCTTGCGAACTCAGAAAATATCGACTTCATCCCCAATTTGAAAGGATACCAACAAACCACTGATTATAGCTGCGGCCCGGCAGCACTGCTCTCCCTGGCCAAGTTCTACGGGGTCCCAGGCATTGAGGAGAATGCAGAAACAGAAATGAAAATCGTTTCCGACTCAGGAACGAGGGATTTCAACTCATCCCTGCCGGGGACCAAACCTGAGGAGATGGCGGCCTGGCTTGAAAGAAACGGCTTTGACGTGCACCTTGAATTTGAGGATAAGGGCGACGGCACTTCATTGCAGAGCCTTCGGGAAAACATTAGACGCGGAGTACCCACTCTTGTAGAATGGATCGACCTTAACGGGCACTGGGCTGTAGCCGTCGGATATGACTATCGTAATGTTAGCGATCCGTGGGATGACGTGTTGATTCTGGCAGATCCTTATGACAGGTATGATGATTACCAGGAAGGGTACTCATTCGTAAATGCCAACCGGTTTTACTGGATGTGGTTTGATGCACTGTACTTTGGGAACGTCACATGGCGAACTATGATTACTGCCACTCCAAAGAAGGCACTTTCTTGAAAGAAAAAAGATTTTAATTCAGGCTTTCCAGCTATCAGCCTTGAATACCTTAAAATTATGGAGTGGCCGTTTCGCAGCTTCTCGGTTTGCTTATCGGTTTGCTTATCGGTTCTGTCCCGCCTTCGACGCCCTTCGCCAGACCTCATCGTAGCTCTTGTCCAGCGACTCTATCTGGTCATGGATGTCAATTCGATGCTGGACCTCCCCGGCCCGGAGCTTCATCTCCATTGATAGCCGCAGCATCTCCCTGCCCTCCTCTCTGAGGCGCTCTGCCTCCTGCCAAAGGGTCTCTGCCAGCTCTGCATCATTCGGCCTGGTCTCCACAGACTCTCTCCGGAGCTCTTCCTCCTTTTGCAGAGCTTTTTCGTGCTCGTCTCGCAGGCGCGCCGACTCAGCCGTGAGCTCCTCGACCTCTCGGCTCATGTCCTCTACGCTTCTCTCAGCAAGGTCCTTTTCCGAGAACATCTCAGGCCTCCGTCCTCTTATCCATCATATCTATGAAGATCTCGTGAAATCTCAGGTCGTCGGTGAGTTCGGGGTGGAAGGCCAGACAGAGGAGATTCCTCTGGCGGGCTGCCACCACATAATCGTCCACCTTTGCCAGAACCCTGACGCCTTTTCCGACATAGACAATTGCAGGCGCGCGGATGAAAACTGCCCTGTAGGGGCGATCAAAGCCCTCAACCTCCAGGTCAACCTCGAACGAATCCTTTTGCGAGCCGAAGGCGTTTCTTCCAATCTTCGTATCCATCAGGCTTAGCGGTCTCACCTTGCAGTCGCCCTCTATCTCAGCCGAGACCAGAACCAGTCCCGCACAGGTGGCCATGACAGGCACTCCGGATAAAGCTGCCTGCTTAATCTCCTCGCCGATGCCGGAGCTTTCCAGCTGCCTGCAGATAGTCGTGCTTTCACCGCCCGGAAGGATCAGGGCATCGCACTCCTGCACCATGCCCTTGCGCCTGATCTCGACAACAGAGCCCCTGCCCTTCAGGGCTCTCTCCATTGCGAGGACATGCTCGGAGACATCGCCCTGCAGGGCCACAACTCCTACCTTCGGCACTTACCAGCCCCTCGTCTGCAGCGCTTCCCCTTCTGGAATGCTGGCCGCATCAAGTCCCTTCATGGCAGCCCCGAGGCCCTTTGATACTTTGGCCAAAAGCTGTGCATCGTCGTAGTTATGTACCGCCTGGACGATGGCAGAGGCCATTGCCTGGGGATTCTCGGACTTGAAGATCCCGGAGCCCACGAAGACCCCGTCGGCTCCAAGCTGCATCATGAGCGCGGCGTCAGCAGGCGTCGCCACGCCACCGGCAGCGAAGTTCACGACAGGCAAGCGCTGCATCCGCGCGCACTCGACGACGAGATCGTAGCTGGCCTCGATCTCCCTTGCCACCTTCATCAGCTGCAGGTCGTCCATTCCCTTGAGGCTCCTGATCTGCCCCATTATCATCCTCATATGCAAAACTGCCTGGCTGACGTCCCCCGTTCCCGCCTCGCCTTTTGTCCTGATCATGGCTGCGCCTTCCGAAATGCGGCGAATCGCCTCGCCCAGGTTTCTGGCGCCGCATACAAAGGGTATCGTGAACTTTGTCTTCTCGATGTGGAACTCGTCAGCAGGCGTCAGCACCTCGGACTCGTCCACCATGTCCACTCCGAGCGCCTCCAGTATCTGGGCCTCGACGAAGTGGCCAATTCTGGCCTTGGCCATGACCGGAATTGTCACGGCATCTATGATGGCCTCGATGACTGCAGGGTCTGCCATTCTGGCAACTCCGCCCATCTTTCTGATATCTGCAGGAACAGCATGCAGAGCCATGACTGCCACGGCTCCGGCCTCTTCGGCTATTGCCGCCTGCTCCGGAGTCGTGACGTCCATGATGACGCCTCCTTTCTGCATCTTTGCGAAACCGCGTTTTAGCAGTTCCGTACCAAACCTTAGGTTTTCAAGCTCCATGGATTGCCCCAAACGTTCTTAAGGCCCCTGCTAACGCGGCCTGGATAAATAAACTTTGCCCCGACGCAGCGCGATCCGGGTATGAGCATTTAAGAACGCTGAACGGTTATTGCATTGCCCTAAGCCGCCTTATCCGCTCTTCAGTGCTGGGATGCGTGGAAAAGAGCGACGCTATACTGCTGCCTTTCAGAGGATTCACTATGAACATATGGGCGGTGGATGGATTCACATCAGCTCTTACGGCGCTGGTTCCGGCCTCCAGCTTTGCAAGGGCATTGGCCAGAGCCTGGGGGTCACCGTTAATGCTTGCTCCGCCGCTATCTGCACCAAACTCTCTTCCCCTGGAGATGGCCATCTGAATTATTGTGGCAGCTATAGGCGCCAAAATGGCCATAACCAGCATGCCTATGGGATTTCCTCCATCATCATCGCTACCGCCGAAGATCAAGGACCACTGGGCCATGCTGGCCAGGAAAGTTATAACCCCTGCAATTGTGGCAACTACGGTGCTGATTAGCGTATCTCTGTTTTTTATATGGGCCAGCTCGTGGGCCACAACGCCTTCCAGCTCGTTCCTGTTGAGAATTCTCATTATTCCCGTGGTCACAGCCACCGCTGCGTGCTTTGGGTCTCTTCCCGTCGCAAAGGCATTGGGCATGGGCGTATCGACTATGTAGACCTTGGGCATTGGGAGACCTGCCCTCTCAGCAAGCCTCTGAACCATGCTGTAGAGATCAGGCGACTCTGCAGGAGTGACCTCCCTGGCATGATATATCCTCAAGACGATTTTATCGCTATACCAGTAAGCTCCAAAGTTCATGATTAATGAGAAGATCAAGGCGAGGAACATTCCGCCCCTGCCCCCCACTGCCCCACCGATTAAAAGCATAAGTCCGGTTAGCCCGGCCAACAAAAGGGTAGTTCTGATCATGCTTGCCATACGCGCTCTATACTTGCTTGATTGGCTATCAACTTTTCCCTAAATGTACATTTTCCTGTTGACCATGGTAGAGCTAACTGTTTTCCTCTGGCCATAGAAGCTAAACATTTAAATCGATTGAGATGCACCTATAAACCAAAGAGGCAAAGAAAGTAATGGGTAAAGACGATAGTCATGATGGCTCAACTTTTTTAAGTCCTCTAATCGCGTCAAAGAGCACTGTGTCGATAAATAACGGAATTTTGGAATATATTCCATGACTTTTGAAATATTATTCATCATTCTGCTAATAATCGCTAACGGCATATTTGCCATGTCTGAGATAGCAGTAGTCTCTTCACGCAAGATAAGGCTCCAGCAGAGGGCGAAAGAGGGAGATTTGGGTGCCAGGACTGCCCTGGAGATGGCCGAATCACCCAGTCGATTCCTATCTACCATCCAGGTCGGCATTACCCTCATAGGCATCCTTGCAGGAGCCTATGGAGGCGCCACAATCGCCGAGGATCTGGCCGAAATCCTGGCACTTATTCCAAGCCTTGCACCTTATGGCGATGTTCTTAGTATAGTTGTAGTAGTCTTGTCCATTACATACCTCACCATCGTTTTAGGGGAGCTTATTCCCAAGCGTGTGGCACTTAGCAATCCTGAAAAAATAGCCTCTTTTATGGCCCCATCCATGAACGCTTTCTCAACCATTGTCTCTCCAGTGGTCTATTTATTAAGTGCTTCAACAGAACTGTTGCTGAAAGTCTTCGGCATCAAGCCCGGCGAAGAGCCGCAGGTGACTGAGGAAGAGATACGGATTTTGATTGATCGTGGAGCCACGGCAGGCATTATTGAAGAGGAAGAGCAGGATATTGTAGAGAGGGTATTTCGTCTGGGGGACCAATGGGCAGAGGCGATCATGACCCCCGAATCGGAGATAGTCTGGCTGGACATGAATGATTCTGCGGAGGATGTGCAGAAGAAGATCGCCAGCGGTCCATATTCCCTATTCCCGGTTTGCAAGGATCGGCTTGATCATGTCCTGGGCGTGGTTCAGGCAAAGGACCTTCTATCCTGCACAATGAAAGATCAAAAGGTGGATATCAAATCGTTCTTACTCCCGCCGCTGTTCGTACCGGAGAGCATGCGTGCTTTGAAAGTCCTGGAGAGATTCAAGCTGACGGGGATTCATCTGGCCATTGTTTTGGACGAGTACGGTTCTGTGAGAGGTATCGTGACGCTCACAGATATCCTGGAGGCCCTTGTAGGGGACATCCCACACATAGAAGAGCTGGCCGAACCCCAGATACTGAAGCGGGATGACGGGTCCTGGCTGGTTGACGGAATGCTTCCTATAGATGAGTTCAAAGAGGCCTTTCAGGTGGAGAACGATCATGAAGAGGAGGACGGGCGCTATCAAACAGTAGGTGGATTAGTGATGATGCATCTGGAGAAAATTCCCACCACAGGAGATCGTTTCAATTGGGGAGGCTACCGCTTCGAGGTCGTTGACATGGACGAGCACAGGGTAGACAAGGTTTTAGTAACCTTAGCGGATAGATCGGATAGGGGTGAACTCTCTCCAGATATAAAAAGTAAGGCATAGATAGACTAAGTCGTGAAGCCCCTACCAAGAGTTTCTGCAATCAAAGAAGCAACGAAGCCAAAAGGACAGAAGCTCCTAACGCAGCTATTGCAGTAATTATAGATTCAGTTGTGTCTCGAAAATTAGTATTTTTAGTATGTGGTCTCATCATTTTTTTGTCACCAGTTCTGAGCTCCAAGATGAAGCAAAATTGACTCTTGATGTAGTATATTACGCTAATTAGTGTTTTCAGTTAATAAATGTTTCGAGACACGATGGTGAGAAGACTATCCTGGTGGCGGTAGGTAAATTAAACAAAATAATATAAAGGGATGAAATACATTCCCCCAATAACTCACAGGTCAGCCTTTCAGTCCTGGAACCTTTTTCTTGAGCACCATCTCCATCAAAATGGTGAACATAGATGCCAGTATGCCCAATATCAATTTCTTGGGTGTATATCATCAGGCACCTGGAAAGCATTGGTTCTTTAGGATTCCTCGGCTTCTTTTGCATTACCTTATCATGAGCCGGCTGAGTGTTAAAAAAAAGGATTATATAAATTCGCCCAATAAATAGGCAGGGGTTTGAGTCCCCTCTATTCTTCAAGGCTTATAGTTTTCATAGATGTAGATGTCCTTGTCTCCTTTTCTGTTGTCGGTCCAGACTATCCGGCCAGTCCTGATGCGGGGCTCAGTCTGATCCCCTGGATCGTCGCAGATCACGCTCTCCTTTTTGGCGTCTAGACTGTAGGCGTAAACGTCCCAGCTTCCCTTTCGCCTGTCCTGCCAGACTATTACGCCGTTCTCCACATCGGGTGCGGTCTGGTCTGCCAGATCCTTTGTGATCTGTATCTCCCGGCTGCTGTTGAAGTCATAGGCGTAAATATCCCAGTTGCCGTTCCTGTCGTCCTGCCAGACAACGGTATGGCCGTCTGTAGCCGGGTTCGTCTGGTCGGCGGAGTTGGTAATGAACGCAGCAGCCTCCTGGCCGCTCCTCCAAAGCCAAATGTCCCAGTTGCCCCTGGCCTTGTTGTCCTGGAAGACCACGATATTGCCTCCTGCACGCGGATTTGTGCCGCTCGGCGGAATGGCGGGCGCAGACTCCTTTCCAAATAGCAGCTTCTTGTATATCCTGGTGCCGAAGTTTTCGACAGGCGAGTTCAGGTATGTCAGGTACTGGTCGCTGATTGACACCTTTGAAGGTTCAGATAGTCCCCATGCCAGCTCAGATCGGTTATTGATTGCGATATCAAACGTCCTTACCGTCCACCAGTTCTTGAGGGGATCGACTGCCGCCCAGCTGATGATGTTCTCGGCAATATCCGGATACATGTCCGGGAACGGAGCTGCGACGAGAGGAAGCTCAAGCTCCTGTGACAGGCTGTAGAGGTAAACGTCCGAGTTGTTGGAGCGGTTGTCCATCCATACAACGTAGTAGCCCACCATATCGTTCCCGCCGACTGATGGATGGCTCTGGTCTCCAGGGGCTTTGCATATCACGCTTGTCTGGCCTGCGGCCAGTGTCACCGACCTGGGCCTGCCCGTCATGGAGTTGAGCCAGACCAGCTTCTTGTCCATGCTGGGCTTGACCTGACCTGGACCTGTTTCCACCAGCTCATCCTTCCAGTTGCTCGTATCAAGCTTCCGGATAGAGGCGTTTTTATCGGCGTTGTCCACATAGGCGATGTACTTTCCAGAGGCAACAGGGCTCGACTGAAGGCCCGGACGGGGATAAGTCCTTCCCCACTTCTTATCCCAGAGATAGTAGGAGATATCTCCAGTCTTTGCATCCTCCCAGACGATGGTATTTCCCGAAATGTCCGGATAGAGTTGGTCACCTTCGCCGGTCAGCTTGCTCTCTGAGCTGTTTTTCAGGTCGTATGCATAGATATCCCAGTTGCCGTTCCTGTTGTCCTGCCAGACGACCAGATCGTTATTCACGATCGGATACATCTGCTGCCCCTGGCCCTTGAATATCGGCCTGGTTGTGCCGTTTCCGTTTTTGGACTCGTGCAAATAGACATCCCAGTTGCCGCTGGAGTTGTCCATCCAGGCGATTCTATCCCCGGATATGGATGCCCAGACCTGGTCTCCTTTATTCTTGGCAATCGCGGTCTCAACTCCCGTAGCCATATTCTTCATGTAAATGTCGGAGTCGCCGTTTCTGTAGTCAGACCATACTACCTTATCTCCCGATACCCGCGGGTAGAGCTGGTCTCCATCGGCCCGGCAGATGGGCTTCTCTGCCCGTGAGAAGAAATCAAAGCCATAGATATCCCAGTTGCCCCTTCGATTATCGCTCCATACCATCAGGCTTCCGTTGGTGCTTGGATAATCGGCGCCCAAAAGCAGCAGCGGATCGGCGATGATGTATCTCATCATTATCTGAGAATGGCCCTGGCTGCTATCGATCCAAACTATCTTGTTGTCGCTGATGATCCTGGCAGACTGGTGGGCCTTTACCTGGTATGGATCGCCCCTTCCATCGGTTGCCTGCTGAACTGTTGGCAGCGTTGCCACTGGAAGCTCCAATCCCCTGTTCATATCGTACAAATATATATCCGGGTTTCCTCCACGAACATCCAGCCAGGCGATGTAGTTGTCGTAGACAGTCGGATAACCCTGGTGATATGTGTTGATGACTATTGCCCTTTCAACCCCTGTTGTGAGGTTATAGGAATAGATGTCCCAGTTGGGCACATCCTTCCCGTTCCTGCCGTCCGCCCAGACGATTGTATCTCCGCAAATCCAGGGCTGGGCCTGTCTTGCAGAATTAACGCATATAGGCGTCTCAGTCCTCGATGTCAGGTTGTAAAGGTAAACATCCCAGTTCCCGCTTCGATCATCTATCCAGACAATCCTGTCTTTGCTTATCACGGGCGAGAGCTTGAAGGACTTCTGCGAGGTTATCTGTCGCTCCTTTCCCGTGCTCACATCGTAGAGATAGATCTGTTCGCCCCCGGACCTCTTATCGATCCAGATCAGGTTGTTCTTGTCGATCATCCCGTAGTAATGGTCGGATGCATCTGTTGTGACCTGCTTTGTCTGGCCCGAAGAAATATCGTAGAGAAATATGTTGAGGTTGCCCTTGCTTTTATCGGTCCAAATGACCTTATTTCCGCTAACATCAGGGCTGCTGTGGTCGAATTTATCGTTGGTTATGTTTTTTTCTTCCTGAGCTGTAACGTTGAAGAGACATACGTTGAAGTAGCCGTTTCGATTATCGGTCCAGACGATGTTGTCCCCGGAGATGGCGGGGTTGGTGTGGTTGAAGGGACCAGTTGTGATCTTCAAGTCGGCGAGAATGCCGAAGTCGTACATCTGTATGTCAGGGTCATTGGGCCCTGTTCTGTAATCGGTCCAGACAGCGCCCCGCTCTCCAATTGCCGGCTCCATCTTGATGGAGCCCGGTGCCAGCGGGAAGTCGGTTCCCGTCTTGATGTCGTACAACCAGACCTCGCTTCCGTTATTGAGATAGGCGATGTAGTCTTTGTAGACGGCAGGAGCCGTCTGGGCTCCCGGCTTTGTGATCTGCTTTTGCTCTTTCGTCTCTAAATCGCTGAAAACTATGTCGGACTCGCCAGTTTTGTTGTCGGCCCAGGCCACGATATCTCTGCTAATGGATGGAAACGACTGATCGTTGGGCCCGGTTGATAAGGGCTGTTCAGTGTTGCTCTCAAGATCATAGAGATATACGTCAAAATTGCCGGCTCTCTTATCCATCCACACGACTTTCATCCCGTCCACCTTTGGCGCAATCTGATCAAAGGGGCTCGATGAGATGCGACGCTCCTTCCTTGAGGCCATATCATAGAGGTAAATGCAGGACGGCCCGTCGCGATCATCTGCCCAAACCACGAGGTCGCCGCTTATATCCGGCTGAGTCTCATTTCCGGCAGATGTGGATACGGCCATTTCAGTCCTGTTGATGACGTCGTACATGTAAATGTCGGAGGTCCCTGATCGCATATCCTGCCAGACAATGCGTTCCCCTGAAACGGCAGGGCTCAGCTGATAGAGCGGGTTGATGCAGACCCAGCTCTCATGTCCCGTTTCCAGGTCGTACATGAAAATATCATAGTTGCCGCTGCGGTTGTCTGCCCAGGCCACCAAATGGCCGTCGGTGGCAGGCTGCTCCTGCTCCACCCCGGACATAACAGCTACCGGACGCTCCTTCCCCCATTCAGCTCCGTTGCCAGCGCCTGCTAAAAGGAGCGCTGCCATCATTATCAGAATTAAGTTCGACTTTAGCATTGCATCACTCTACGGATTTGCGGTGTTTCAATGATTCGCGTTCTCTCCAACCGACCAGATCTATGAACCAGTATAAGGATTTATCTCGACGTTTGCCGTTGTGTGCCTTTTAAGGATATCTTATCTCCTTTTTAGGACGAAAAGGGAAATACAATCATCTGCTCAAATTAGCAACGGCTATATAGCTCTTATATCAACTCTCAAACCACCGGGAGGAAATATAGTTGAAGGAGTATCTCACACTGGACGATGTCATACTCGATAACAAGCGGATCTTGGTAAGGGTGGACTTTAACTCCCCCATGGACCCAAGCGGCAATATTTTGGATGATAAGCGCGTTAAAAGCCATTTGGAGACTCTAAAGGCTCTGGAGGACTGCAGGGTTGTCCTCATGGCGCACCAGAGCCGGGCGGGCAAAAAGGACTTCACAACAATGGAGGCCCATGCCAAGTTGGCGACCAGGCTTCTTCGGCGCGATGTCACATATTGCGATGATCTCTTCTGTTCTCATGCCAGAGAGGCCGTGAAGTCGCTGGAACCCGGCGAGGTCCTGCTTTTGGAAAATACCCGTTTCTTCTCAGAGGAGAACATGAACAGGCCGCCTGCGGATCATGCCAAGAGCATAATGGTCAAGCAGCTCGCGCCTTTATTCGATCTGTTCGTCAACGATGCCTTTGCCGTCTCCCACAGGTCTCATCTGTCGGTTGTCGGCTTCACAGAGGTCCTTCCCAGCGTTGCGGGCATACTCATGGATAAGGAGATCACAGCGCTTGATAAGGCGCTTAAAGGAAACGAGCATCCAACGGTCTTCACATTGGGGGGGACGAAGGCAGACGATTCCATAAAGGTCACGCAAAACGTGCTTAGTCGCGGAGGGGCCGACAAGGTTTTGACGACCGGGGTGGTTGCTACGATCTTCATGATGGCAGCGGGCGTCGATGTAGGCGAGCCCAACAAGAAGTTCGTGGAAGATCAGGAGTACATGGAGCAGGTTCCAATAGCGGCAAAGCTGCTTAAGGACTATCCCGGAAAAATTGCCATGCCGACAGACGTGGCCCTCAACAAGAACGGCGAGCGACTGGAGATCGGCGTGGATAAGCTCCCGACGGATCTGCCCATAGCCGACATAGGCCTTGAGACCATTGTGAACTATTCCAAGGAGCTGAAAGAGGCCAGGGTGACTGTCTTGAACGGCCCGTCCGGGATATTCGAGAAGGAGAAGTTCAAGCTTGGGACGGCAGAGCTTCTAAAGGCTGCAGCAGAATCGAAATACTCCATTGCCGGAGGAGGCCACACAGTGGCAGCTATTGAGCAGCTGGGTCTTGAGCCCAAGTTCTCTCATGTGAGCATCGGCGGCGGAGCGAGCATATCATACCTCTCGGGCGACCCCCTGCCGGGCATCGAGGCCCTGAAAAAGTCGGCTGCAAAGGCGCGAAAGGCCTAATGCCTTGATTATGGCCTTGATCTGAACACCTCAGCGGCCCTTCTCCTGCACTCCTCCAGGAGATCGGACGGCTCTCCCTCGGCCTCAAGGGCAGCCGCAGCCTTATGGCCGCCACCTTCTCCTCCGTGGGCCTTGGCCACCTCTCTTAGCAGCTTGGCTAGGTTGAGGCCTGCACGGATGGCCTCCCGGCTGGCTCTGCCCGAGACCCTGGTGAGATGTCCGTGCCTTCCTGCTGCCAGGGCCATATCCGCACCAAGATCTACCAGCGCCATGGCAGAGGAGCCCTCAAAGGAATTGATCTCCGTAGTGGCGATAATCCAGTCATTGATCCTCTCCATCTCCGCGCGCGAGGCCGCCTTTAAAACTGCAATCCTCTGAGAGAGTTCTGTCGGCGCATAAAGCACTGCTTGTGCCTCCTCGTACTCTATGCCGCCCAGCTGAAGTATTTCCGCTGCCGCCCTGAAGGACTCGGGGGATGCGCGCCTAAATCGTCCCGTATCGGAGATGATCCCTACCATCAGCCCCATGGCCATCTCTTTGGTGATCTCTATTTTGCTCTCGCGAAGGACCTTCCAGACAATCTCAGCCGTGGAATGAGAGGGCCTTTGAATATAGAACTCGGCCCCAGCCAGCAGTCCCTCGTCGAGGTGATGATCGATCACTGCGTACTTCGCGAGGTTGATGTTCCCCAGCTGAAGTCCGACTGATGCATCCACTACTACAATGAAGTCGTACCCTTCGGGAGGGGGGTCGAGCTCCACCACAGCTCCAATGCTGCTTGCCAGGGCCTCTCCCGACCTGCTGAGGTCCTCTACGGCCCCAAGAGAGCCGCCAAAAGCCTGCTGCAGGGCAAAGGCGCTGCCTATGGCGTCAGGATCGGCGTTGCGGTGGCATAGGTAAAGGACGTTTTGATATTTGCGGATGTAGCTGGCGAACTCTGACTCGGGAATCTGCATAGGAATACTTGGTGTCTGGCAGTAGAAATAGGTTGGTAGCCGCAAAAGCGAATATCTTTTCAGCGGGTACTGGATGGGAATGACCATTGGATGGGGATGATATTTAGAAATTTTAGGGTATCTGATCGCAAGCTACAAATTCCCTTTAAACATAAATTATTTGGTATGATGATTTTCGAAATTCATAGAAAGTCAATCCTAAATAACGAAGGCGATTTTAATGATTAATGCAAATGAGCAGGAAGCTGAGATCAAGAGGTATGTGGATACTGAGAAGAAAAGGCAGGCTCTGGCTGACTTGCTGCAGCTGGATCCCAAGGAGATATCGCCGTGCGCTACCAGAATCAACGACATATCTACATTTCAGGCACAAAAAAGCCTCTATCTGATAGGAACAAAGGATGAGGTGGATGCTGGAATTTGCGGCTACTTCACGAACAACCTGGGGGATCTGGATTCGGCATTCATCGGAAAGACTGCGAAACTTTCTGATGAAGACGCCGTTGTGGTCGATAGACTTTGCGAGATTATGGGTGAGGATATGGAATCTGAGATCCTTAATGATGCATTGCTTAGCATTGTCGGCAAATGCGGCGACCTGGATGCTCTAATTGATGCAGCTGCGGCAGAGGTGGATAGGGGGGAATTCCTGGCCATAGACGGCAAAGAAATGCCGTTCGGAGAGTACCTCATCTACAGGTTCAAAGAGGGGCAGTGCTCCGATTACGATTACTAAATGCCCCCCTTTATGAAAGTGAGATTGAGATAGCTTCGGAGATTTAAATGAGTGAGATTTAAAAAGAGTGGTTAAAAATGGCTGAAGCCACCGAGTTCATCAGTTGGTATCGCATGCAGTACTTCCCCATCTTCTCAGATGACCTGCTGGAATCCACATCGAGATCGCTGGCAAAGGGCTACGATGAGGCTATGTCTTTCATTCTGGTAATGCAGAGTGCAGTTGGAGACCGCGATTCTCTGGCCATGCTGTCGATCCTGGAAGAAATGAGGGAATTCGGCCTGAAGCTCGATAATGCATGTTATATCATGCGCAGGTTGAATACAATCGCCCAGCCTTGCGAGGTGTAAGGGCCGGGGAAGCCAAAATTCCGGTTCTTCGCGGTTTTGTATGGGTTGATTAGGCTGGAATCTCTCTTTTGTCCTCTCAGCTTGAGCGGGCTCTAGCCTGCATCCATGCCCCCCCTATCATAGCTGCCGCCAAGGTTGTTATCAATATCCTCGCTGTCGAATATGACCAGCTCAAACAGGATACCGTTCTCTGCGACCTCCGCCGTGATCCCGAAGCCCTCCTCAATGCCTTTGATTATTTCTTCGTCCAATTCTAATCCGTGGTCTGCCTCGAAGCCGTTTATATCCTCCATGGATATTCCGAGAACCATTGCGGCATTGGCCTTCATCTGCTCAAAGGCCGTGAGATCTTCTGCAGCCATTAGGGAAATCATGAAGCCTTCAATTCCATCGTCATAAAGCTCGATCCTTAAAAGAAAGTTCCAGGAGTTCTCCTCAATTTCCTTTACTCCATGCAGCTTCAGCTCCTCTACCAGCTGCCCTGAAAGAGGAATTTTTTCAGCGGCGCTATGCATGGCCTCGAAGAGAGGCGCATGCGCCTCAATTGCATCGTCGATGATATCTTTCCAGAGATCGTAGGTGACGCTGTACATCGGGGACCTCTCGAGCTTTCCTCAGGCATTGACGGGATAAATAACATTGGCTGCGCCTATATTTATAGAAGTGCTGGAAGCAGACTCTGCCCCTTGAAGGACGCCGCTTATCATCAGTGCAGGCAAGCACGTCGCTCAAAACCTTTTTCCATGAAGCGATCCAATTTAGAGGGTCAATTGAGGCAACTACCATGCGCATCTTGATCACCGGAGTAGGTGAGGTCGGGTTTCTGGTCGCAAGCGAGCTTTACGAAGAGCACGATGTAACGGTAATAGACAAGGACATAGCGGCATGCGCCAGGCTTTCTGAAATAGACGTGAGGGTACTCCAGGGCAACGCCGCCAATGCTCAACTGCTGATTGATGCAGGGATGAGGGAGGCGGATCTGGTATTAGCGGTCACGGGAAACGATGAGGTGAACATAATCACCTGCATAATAGCAGGCCACATGGGCGTCAAGCAGACCATAGCCAGGGTCAGCAATCCCGAGTACATCGACCAGCCGGTGAAGCACAGGAGACAGATTGGGATCAGCTACATGATCTGCCCTGAGCTGGTGATGGCCGAGGAGTTGGCCAGGACACTTTACTTCCCCAGCATGCTCATGAATAGACAGCTTGCAGGCGGAAAGGTCGAGCTGATAGAGTTCAAGGTTAGCAAGAACATGCCATTAATTGGGAGATTGGATGATGTGGTCCTTCCGGATAATTGCAGGATAATAGCCATCAACAGGGCCGGTGATATCTCTTTGCCAAAGGAGGGGATCGACGAGATACTGCCCAACGATCATGTGATTCTCATCTGCGACTCGCGTGTACTGACCGACCTTCGAAGCATGCTCCACGAGGAGGCCTCATCCCATAAGGTGATGATAGTTGGCGGTGGAATGGTTGGATTTTATCTGGCCGCCAGGCTGGAGGGGATGGGATTCGACTTAAAGCTCATAGAAATTGATGCACAGCGCTGCAGGTTTATAGCCGATGATCTGAGCCGCACCATGATCCTAAACGGCGATGGAACGGATATATCGCTGCTCAGGGAGGAGGGGGCAGGCGACATGGATGTGGTTTTTGCCGTAACAGGCCTGGATGAGAAGAACCTCCTTTGCTCCCTTTTGGCCAGGCAGCTGGGCGCCAAGAAGATAATTTCTCGCGTCAACAAGAGCGCTTATATAAAGCTCTTCGAGCTGGTCGGGGTCGACAGAGCGGTGAGCCCCGGACAGGTTACAGGCGACGAGGTCCTTCACCTGGTCATAGGCAGCGAGGATGTCATAACGCTTAGCGATGAGAGGATAGAGCTGGTAGACTTTGCTGTGAGGAAGGGAGCAAAAATTATTGGCAAAAACATCGCAAGAGAGCTTCCTGAGGACTCCATTGGAGGGATGGTTCTCCGAGACGGAAAGCCTATGGTTCCTGGAGACGACTTCGTTGTAGGAGAGGGCGATCGCGTCTTCGTTTTGGCCCTGCATCAGGCCATCTCCAAGGTTAAAAAGCTCTTTGCATCCTGATGAGTATTCCAATAAGGCGTTCTTTGCATTAAGGCGTTCTGGCCTTCTTCAAGTCTGAGATCAGCGAGTCCATGAGCCTCATGTTCCTCAGAACCGCGGCAGGATGATAGGTCACAAGGAATCGACCCTCGAAAAGCTGGCCGTGAATAGCCGTAACGCCCTGTTTTCCAATGACGGCATACGACGCGACGTTTCCCATCAGACAGACCACCCTTGGACGAACCAGCTCCATCTGTGCTGCAATGTAGGGATGGCACGCGTCGATCTCCCACCTCTTCGGCTTCCTGTTATTTGGAGGCCTGCATTTCACGATGCTTGTGATGAATACATCGGATCTTTCAATACCTGCTGCAGCCAGGGCTTTATCCAGCAGTCGGCCTGCTCTGCCCACGAACGGTCTGCCTGATAGATCTTCTACCTTCCCTGGGGCCTCTCCAACAAGCATGATCTCCGCGGGGCACGGCCCTTCTCCCGGAACTGCCATAGTTCGGCTTTGTGCCAGGTCGCAGAGCGGGCAGACGCGGATTTTATCATGTATCTCTTCGAGCTTCATCGCCTATACATCCTGGTCTATTGGTCTATACGACCCGGTCTATTGGTCTGGACATTTTGGTCTATTGGCCGTTACGCCCTATTTTATAGGCCTGGACGTTCTAGTTTATTGTGTTTCTGATTATGTCTTTATAGCAGGCGCCAGATGAACGGCCTTTTTGCTTTTGGAGAACGAAAGGTTCATATCCGCTCAAAGCCACTCCTCAAACGAGGGTGTTGACGATGAAGTTCGCAGAGTGGACCTATCCCTTAAGGATGTTCGACGACATCTATTACACAATCGAGAGGATCGTTTACGGCCGAGGAGATCTGAAGGGATTTACTACGGAGGATATTTATAATAATCTTCGTGACAAGCGCTTCTTTAGCGATGTTGCAGATCTTAACAGGTTCTTGCTTGAGAACGGCAGAAAATACAAGATCAGAAAGATTAATGGGGCGTGGGAGCGCTACTGGTAGCGGCAATTGCAGCGCCCTATCGTACCTTTTCAGCAAAGTAAATATTTCTGTCATCGGTCCCGAGTTCCACAAACCGACCTGTAGCCAGAATGCTGTGGCTGTGCTTTAGCGGGGCCACTCTCGTGCCTGCTCCGACAACTGATTCTGCCGGCAAAACTACGTTTTCTCCTATCACCGGTATCCTGCCGTCGTCCTCACCGTTGGCGTTTACAACGCTGTATGACTCGATGGTGGAATGCCTACCCACTATCGCCTTGTAAATGCTGGCCTCACGCTTTATGTTGGCAAAGCTCATGATCATGCTCTTTTTTATCTCCACGCCGCGCTCGATTAGGCTACTGTGTCCGATATGGGAGTCCTCGATGACCACGCCGCGCTCTATCTGGCAGTTGCGCCCGATTGATACATGGCCTTTCAACTCGATATCGCCTGAGTCTAAGTACTTCCTTATCCTCTCCAGAGTGCTTGGATGAACCCATTTGCCAGGACCGTACTGGTACTTCCTGTCAAAATGCTTGACCGTTCCGGTAAGGCAGTCCATGGCAGCCTGGTGCAGGCGCTCGGGAGTGCCGATATCTATCCAGTAGCCGCTGATCGGGTATCCGTAGACTTGATAGCCGTTCTCCGTCAGGTAGGGTATGAGGTCGCCGCCGATGTCTCTGGCCGAGTCGCCCATTTCCTGCAGCACCTCGCGAATTTCGGGCGAGAACAGATAGAAAGCAGTGTTGATCATTCTCGACGGCTCGCTTCCGGATTTCGGCTTTTCCACGAACCCGCTGATGCGCAGGTCGTCATCGATTCTGGCAACGCCGTACTGGGAAACATTCTCACCCGGACCTATTTCCTTTAGGGCAACAGTGAGCATAGGCCTGTGCGCGTGGTGGAAGTCCACGAAGTCCTTGAGGTTAATATCGATAAGGTTGTCTCCAGAAACTACCAGCAGGTCGTCGCGAATGTCGAAGTAGTTAACGCAATAGCGAAGTGAGTCGGCGCTGCCCTTGTCGTCGTAGAGGGGCTGGTAGGAGAAGTCCTGGTGATCGGTTATCCCCAGGCGCTTGAAGAAGCCTTCCCCTGCCTTAAAGTAATTGCTGAGGTTCAGGGTGTTGCAGGAACCTTTGCTTCCCAGGATGAACCTGCGGCATCCCTGTATGGCCAGGACCCTGAAGAGAATTGCAATGATCGCCGTATCGCACAGTTCTACAAGGGGCTTGGGCTGCTCCAGAGTCAATGGATAAAGCCTCGTCCCTGATCCGCCGACAGTAGCGAGGACTTGGGGATACATGCTCAGAGTTTAAGCGTCAGGGAAATATTAAGCCTGTCGGTTAATCGTCATCAGTAGCCCCTCATCATCCTCAAGATCATCCTAGCCACCATGAAGGCCAGCAGGAACACTATCACGTAGATTATTATATCGTTTAAAGTCATGATCATGAGGAGGATTTACTGATTTATAGCTTTGACTGCGAGCGAGCGCTTAAGTTTTAAAGCATGGCGTTAAATCGAGCAATTGTCTATTTTTAGTTTTGGAAATATTTTAATACATTTGATGCGTCCGCGAAGTAGGCCCATTGTTGATATATAGCAAGACAATAATCGTAATAGTGATGCGTCAGCTAAGCTATCGTGTAATTCTTCGGAAAAAGCCAGAGGGAAAATATACAGTGCTGATCCCTTCCCTGCCCGGGTGTGTTGCATATGGCAAGACCGTTGAAGAGGCCATTGATATGGCGAGGGATGCTATAAAAGGTTATGTAGAGAGTCTCATTGAAGACGGCAAGGCAGTTCCAGTAGAGGAGCTTTTGGAGTGCAGGCTGACCTTGGAGGCTCATGCCTAAGCATCTGCTGTGAAGTTTCCAATGTGAAGACTCTATCTCAATTCTTCCGGTATGCCCGCGCGCTTCCCTGTTTTCGCGCGAGAGAGGTTGAGGCGCGCTCAGTTGCCGCGCGGGCTACCCCCGGCCCCTCGCTGGGGGAGGGAAATGCATTAGGTCGTCGAAAGAGAGTTTTCTTACCATTCGATCCATTAGCCACTTCTCGCAGGCTTGATAAGCGCCTGCATGGAAAAACCTCACTCCGCTACAAAAAGATTGATCACCCAGAAGCTCTCCTACCTAAGAGGAACAGGTGGGTAACATGACTCAGACAGAGGCCATAGAAAAGGCTAAGGAGCACTTTGAAAAGCTCCTGGTGGCTCAGCTAAAACGCGTTGATCAGATGAAGTCGGGCGAGGGCTGGGCGGATTACAGCAAAATCAAGCCAATTATCATCGGCGTTGTGGGCGGCGACGGCATAGGGCCCTATATCACAAAGGAGGCCGTGCGCGTCATGGAGTACCTGATGCAAAAGGAGATCGCAGAGGGAAAGGTGCAGTTAAAAGACATCCCAGGGCTTACAATCGAGGAGCGAGCTGCGGTCAACAAGGCGCTGCCGGAGAATGCTCTTGCAGCGCTGAAGGAGTGCCACGTCATTCTAAAAGGCCCGTTGACCACTCCAAAGAAAGGCGACCCCTGGCCGAACCTAGAAAGCGCAAATGTGTCCATGCGCCGTGAGCTTGACCTCTTTGCCAACGTCAGGCCCGTGAAGGTGCCCGAGAAGGGGATTGACTGGATATTCTACAGGGAGAACACCGAGGGCGAGTACGTGCTCGGCAGCAAGGGCTTCAACGTGACAGACGACCTGGCGGTGGACTTCAAGGTCATAACCACTCCGGGTGCGGAGCGCATCGTCCGCCTGGCGTTTGAGTACGCCAAGAAGAACGGCATCAAGCGCGTCTCAGCCGTTACAAAGGCCAACGTCATCAAGACCACTGACGGAAAGTTCCTGGAGACCGCCAAAAGGGTGGCCAGGGAATATCCGGATATTCAATTCGACGACTGGTTCGTGGACATCATGGCCGCGAAGCTGGTGGACGAGAAGCGCAGAAGGGATTTCAAGGTCATAGTTCTGCCAAACCTGTACGGAGACATCCTGACAGACGAGGCAGCCGAGTTCCAGGGTGGTGTAGGCACCGCCGGGTCGGCCAACATCGGCAAGAGGTACGCCATGTTCGAGGCCATCCACGGCTCAGCGCCTAGAATGGTCCAGGAGGGCCGCGCCGCATACGCCGACCCCGCCAGCATGATGAGGGCAGTGGTAATGTTGCTCCGGCACATAGGCTTCGTCGAAAAGGCGGCTAAAATGGAGATGGCCCTGGACATAGCGGGCCAGTTTGAGAAGAAGGTCTGCATCACCGGCAGAACCGGAGGCGCCACGGGCGCGCAGTTCTCCGATTATGTCATGGAGACGCTGAAATCCCCCGAACTGGAAAGCCGATGGAATGAGTATCAGAAAAACCAGGGTTAAAGATTTACATAAAAAGGGCCAATTAGAGTTACGTGGATAACCTCGCGGATGCGTTTCTAAGGTTGAGCAGAGAGGACTTTTCGGTTCTCGGCTCAATTGAGGCGGGGATGAGGGACCACGAGTGGGTCCCCATTCCCGAGATTGCCCGCAGCTCGGGCCTACCTTTGCGCAAGGTCGAGTATCGTTTGCGCCTTCTTTTGGAGCAGAAGCTTGTAGCCTGCACCACCATTCACTACGAGGGCTACCAGATAGACTTCGACTCCTACGACCTACTGGCGCTTAAAGATCTGGTCAGGCGCGATTTTGTGACAGGGATCGGCGAGAAGATCGGTGTCGGAAAGGAGTCGGTGATCTTCGAGGCCATGGGAGAGATTCCTCTAGCCATAAAGTTCCACCGCCAGGGGAGGACCAGCTTCAAGCACGTTAGGAGGGCCCGAGATCATCTCACGGACCTGCCGAGGCTGCCGTGGCTTCATGCCGCAAGCCTCGCAGCCCGCCACGAGTTTCAGGTCATGCAGAGGCTCTACCCCCATGTATCGATCCCCAGGCCGGTCGGCTTTAGCAGACACGCAATAGCCATGGAGCATGTGTTCGGAGACCAGCTAAGCAGGGTCACTCTCTCCAATCCGAAGGATTGCCTGGACATGATCCTTGAGGAGGTGGCCAAGGCCTACGCCCTCGGAATCGTCCACGCCGACCTAAGCGAGTTCAACATAATGGCAACGGGTGAGTATCTCAAGATCATCGACTGGCCCCAGGCTGTAAGCATCGATCATGCCGGCTCGGAGGACCTTTTAAAGAGAGATATCTCCAACGTCCTGAGGTTCTTTTCGCGTCGCTACAAGATAGCCGTGCCCCTGGAGGATGCCCTATCCAGGGTGGGTGCATTATCGGAGGCACAGGTCAGTGCCAACCTGCCAAAGGAGGAGCCCCTGCAGTGATCTTTGGAGTTGATATCGCCAGCGGATCTCCCAGCAGCCGCCATGCTCCAAGCTACTCGCTGGTAGTGCTGGACGGAGAGAATAAGTTCGAGCACCACATGATAAGCCGTCACAAGCTTATCCGCCTCATAAGGGAAAAGCAGCCGGAGATCGTCGCAATGGACAACGTCCATGAGCTGGCCTCTGACAAAAGAGAGCTTGTCTCAATCCTCCGCAGGCTGCCGCCGTCCACTAAGCTGGTCCAGGTCACGGGTGGCGAGCATCCCGAGGCACTGGCCAAGCTTGCCAAGTGGCACGGCATGAGCTTCGATCGGCTGAACCCTCTGGAGGAGGCTGAGGTCTGCGCACGTCTTGCTGCCAGGGGCGTCGGCCAGGTGCTCTCGGCCTTCGAGGATCGGACCTGGATCAAGGTTAGCAGGAGGCGCTCTCCCGGCAGGGGCGGCTGGAGCCAGAACAGGTACTCAAGAAAGATCCACGGGGCTGTAAAGGGCCTGGCACGGGAGGTGGAAAAGCAGCTGCGGGAGGCAGGCCTCGACTTTACCGCACGGGCTGTTGAGGGGCTTGGGGGATACACCCGTGCCGAGTTTGTCGTTGACGCTTCCAGGGACAAGGTGCACATCAACCCAGGGTACTACTCCGACGCCCAGGTCAAAATTCAGGGGATTGAGCGGCCGAAGCTTCAGTTCAAGCCCCTGGCCCAGAGGCGAAGCTACATAATCGTCGGCCTCGACCCCGGAACCACCACTGGAATTGCCGCGCTGAGCCTGCAGGGCGACCTGATAGACCTGATAAGCTCAAGGGCCATGTCCTCCTCCGACGTGATTGAGTGGATAGCAGCTCGCGGTCGGCCGCTTGTCATGGCAACCGACGTTTTCCCGACACCTGGAGCGGTAGAAAAGGTGAAGCGGTCGTTTAACGCCGTCCTCTATTCGCCGGGCTCGGATGTGCCGTCAGAGGAGAAGATCGCTCTGGCAAAGGAGTTCGGCTACAAGAACGACCATGAGCGCGATTCTCTGGCTGCTGCAGTCAGCGCATTTAAGAAATATAAAAATAAGTTTATGCAGGTGGACAAAAAGGTCCCGCCGGAGATTGACCCGGACGAGGTAAAGGCCCTGGTGGTTCGCGGCTACTCCATAGAGAATGCTATAGCCGAGTTTGCCAAGCAACCTGCTCCCGAGGTTAAAGAGGTTCAAGCAGTGGAGGCTGGCCCCGGCTCGCCTCCAGAAGCCTCCGCCTTGAGATGCCAAAATATTCAGCAAAGCGAGCAGATCAGGACTCTAAGGGCATACGTGGACGACCTCAAGGCCGAGCTGGCTGAGAGGGAGGAGATCGTAAACAGGCTTTCGGCCCGGCTGGAGAGGCAAAAGGACAAGACATCCCGGGAGATCAAGCGGGACCAGGAGATAAAAATCAGGGATAAGGAGATAGAGCGCCTCCGGGCAATGCTCCGCTCTGAGAGAAAGCAGATGAGGCGGCTGTTGGCGGACCGCTCCAGGCAGAAGAAGGCCGAGAGGGTCGAGGGGCTGAAGGGCTACAAGAGGCTGAAAGTCCTCGACGCCTTCTCAAAAGAGGCAATCGTCGCAGCGGCTGAGCGTTTCGGACTGGAGAAGGGAGACTTCGTCCTGCTTATGAACGCCAGCGGCGGCGGGCCGAACACGGCAGATCTGCTGATCGAAAGGGGCATAGCAGCAATCATAACGGATGGCGAAATGGTTCCCGCGACAAGAGAGCATCTTCAGGAGAAGGGAATACCCGTCTTCACCAGCCGGGAAATAGGGATCTACAGGGTAGACAGCGTCGCCTTCGTCAAGCCAGAGGAGATCGGGACTGCTACCGCACGGTGGAAGGAGGTCATGAAGGCCCGCCAGGCGGAGCGGAAGGCTGAGTGGCTGGAGGGCATCATCCGCGACTACAGAGTGGAGAGGCGGAAGGAGGAGAAAAAGAAGATGAAAGGGGTTTAACTTTGCGGTCCTTTTTATAGTAGATCCAGCAACTCCTCTCGGGTTATACATGCCTGTTTCATGATTTCGAGAAGCAATCCCTTGCCTACCTCTTTTTTATGAAATGGAATTGTGACTGTGATGTCAAGATCGGGATGCCAATAAGCATGATGGCTGCCCCTTATCCTGTCTAGCATAAATCCTTTCTTTTCAAGAGCTCTCGCAAGCTTCTCTGGAGACAATACGGGCTAACTTAGGCATTCGCTTCAACCGTTACAGTTGCCTCGATCTGATCTTCTTCGATTGGAATCTCTTTGCCTCTGGCAGCAAGGCTTTCGATATACACCTCGATGGCTTCTTTTGCCATCCCTAAAGCTTCTTCAATGGTATTGCCAAAGGTCAAGCATCCAGGAAGTGAAGGGACGATCACCGTATATGTTCCGTCAGTCTCCGGCCTGATCCAAATTTTATAGCGAAGTGTTCGCATTCAAGTTGTATAATGCCTAATGCCTGTATTTAATCCTGCGCGGTAACCTATCGCGTGCACAGCATCGGCACTGGCTTCCCTTGATAACTTGCAGCGGTCACGATGCAGGCCCGGCTCGCGGGCGAACCGTTATGCGGGCGCCAAGACATTGCTGGGATACAGGGAGTGTCGACCAAGATCTGCCAGGCGTAGTAGCCACTTGCATATCTTCTGGGCTATAATTGATCCTACATTCCGCACTTTGAGTTCTGGATTTAGCATTTTTGCAGCTATCGATTTTGTTAATTAAATGAAAATGTTTTAATCAAATAAAATTTTCTTTTTGGATTATTTTTTATTATGTTGATTTGAGTCGATTTTCTCTTGAGGGGTATGATGGCAAATGTTCTCTCTATCGGAGAGATATGGCAAACAAAAGAATTATTAATATAAATGAATATTGTAAATTATGATTATATTTGAAAAATCGTTAGCTAGAAAAATACTCGGTTTAGGAAGTTAAAGTGCGGAATGTAGGTTCTTAAATCTGCAATAAGAAAAGCGGGGCCGGATGATGAAGAATTCCTGAAGCTTTTAAGGGATGATTGATTATGGAATACACGATTTTAATACATCAAGCGGAGGAAGGTGGATTCTGGTCTGAGGTCCCGGCCCTCCCAGGCTGTTACTCGCAAGGAGAGACCATCGATGAGACTTTGGAGAACACCAAAGAGGCCATCGAGGCCTATCTAATGGCCTTGAGAGATGATTGTGTCCCGGCCCCCGTCGAGGAGAGCCTTTTCATAGGCAAGGTTCAGGTGGAAATGGCAGATTGATTGCCTTTGCGCGATGCCTTCCATAGATTTGCAGTTGCAGCATCAATCTAAAGACGATTAATCTCCCCCAACTTCTCCGGCCTCCCCATCAGAGCCGTCCCCACCAGCAGCACGTCAGCCCCCGCCTGCATCATCCTTCTAGCATCCTCTCTTGAATGAACCCCGCTCTCCGCCACAAGAAAAACGCCCGCGTTCTTCGCTATAGGCGCCAGCCGCTCGAAGGTTCCCAGATCGACCTCAAGCGTGCTCAGGTTGCGGTTGTTGATCCCGATGATTTGGGCATCGGTCTTCAGCGCCATCTCCAGCTCAGCCTCTGTGTGAACCTCCACCAGCGGCTCCATTCCCAGGGATCTTGCATGATCCACGAAGCTCTGCAGGTCGATTCCCAGAGAGGCTATCAGCAGCACCAGGTCGGCCTGCGCCTCATGAAGCTGCCTCTCATCGAAGATGAAGTCCTTTCGCAGGACCGGCAGTCCAGCCTCCCTGGCGATTGCTGCATTTTCCAAAGCGCCCTTGAAATGGGTGGGCTCGGTCAAAACAGAGATGGCGCAGGCGCTGTTCTCAGCATATGCCTTTGCGTAGGCTGCAACCTCCTCCGGGGCCAGAGGCCTGCCAAGGGCCTTCGGCTTGATCTCGGCAATGATTGGAATGACTCCCCTGCTCCTCAGGTCTCTGGCCGAGGTGATCAGGTCCCGTCGCTCGCCCTTCGGCCATTCGTGCACAGGCCTGAAACTCCTTTGTCTTGAGGCCTCCAGTATGCCGTCAATCAAGGAGTGCATTTTCAAAGGGTGCATTTCACAACATCCTCGACCCAGTTGGAGATGATCCTTTTTCCCGAGGGCGTGAGCACCGACTCCGGGTGGAACTGCAGCCCGCAGTGAGGGCGGGTCTTGTGCCTGATTCCCATCACCACACCTTCCTGGGTCTCTGCCGATATCACCAGGTCGGGCGCGAGCTTCTCGACTGCCAGGGAATGGTAGCGTCCGCCAGTGAGCGGATTCTCCACTCCACGAAAGATTCCGAGGCCGTCGTGCTTTATCTGAGAGGTTTTGCCGTGAAGCGGCCGTGTGTGGGAGATGGTCCCGCCGTAGGCAAGGTTCATGGCCTGATGCCCCAGACAAACGCCGAGGATCGGAGTGCGCTCGAACCTCTTTATGATATCCAGACAGCTCCCGATGTCTCTCGGTGTTGCAGGATGGCCCGGCCCTGGAGATATCACGATTCCCAAGGGCTGCATCGCCTCCACATCAGATAGGCTGACGCGGTTGGACCGGACCACTGTGTTCTCGTAGAACTGGGAAACGTAGTCCACCAGGTTCCAGACAAAGGAGTCCTGGTTGTCCACGAATAGGATGGACCGGTTTGTCCTCGCTGCATTATTCGTCCCCGCTGCATTGATTGTATCCCTGATCGTATCGGTCATGCCGCAACCCCCAAGGCCCTCTTCATTGCAGCCATCTTCCTCTCAGTCTCCTGGTATTCCCTCTCGGGATCGGAGTCTGCCACAATTCCCGCACCGGCCTGAACAGTGGCCACACCGTCCTGGACGAGAACGCTCCTGATGGCTATGGCAAAGTCGGTGCTGCCGTCTATTGAGAAGTAGCCGATGCCACCGCCGTAGATGCCTCTCGGCTCCGCCTCCAGATCGTCTATGATCTCCATAGCCCGAAGCTTTGGCGCTCCTGAAAGCGTCCCTGCCGGGAAGACGGCGCGCGCAGCATCGAACTGGTCGCACTCGTCTCTCAGATCTCCAATTACCGTTGTCTCAATGTGCTGCACGTGAGAATATTTCAGGACCGACATGAAATCATCCACGTGCACCGTACCCGACCTGCAGACGGATCGGACGTCGTTTCTTCCGAGATCCACGAGCATCACGTGCTCGGCCTTTTCCTTCTCGTCCCCGAGCATTATTTTGGCATACCTGTCGTCCTCTGCCTTTGTCCTTCCCCTCGGACAGGTTCCTGCTATCGGGTTGACCTTGAGCTTGCGGTCGTATGTGTTGAAAAGCGTCTCAGGAGAAGCTCCCACAATTGCCAGGTCGCCGAACTCGAAGAGGTACGTGTAGGGGCTCGGATTGATGCTCCGGAGTTTCCTGTAGAGCTTGACGGGATCAGGACATTCGATTCTTGTCGATCTTGCCAGAACCACCTGGAAAATATCGCCGTCCTTTATGTGGACCTTTGCTTTGAGCACCGCCTCTTCGTACTCCTGCTGGTCGCCAGCGGACAAAACCCTGCCGTCAACAGTTGGATCCTCGGCCGAGTCGTAATCCGGGTCGATCCCGCCGATGGTCTCGATCAGGTTCACCTTGGGGCCCGGCAGGATTGGCGCTATGGTGAAGTAGACCTTCCTGGTTAAGTGATCGAAGATGAATGTGCTCTCCGCCAGGCAAAACTTTGCGTCTGGTGTCTCCGATATCGAGCTTCTATCCAGGCGCTCCTTGACAAGGTCGTAGGCCAGATATCCTATTCCTCCGCCCGTGAACACCTGTCTGCAAAAGCTATTGGGCATCCCCCGGCTGCATGGGATGGCGGCTCTCAGGGCATCGAACAGATCATAGCCCTCCTTTATCCGGCCCTCCAGCACCGATCCCTTTTTTTCAACATCGACGCACTTAGATAATCTCTCTTCAATGCTCTCCATGCCGCCGCTAAAAAATTCCATGGTCAAGAGGCGATTCTTCACAGTGACCACGGCTGAAGGGTCGGCCCCGACGAACGAGAACCTGGCCCTCTGGCCGGATTTTTCCACGGATTCAAGGAGGTACGGGTGGCGGCGGTCCCGAAGGGCCAGATAAAGGGAAAGAGGCGCGTCCACGCTCACCTTATTGCTCACATCTACGAACACCGGCTCTACAAGGGCTGCTGACATGACCTCACCTCTCTTATAAATGACCTGATCTTTTGAGCGTCCTTTTTGCCGCCCGTCTCAAGGCCGCTCGATACGTCCACTGCATAGGGCCCGACCTTTCGTATTGCCTCGGCCACATTGCCTGGATATAGACCTCCTGCCAGGATTACGGGGACCTTAACAGATCTGACTATCTCGGCGCTTATGTCCCAATCATGGACAGATCCTGTTCCGCCCAGCTTTCCATTCACCATAGTGTCGAGAAGGACTGCATCGGCTACCATTCCATACCGCATGGCCTCTTTCGATCCAGCTCCTGAGCCTTCGGCCGCTGTTCCGGCCGCAACTGCCGCTACCAGCATTTGATGGACATTTGATCTAAGCTCTGCCATGTCCCTGGGGGCCAGAGAGCCGTGAACCTGCAGGACGTCAGCCCTGGTTCGCGTCGCCAGCCGGATAGCTTCATCCACATTCTCCGGCGCGATCACTGCCACACTTTTGGTGTATACTGGAACCATTTCGATGAGGCATGCAGCCTCGCCCGATGATATGCAGTGCCTGGAGTCATCAATCTCGACCACAAAGCCCACAGCATCCGCTCCTGCTGAAACGGCAAAGGAAAGCTCGGACTCGTCCGTAATCCCGCAGATCTTAACCCTTGTCAAAGGAACCGCCTCAGCTTCGAAGGGTCGCCGTTCATCTCCACCATGCGCTTTAAGATATGAAGGGCTGCCTCGCCGTCAAGGGCCGCCTCAGCCATCATTGCCCCCTCCTGCAACGTGGAGGCATGGCCTGAAACGTAGATCGCCGCACCTGAGTTCATGGCAATTATGTCCCTGGCGGGCGACCTCTCACCCTTCAGGACGTTTACGAGCTTGAGGGCGTTCTCCTGAGGAGTTCCTCCGGCGATATCCTCTGCCTTTGCAAGCGGATAGCCCAAATCCTCAGGGTGAATGCTGTAGCTTTTTACATCGCCCCCCTTTAGCTCTGAGACCGTCGTCTCGCCGGTGTTGGTGATCTCGTCCATCCCCTGGCCGTGGACGACCATCGCCCTTTCCGATCCCAGGGCTTTCAGGACCTGCGCCAGCTTTTCGCAAAGCCTGGGGTCGTAAACGCCCATGACCTGGGCCTTCGCCCCTGCGGGATTTGTCAGCGGACCGAGGACGTTGAAGACCGTGCGCATCCCAAGCTCTCTTCTTATCTGGCCAACGCGCTTCATTGCCGGATGAAAGAGGGGCGCCAGCATAAAACCAAATCCCAGAGACTCAATGGAGCCTTGAACCTCTTCGGGCAGGGGAAAGATGTTTACACCAAGCTCTGAGAGGACATTTGCGCTGCCGCACTTCGAGCTTACCGCATAGTTTCCGTGCTTTGCCACAGGCACGCCGCATGACGCAGTTACAATGGCCGCAGCTGTGCTGACGTTGATGGTGTTCGATGCATCTCCCCCTGTGCCGCAAGTGTCGACCAGAGTGCCCGTCACCCGGGGGTGAATGCATACGGCAGAGCTTTTCATCTTCCTGGCAAGGCCTGCGATCTCCGAGACAGACTCGCCCTTCATCCTGAGGGCGACAAGAAGCGCGCCTATCTGGGCGTCCGTTGCCCCTTTGAAGATCTCGTCTAAGAGCAGTTCAGCCTCTTCCATCTGGAGACTTCGCCCATCCACGATTTGTTGAAGATAATTCAAATGATCACCGGCTTTAATGTATAATCTTGTACTATAATGAGTTAAAGAGTACACTATATTTAAAGTTTATGCATTCCTCGCAGCGGCTCATTCACTTCTCAAATAATAGATAGTAGAATTTGAGCTGAATCGACTAAGAGAGGGCTCTCTAAAGGCCGCGGATATCATCGGATGATAGGTCTTTGTACACATTTGGTTATCATAAACATCTATATATCATTTCAACAAAACATTAAGCATAATCTGATGTAATTTCATCGATACGATAGATAAGTATCAATGGTACCGCTAAAAGTGAATGGCATTTGATGATTACTGCGATAATTTGGGATAATATGAACAGACAAACGCGATCAAGCTTGCCACCAGACCACGGCTCCTTTCAAAGAGCGCTGGGGCTTTTATCGGGCGATGGTCTCTACGGCGCCGAAATGCTCATCGAGAGGGAGCTGGAGAGGGACCCCGAAAGCTGGGAGGCGATAGCAGCCAAGGCCGATATCTGCTACTTCAAGGAGAGATACGACGATGCGTTGAGGCTGTGCGAAAAGTCGTTGGAAATCAACTCAGAGAACGCGTTCACGTGGAATACGAAGGGTAATTCGCTGTATAAGCTGGGCAGGTATGATGAGGCCATTGAATGCTATGACAGGGCCATTGAGGCAGAACCCCTGTTTGTCAGGGCATGGTATAACAAAAAAATGGCTCTTGATGTGCAGCTCCAAAAGGCGACGAAAACGCTTTCGCTGGTTCGCTTGAGGCCCCACGGAGATATGGGCGGTAAAAATGAGGGTGATGGATCGCTTCGACCAAGGCATAGGCGGTAAGGCATAGGCTGCAGGCATAAGCAGCAAAGGCGCTGACAATGAGAGGCTGCTTGGCCCCATCAGCTCATGCCGGAGTGATTCAAAGCGATTACCAGTGACCTGCCTTTATCTGGAATATGTTTTTCAGCACCTCTGCGCCTGCCTCAGGGCTGAGGTTGTGCTTATGCATTATTTGCATGATGCGCTGCAGGTCGGTAAAGGCATCCGTTCCCGCATATTGCGCTGCTTTTGCTTCAGCTGCCGTATATCCTCCTTTCAGCAGGACATTTCTCAGCTCGTCTACGTTGCCCTGCGTAAAGCATGCCGGACCTGTTCCTATTTCCTCGATTACCTTCGCCACGCTATCATCTTTCATTATATCTTTAGCCATAAGGATTACCTCACAATAGCAGAAAGGGATTGAATAAAATCCTCTAAATCCCAATTTATAACGTTACATTATATGATAAAAATCTTTTGAATCAATCCATCAGTCTTTAGGCTTTGGCCCCTTCTTTTTCTTATCTTCCTCGAAATCTTCGCTGGGAATATCGGGCAGGTCAGCTCCGCACATGGCCGGATGGTTCGAGCATCCCTCTATAAATTGCTGCTGATAGTTGGTCGCTTAATCGCTCAATCGCGGCAGTACACCGCAAAACCTATTATGGCGGGCAGTAGTTCCTGGCCTTTATGGCTAACTTAAACGTTGCGATTTTAGGCGCGCTGGACTACGCCAAGGACCTGGGAAAGAAGGGCACGGCCAGCGATATGACATTTTATAACCTGAAGAGAGGAGAAGACACCGTCACCATCATTGAGCCCTCACGCTATCCTGAGAGGCTTGCACCGCTATTCTATACCGTATCGATGGCAAAAAAGGCGATATTGATTGTCGATCAGTTAACGCCCGCCTTCGGCGAATGCGTGATCATGCTCGACTGTGCAGGAATCAAAAACGGCCTCGTGGTCCTGCGGAACTACCTCTCGCGCGATCAGATCGCACCTTTGATCAAGGGGACCGTGGTGGATGGCTACGAGTTCGTCGAGGACGATAAAAATGCCATACGCGAGCGCCTCTTGGAGGAGGCGGCCAGGATGGATGCGCCCTGCGACCTGGAAACAGGAACCATGCCCGTGGATCACTTCTTCAATGTCAGGGGAATCGGGACAGTGGTTCTCGGAAGCGTGGCCGAGGGGGTGCTCAGGAAGCACGACGAGCTGATGGTGCTGCCCGGAGATAAAATTGCCCAGGTCAGGTCGATTCAGAAGCACGATGCAGATTACGATTGCGCGGCCGTAGGCGACCGAACGGGGATTGCCCTTAAGGGTGTCGAGGTGGACGACCTGGACAGGGGCACAATACTCACAAGCGATAAATCCATCAAAAAGGTTTCGTCCATCTCCGCAAAAGCCAAAATCGTCAAGTACTGGCCATCTCCCCTAAAGGAGGGAATGGTCTTGCATATCGGTCACTGGATGCAGTTCGTCCCCGCAAGAATTGAGGGCGTAAAGGCGGAGGGCGATTGGCACCAGCCGGAGCTGACTTTGAAGCTGGATAAGATAATGGTTTACAAACCTGGGGCAAGGGGAGTCCTCACGTATCCTGAAGGAGGGAAGCTGAGAGTTGTCGGCGTGATAGACCTGCCATAAGATGCAAAGCCCCCGGCATAAGAGTGCTTCTTTTTTTCGAATGCTGCCGATAGTAGGGCCTATCCTCCAAAGATTTTTCTTTGCTGTATTGCTTTGCTGTATTATATTATAATCTTTATCGAAATAATTTTCTATTTGTCCAGCAATTGTATTTTTGGCCCAAATGTTGATTTAACCGAAAAGGTTAAAAAGCAATTAACTAAATGGAAATGCCTGGTAGACTAGCTATGGATATCGCATCGCCATTTGGATCAATGCCGTGCACTTTGGTTCGTTCCTGCCCAAAGCAGTGCAGGAAATCGCGCTGTCAAAGCATGATCCATAATCCAGCCGCCAGTTTGCTGGTCTACATGGGTTCCTGAAGCGATTGGCTTCTCAGTGATATTTATTGGCAATTATATAGAGGGAGAAAGAGGAGGAGAAAAATGGAGGCGTTTACCGGGGGCCTGCCATCCAAGCCAGGTGATGGAGCTGTGGCTGGCAGATCGACCAAAGCCCCTGGCTTGAGAGGAGTTCTTTGGTCTGGAAAGCGCTTGGAGATCACTTGTATTAAAGGATTTATCGATATTTGAAGGAGTTATTATGCAGTTTGATCCACTTGACCTTGGTTTGTTCGCCATTGTACTGGTGGTGCTCGTCGGACCTTTCATGGTCAAAAAGGTCGAGCACAACCTAGAGGTATTCTTGTTTGTCATGGGTGTGTTGGCGGTAACGATATCTAGCTTCTACAGCGAGGAGGCCTTAGCTGCTCTTGGATACACAGAACACCAGATGGAGCTAATCGGCTGGAACATGCATCTGGTGATGGAGGCAATTGAGGAGCCCATCATCAAGGGCATAGTCCCTGCGGTGCTGGTGGCAGGCCTCATATTCCACTATGGGCGGTCCTATGCCCAGAGTGGAATGGCATCTTTGGTAAAAGTAATCCCCCCAAAGATTATAGTGTTCTTGATAGTGGTCATCCTTGGATTGTCCTCAAGCATCATCACCGCTATCATCGCCTCTCTGCTTCTGGTAGAGCTCATGAACTGTATGCCCTTTGACCGTACAACCAAAATTAACCTGATAATAATCGCCTGTTTCTCCATCGGTCTCGGAGCAGTCCTGACCCCAGTGGGCGAGCCACTTTCCACGATCGCCATCACCAAGCTGCAGGGCGAGCCCTACAATGCTGGATTCTTCTACCTCTTCAACCAGCTGGCAATATACATCATCCCGGGATGCCTGGCCATGGGTCTTCTGGCAATGTTCTTCACCGGCAAGGCCAAGGCGCTGGAGTGTAAGGTCACCGAGGAGGAGGATGGCGGCCTTCGAGATGTGGTTGTCAGGGCTATAAAGGTCTACATCTTCGTCATGGCTCTGCTGCTCTTGGGCGGCGGCATGAAGGTGGTAATAGATAAATACATGCTCGGCATCTCCCCGCAGATTCTTTACTGGGTAAACATGATTTCAGCCATTCTGGACAATGCCACTCTTACCGCAGCTGAACTTAGCCCTGCCATGAGCCAGCTTCAGATCAATGCGGTTCTAATGGGCCTGCTCATATCCGGCGGCATGCTCATCCCCGGCAACATTCCCAACATAATATCCGCAGGAAAGCTTGGCATCTCAAGCAAGGAATGGGCTAAGCTGGGAATTCCACTGGGACTCGTTCTGATGCTGATCTACTTCGTGTGGATTTTCTATATCCCATTCCACATAGAATTCAATCTGTGAAGGCAAAGGCTTTGAGTCGATGGGTTTTTTTATCCCATCGTTATTCTTTTTGGTTTATTGCCAGGCCCCCAGCGCCGAGGCGAAGCTTAATAAATTATAGCGTTAATATGGACAAATAGCCGCCTCAAACCAGGGACAAAGAGTGAGACGATAATGTATGCTGATTTCTCAGGAGAAGAATTGGCCGTAGAGCTGGAAGAGGAATCTACGTTTAGGTCCAAGCATACAGGATCCGAGCTAAAGCGTGTCAAGATTTGCCTTATTGCACAGACCCTCCAGGCGCATAGATTGCTGCTATTGAAAATAAAACGCGCAGAGCATGAAGGCATAGGATCAACAGATGAAGAGGGAAACATCACTGGAAGGTGGAAGATTGTCCACAGCTCTTTTTGCAGCCTTGGCGACGAACACAATCCTGAGTATTACCACGAGCTACAACTTGATGAGGCCGAAGAGCTTAAGCTGGAGTTGCTGTCTTTAAACGGCATTACACTTTATCCCTACTACTACGAGGAAGAGTTTGATTGCGACGACCTCAGCATCAAGTCAAGGGTTATGGTCTCCCCGGAGCAGGACGCTCATCTGCGTATGCTGATGAAGGAAAACGGCTATTTCCAGGTTGTGAGGATCGGCATCAACGAGGTCCCACGGGAGATGAGGTTCAGCAACACCATTCTTTGGTCACGACACGGCAATAAATTCAAGTATGAAATAATTTTGGTTGACAGATCCTACGATGAGAGGGATCGACCGCTTGCAAGGCTCTTCCAGCCCCAGATGTCAAGGATGCAATCTGCTGTTGCATCCCAGGCGGAAATGGTTGAGGCGATGCTGGAGACGCTTGTCACCAGGAAGTACCTCACCGAAGGAGATGTGGCCGAAATGCGCAAGAAGGCTGCAGAGCGGTTATGGGATAGAAAGAGGGAGTTCTTCGAGGTTAAGGATATTGACGAATTCTTAAAGCCTCAGCCTAGAATTACCTGGGATTGATGAGCGTGAATGGAAACAGCGTGAATGGAAAAAGAAACAAATCAAAATTAAGGCTAGGATATTAATGCCAAGCGGCAGATATACAAGAATTGAAATAACTCCAGAGGCCTACATGGGGCTGGAGGCAGAGGCCATCCTGCAGGGGAAGACGCTAAAGAGGCTAGCCTCAGAGCTGATACTAAAGGGCATATCTCAGAAGGCCTTGATGTTCATACAAGAGGGCGTCACTTCCATCCACCGCGAAGAGACATCAGAGAACGATGCTACCACTACCTCCAAAATTCGAAGGCCCAGGATATCGGAGAACGAAGAGGCGATAGAGCAGATAAAGGTTCTTTGGGCTAAGAATCCCCGGCCATCACAAAGGGAGATCGCCAGAATAATCCATTATCCAACATCTTCAACCAAACACCTAATCAAGAACCTGCTGGAAAAGGGCGACCTCACGATGTGAGGCCTTAGTATCTCACGCAAAATTACACAGATGTGTTCCAGCGCTGTTATGTTGGCGCGGTTATGCCAGCACGGTTAGAGGCTCCTTTTCCTGCATCTCACATAGACTCTATAGCCCAGAAGGCCCATCCTCGGCAGTTTGGAGACGACCTTAGACTCCATAAATCGCGAGAACCTTTCCTGCACAAAACATGGATCGATAATTGGCCGCTTGTCACTCATGAACAGGTAGCCCTGATATGGTTTGAAGTCAAAGCCGCGATAGTCTTGGACCTCAAAGCCTGCCTCTTCCAGCTCAGTTTTAAATGCAAGCGGTGAGATATACTCGGGAGGTTCAATCCTCTCCTTGAAAAGATGCCGCCTTATTAGCGTAAAATGTGAGCGGCAATTGAAAAAATCCACTGCCAGAGTCCCTTCCGGCTTTAAAACCCTATGAAACTCCCTCAGAGACCCTCTAGCCCCTTCAACTGAGGGAAGGCAGGTTATGACGCCGCTGCAGACCACTCTGTCAAAGGCCTGATCCTTAAAGGGGAGACGGTCGATGCACCCCTGAAGGAATCGGGCGTTTCTCTTATCGCTGGCGCGGCAGACGGCTCTTTGCAGCATGTTTCTTGAAAAATCCATGCCGACGTACTGTGCCTGGAGATGCGGCATTGACCTGAAGAATAGGTTCCCGTTTCCGCAACCCGCATCCAGCACCAGGCCTTTTGTGCCGTCAAAACAAAATGCCGCCACATCCCTCTCGAACTCGGAGAGCATGCGCAAAATAAAATCGGGCGTGTCGTCGGGGAGGTCGCGGGCGTACTTCAGCTCCAAATCGTCCCCGCACTTCTCAAGGCATTCCCAGAACTCCTGCTCTTCCTTCTGCAGACCGCAGCTCTTTGCACTCTCGTCGCGCATATCCCTCATAGGGCATATCACCAGCTCAAGGATTGGCGAGGTGTAGTGAGATCTATTAATAGCTTGCCGGTGCCAATAAATATTCTTGAACTTTCAACTATCCTTTGGGTGCATCCATGACCTCTGGAGATTCGCGAGACAGGCTGGAATTAGTTGCATGCAGAGCCATTGAGATGATGGGGGATCTGATAGCGTCAATGGAGAGGGCTGCAGAGCAGATCGCCAATGGTCGGCCTTTTCAGGAGGTCGATGTGAGCAGATACCAGCTTTACATGGCATCTGAGGCCGGTGGGGGCAGGGGGGCGATTGTATGCATCTGGGATATAGACGAGTGCATCGATATGATATGCACCGCCGCTTCGAAAGAGGGAGTTCCACTGGAGGCCATGACGCATCTGGATGTGAAGCTCCCCGCATCGGAGTTCAGCGAGGACATGGCCAGCGGCGGATTTGATACCTGGAAGGGCGTGTCTGTCGACATGTGCAATGATCCGTTTGAGAAACTCCTGGATCTGATATGCGATAAGCTAAAGGAGCGGAGCCTGACAATGCGATGCACAGATGAAGAAGATGTGATCCTATACCTGCCTGTGCAGCGGAATGCTTAGCGGCGATGTCCATGCTTGCCGGGCCTTTGATAATGGTTGTCTATTTTATCCTCTTTGCCTTGGTCCACAGCATTCTGGCCGATTCCAGGGCCAAGGGAATGGTCAGGCGTCTCGCACCCGGCGCGGACCGCTACTATCGGCTGGCCTTTGTGCTCCTGGCCGCGGCTATGGTTCTTCCATTCTTCTACATACTGCTGTTTTTTCCCGACAGGGTCCTTTACGCCATTCCTTTTCCCTGGAGTTATCTGATGATCGCCGGCCAGGTCGCTGCAGCTGCGGCATTACTTGGTGCTTTGAGCCAGACGGGGGTGTCAAGCTTTTTGGGGCTCTCACAGCTGTCCGGAAGGCAAAAGGGTACAGGCGGCCTGGTGACGGACGGATTCTACTGTCATCTGAGAAATCCGCTGTTCTTTTTCGGGGCTGTCTTCCTATGGCTCTTTCCCACAATGACCGAAAACCTGCTCACCTTCAATATCCTGGCCACCCTGTACTTTTACGTGGGAGCACTTCACGAGGAAAAGTCTCTCAAGGAGGAGTTCGGCGACGAGTACGAGGACTACAAACGCAAAGTCCCAATGTTTTTCCCAAGGCTTGGATGCAAGTAGCCTTAAAATATCTGCATATTTTGTATTTGTATTTCTCTTTTTACATTTTCCGTAGTTGCACATCATTATATTTAAAAATTTTTATATATAAGTTATATGCAAATCAGGTCAGCTTGTTCTTAACCTTCTCGTAGAACCCGTCATTGCTGACCTTCACGAACCTCGCCGGAGTCTCGGCTCTGCTGATGACCACTGTATCGTTCACGCAAATTGTTGCCATGCTTTGTCCGTCCACAACTACCAGGGCATCCTTCTCTGGAAGCTTTTGGCGCACCTCGATCACGCTGTCTCCGGGTATGACCCACGGCCTTGATGAGAGCTTGAAGGGGGCATTGGGCACGAGGACTATGGCGTCCACTCTGGGGTCAACAATGGGGCCGCCGGCTGACATGGCGTAGGCTGTGGAGCCTGTAGATGTGGCGATGATGACACCGTCGGCCCTGAAGTCCTCCATGAGGGAGCCGTCCACTATTATCTCGAACTCTATCATCTTGGCGGGACTGGCGGTTATGAGGGCCACCTCGTTCGTGGCAGGCGGCAGGCTCTTATCGTTCAATTGTACCTTCAGCCTGGACCGCTCGTCCACCTCGAAGCCCTGCAGCAGTTCCTCAAGGGTTTTAACGGCATCCTTGGGCTCCACATCAACGAGAAAACCGAGCGTGCCCATGTTGATGCCCACGATTGGAACCGGGTTTGCCATCCTATGAATCGTTCTGAGAATTGTTCCATCGCCGCCGACGGACACTATGAAGTCTGCCTTTTGCTGCTCCATATCCTCGATGGATGTTACAGGGAGACCTAGTCGATGGCCTAGCTCCGGCTCGACCAAAATTTCTGCGCGGGACAAAAGATGGTTTATGAGCATCTCGGCCAGATGGACGGACTCATCTCCCCTGCGGGAGACGAAGCCTATCCTAATGGCCACCACCGCCGATAAGCTCCAGAAGTTTCTCATGAAGCTGGCCGTTTGAGCCTATAAGGTCAGTCCTCTGCCACATGTCGCCGTTAAGCTCCAGCCTCTTCCCATCTGCATCGGTTATTATCCCTCCAGCCTCCTCCAGGATGAGTTTGCCTGCGGCCACATCTACTACTCGAAGCATTCCCCTCAGGTCAACAAAGGCGTCCAGCCTGCCTGATGCCACAAGAGCCATCTCGAGAGAGGTGCTGCCCAGGGTTCGTATCCTCCTCACACGGTCACCGATCCCAACGATTCTGCCTGTATTGGGCCGAAGCGTATAGGCTGAAATGCTGAAATCCTTGATGTTTGATGTCTTGGAGACGCACAGCCTTCCCCCTGGCTCTAAGTAGGCTCCTCTGCCGCTTTCTGCGTAGTATTTGTCTCCTCCCGCAAGGTTGCATACATAGCCGAAATGGGTGCTGTCAGCGCAAAAGAATATGGAGACTGCATAAAATGGAATTGAATTTATTGCATTAAACGTTCCGTCGAGCGGATCGAGATGAATTAGATACTCGGGACGATTTCCAATCTGCACCTCGCCTATCTCCTCGCTCAAGACCTTGAAGCTGTGGCCTGATGCCTTCAGTTGGGAGAGAATTGTATCTTCTGCCACGCGATCGATGCTCTTGGTGGGCGTGCCGTCAGCTCCCATTTTTACCATCAGACCTCCCTCAGGAGTGCCCACCATTTCTTTGATGGAGCCCTGTACCGCTTTGGATATGGAATCACAGAGCTTTTTGAGACAAACGCCATTTTCGGATAGTTGGCCAATCATCTCCAATAACTGGGAACGTCCGATATATAGTCCCTCTGGCGGTTAGGTTTATATTTGCTATTATGATACACGCTGGCATATTGCACGGAGGAATCTCTTTGATATTCGGTTTGCCTACTGAGACATTCATTGGAGTGCTGTTGGTTCCCACGGTCATATCACTGCTATTGTTGATATGGGGACTGCGGTGGTGATGCGCCTTGGATCTCTTAGGAACTATCATTGTTATAGCCTATCTGGTGGGCCTTGTTGCCATCGGTGCCTGGGCCTCAAAGAAGATCAAGACCTCTGAGGACTTCCTGGTTGCTGGAAGGAGCATGGGCTTTTGGACCTTCACGCTGCTAATTGTTGCGAGCATTTGCAGCGGCATGACCATCCTGGGGGTCTCCGGCCTTGGCTACGCCACCGGCTGGCCAAGCATCTGGGAACAGATCTTCGTGCCGCTCTCTGCAGCCGTGTGCATTCTGTTCTTCGGGACAAAGATACATGCAGTGGCAGAGAAGACGGGTTACGTAACAGTTCAGGATTATTTTGCGCACAGATTCTATAGCCCGAAAGGGATACGCGTCGCCTCTGCGGCCATAGGAATTGTGATCTCCGTTATCTATATGGTCGGCCAGTATGTATCAATCAGCATAGTGCTAAGCTGGCTCTTCAAGATCCCCTACGAATATGCCCTCGTCTTGGGCGCGGGGATCGTCATGGGCTATACGATTCTTGGCGGGCTTTACGCCATAGGCATGGCATCTTTGATCCAGGGAATCCTGATTTTGCTTGGCGTCCTGGTTGTGGGACCATTCGTCATACAGTCGGCAGGAGGGCTGACTCACGTGAACCAGGTTTTAGCCAGCATAGATCCCAACATGGTGAACCTGTGGTATCCCCAGATGCATCCGCCATATGCCGGCTACGCCTTCCTGACTCCAGAATACCTGGTATCATTCTTCTTCCTGCTGACCTTCGGCCTGGCAGCAGCCCCCCATGTTGTAAACAACGTCATGGCCCCAAAGGAGGAACGGTATTTCAAGTGGGCTCCGCTGGCAGCCTTTGCGATCTATGCGGTGGTTATGTACCTGTGCAAGATCACCGGGTTTGCAGCCAGATCCATGGTCCAGGATGGAATGATAGCTCTGCCAACAAATGTGACAAATCCGTCAGACTATTCATTCATCGTGGCCTCTGAGTACGTCTTCCCTACGATATTTGCGCCTGTTGTGGCCATAATCGTGCTCTCTGCGGTCATGTCCACCACGGATCGTCTGATGCTAACCATCGGAAGCTACGTGAGCTGGGACATCTACAAGCAGTTCCTCAACAAAGAAGCATCGGAAAAGACGGTCACAATGCTCAGCCGTGCAGCCATCCTGGTCTCGGCCTTGCTTACGCTTTTCCTGGCATGGTCCAAGCCTCCGGAGCTTCTTGCATTCCTGATCTGGATGGGAATCGGAGTGATGCTGGCATGCTTTGTCGCGCCCCTCTTTGCCGGCCTCTACTGGAGGAGGGCAACTCGCGAAGGCGCGCTGGCATCGATGATTGTGGGCCTCATTGGAGTGAGCGCTTTTAGCTACTACAGCAAATATGTGGCAGCGCTGCCCATGCATCCGAGCATTTACGGCTTTGTGGCATCCATCGCGGCAATGGTGGCTGTAAGCCTGATGACGCCGGCGCCATCTGAGAAGATCCTGGATGAGACAATGACAGGGATGTATATCCGAAAGAAGGGCGCATCGGATGGCAGCTCCAAGAGCCGCGCATACAAAGACGTGGTCAAAGCCTCCGAGGCTGCTAAGCGATAAGATCTAATATCACGAGGAGATAGTGGAGAGGGCAGGGCCCGTGGTCCAGGGGTTACGACATCGCCCTTACACGGCGGGGATCACGCGTTCGAATCGCGTCGGGCCCATCTCTCCTTGCTTTTTAGTCTTATCTGCATTCCGTCAGGCTTTGCCTTTGCGCTTTCAGCAGCTTTTGCGCATCCTAGTGCCGTTTCAAGCTGAGTCAGACTCAAAATAAATGGTTATGGCAAACTGAAAATGCTGCCAACTTTTCATGAAACGGCACTAGT
>CAZHNU010000001.1:22537-151781 GCA_964534145.1 uncultured Methanotrichaceae archaeon | reverse complement strand
AGAGCCATCCGATGTGGGCAACACCGATGACGTTGCTGTTCAGGTTGGCCTCGAGAACTCCTGTGCAGCACGCGTCGCACACCGCATCAGTACCCTCAGCATCGAATCCATAGCCCCTGGTCTTGACCTCGGTGGTCTTCTGCAGGTGCTCGGCATGGGAGTACATTTCTGTCAGCACAGCGCCGATCCTGTAGTTCTGGACGCACAGCTTCTCTACCCATTTCTGGTCGTATGTACCTGTCTGGTAAGAGACTGGCATGTACTCGAACTCGGCTTCCTTGGTGAAGTTGATGTAATCCATTGGGCAAAGCTCACCGGTTGGCCACGGACAATCCATAGCGGTTCCATCGTGGTTCAGTTGCCTCTCAGCCTCGAGCTCGGTCCTCTCGGTGATTACGTTTCCGGAACCGGACTCCTTCTCAACCAGCTTCTGACCTGCAAAACCCCACTGGGTTGAAACGATCATCTCAACGTTCTTGTATCCTACGCCCTTAACCGACGCCTTCTCGTACATGTAGTTAGCGGCGCCGGCCATACCTACAAGGGCCATGGCAATAATTACCAAAACAACTAATTCCTTTCTCATTTCATTCCCACCTCCATATTTTGCCCTCAATGCCAGAAAGGTCATGATGCGTCCTAAGACTTGCTTCCTGATCTTTCATAGCACATCACCTGCCGGAATGGTTGGGTCCATGCAGAACCCCCGATGCGATGCCGTAAAGACACATAGCGCAATTGCTGCCAACCACTGATTTGCAGGAGGGCAGACTCCAGTCCGCCTTTTGCGGTGAGAGAGCTTTGATTTTTATGCTTGGCTGGCACGATTGTATTGCTCAGCCACGACGTTTATGTTTCCAAATTAATAGAATATAAACGTGTCGAGCGCTCAGAGGAGAAATCGATGTGCACCGCGAGTATTTTCTTAAAAGAATTAAAGCAAATTTAGCGAAAACTCCCAGCAAAGGCCCTTCATCCTGCCAGAATTTATAGATATAATTTTCCTAAAATTATATCTATAAATTGTTAAACTTAATAGAAATCGGGCTATAAATAACGATTTATGATTTTTGGTTGAAAAATATGGCATGATGCTCCGGCCGGGATTTGAACCCGAGTCTTCGGCTCGAAAGGCCGGAATGATTGACCGGACTACACTACCGGAGCACGGACGCACTACTCGCACCTACATTTATATGTAGGTTTCCGACGAAAGGAGGATATAATAGTCCCGGGCGGATTCGAACCACCGTCGCAGGCTCCAAAGGCCTTCAGGATTGACCACTACCCCACGGGACTTCAATTAAACTAAATCCTCCAATGCCATAAGGCTATCCGCATAAGATATATATGGCCTTTCCTGGAGGTCCGTATATATGAAATTGCTTACCAAAGCGCATACGAGCCAACGCAGGCTCATAGAGATCCTTCGCGTCATCGAAGAGGCCGACAAACCAATAGGCGCTAGGGCTATATCCGATTCTCTCAGCAATCGCGGATACGACCTTGGCGAGAGAGCGGTTCGGTATAACCTAAAGATACTCGACGAGCTGGGTTTCACTAAGAAGCAAGGGTACAGCGGCAGGATGCTCACCCCCATAGGTATCAGGGAGCTAAATGATGCCCTAGTGGACGATAGGATTGGATTCGTAAATACCAGGATCGAGGAATATATGTTCAGGACAAGCCTTGATATCGTCCGCGACGGAGGGGATGCCATCGTCAACACCAGCCTCATAGATAAGGACGATTTTGAAAAGGTCGCCACAGTCCTTAAGGATGCCTTTAACGCCGGGTATACGATAAGCAAGCGCATCCTCGTTCTGGATGAGCAGGAGGAGCTTACATCCCTGAAGGTGCCCACAGGGTGTCTTTGCATCGCCACTCTCTGCAGCATCACCCTTGATGGAATGCTCATGAAAAAGGGGATACCTGCGAATACCAGCTTTGCAGGAGTAGTCGAGGTCCGAGAAGGAAGGCCCTTGGAGTTCATAGACCTAATCGCATATGCCGGCTCATCGATTGACCCCATGAGGGTATTTATGGCGCGAAGGATCACTCGTGCAGCCGACGCCGTTTACAGGGGCTCCGGGAGGCTTTTGGCCAACGTCCGGGAAATACCGCTCGCCGCAGCCGAACAGGCAGAAGGGCTGCTATCCAACGCCAGATCCTGCGGCCTGCACGGGCTAATTGAGATAGGGAGACCTGGTGAACCCATCCTCGGCTGCCCGATCAGTCCCGGGAGGCTGGGGATTGCCTTTTACGCGGGGGTCAACGGCGCTGTGGCGGCCGAAGAAACAGGCATCAAAGTCACTACGCTTCCCATCTCCGCACTTGTTGACTTCGGCAGGATGACCGAACTGAAATAGACCAATGCTGCTACGCCCAGGTTGCCTTCGCGCCTCTCTCGCCCGGGATAAAGTTTTATATGCCGATGATCTGTAGAGAATGAATCTCGTTTACATATGAGGAAGAAAAGATGGATTTTAGAGTAGTGATCTCAGATCCCAAGAGCGGTAAGGCATATCAGGTAGAGCTAAAGGATGCCGGAGCCAACAGGTTCCTGGGACGGCGCATTGGCGACAAGATTGACGGAGATGTCCTGGGATTGCCCGGATATTCGGTCCAGGTCACAGGCGGGAGCGATCGCGAGGGTTTCCCCATGCGAAGCGATCTTCCTGGTCCCAGGCGAAGAAAGATCCTGATTGCAGGCGGTATCGGCTACCACCCTGAGGCCGGAGGAAAAAAGAAGCGCAAGAGCGTTCACGGAAGAGATATTGCCGCAGATATTGGGCAGATCAACGTTAAAATAATAGAGACCGGGTCAAAGCCCGTTGAAGAGCTTTTGGGAGCCGCCCCGAAGGAAGAAAAGAAATAATCGTTACTTCCGGCCGGGACTCATCCCGACCGGCAATATATGCACGCCACCTAGCTTTGCGTTTAGATCGATATTTGTGGACTTGCGCTTTTTTCATTATAAATGAGCAGGCATTTTAGCGCTCGCTCGCCACCAAATCGCGAATTATGCTTAAAGCCGGGGGTATCTGGGCTCGCATGACGGATTTCATCTGCTCCGGCCCAAGGGCTCCAAAGAGGGCGTCTAAAAGTTTATCGCTGCGCATTACCACATCCACCATCCGCCTTATCTGCACAGACCTCTCCAGCTCCATCCCAAACTCGCTATGGATGCGCGAAGGGTATTCCCGCAGCGGCATCCCCCCCATCACATGCGCGATCGCGACCTCACCCGCTATCCTGCCGGCAACAGCTGCCAGGGGTATCCCACCTCCGCTGGTAGCCATTACATGTCCGGCCGCATCGCCTGCCAAAAGGACATTCCCTTGGTGTATGTTTCCAGGCGAGCCGCCGGCAGGAACGGCGCCGCGCATAACGGCAAGCACCTCTCCGCGCCCAAGCTTTTTAGAGGCGATGGGATGCTCCTGGATGAATCTGTCCAGAACTTTAGGAAGGCTTTGTCTGCCGAGATAAGATGACCTGACGCCAACTCCAACGTTTGCCGTGTCTTGGCCTAGCGGTATAATCCAGGCGTACCCGCCGGGCGCACAGAGCGTGCCGAAATACATCTCCGCTGCAGTCTGGTCTATGGACACATCTGCCATCTCGTATTCAAGGCAAATTCCCATCTCGCCTGCGGCAAGGCCAATCGACCTGGCTGTGCCTGAAAAGGGGCCATCTGCGCCGATTATCACCTCCGGCTGGAGAGTCCCCGGAAATCTACCCTTTAAAACAAGCCGTCCGTTCTCGATGGTGGCTCGCGTTGCAGGGAATACATCAGCCCCAGCCCGAGCGGCTCTATATGCCAGATGACGGTCAAAGGCCCTTCTGTCCAAAACCCGACCGGCAACGGAGAACTCCTTAGACCTTCCGGAAGGGGCATAAATTCGCTGAACCTGTGTTTTATGTAAAATGCATCGTGCGGGAATCTCTGTAAGAGAGGAAGGAAGCCTTGCCCTCGGCATCAGCCCTGACAGCTCATGCGCCTCCGGCAGAAATCCCCCGCACTGCACAGGCGTTCCTATCTCCTCTTTGCGGTCGATGAGGGCGACCTTTAGTCCCTTTGCAGCCGCTGTTTCGGCTGCAGTCGAGCCTGCGGGTCCCGCCCCCACCACGGCTATCTGTATATCGTCTCTCATGCTTTGACCGAGGCAGTCAGTCCGAACTCGAGAAGGGCATCCTCGATCTCCTCATAGGCAAGATACAGCTCGTCCTTTTGCCGCCCTATCTGCTCCACCTTCGGCTCTGCCGAAAGCCAGACCTGGCGCTCGTCTCCCCTGACCATCTTCACGCAGGCCAGCATGTCTGCCTGGGAAAGCCTGTAAACGATGTGGCTCCCAGTCGGCGTGTACCAGCTGGAGTGAAGGGACTTGAGGCGCTCCACGAAATCGTTCCATCTCATAACACCAGGCATTGAAGCTCCGTCTGCGCGAACCGGCCGCAGGTCGACATAGAGGTTCAGATGAGCCCTGTTCCCGGTCACCTTCTCCTCAACCCTCGCCAAGACCTCGCGATAGCGCGAGTTCTTCCTGTCCACCTGGGGCCTCATTCCTCCAAAGACCGCCTCTGCCATGTCCGGGAAAAAGGGAGCAAGCCGGATGCTCTCTGTTGGAGGAGTAGCCAATGAGACTCCCACAAAGAAGATTGCGCTTAATGACAGGCCTATCAAAACGCCGTGCTCTGTTAGCAGATCCGCATACTGGGGATAGGCAAAGCTCAGGGGCTGCTTCAGCCAGAACTGCTCGTAGCAAATAAGAAGTATCTGTACTCCGCCGCCGACGATCAGGGCTGCAAGCGCTCCCCACTTGGTGGCCCGCCTCCAGTAAAGCCCCCCAATGATTGGGAAGAAGTAGCACGCAGTGCCGATGACCGTGGCAATGATCACTGCATCCATAATGCTCTCCACCTTCAGGCCGATGAAGGCGGATACTGCGATCATGATTATCACCAACACCCTGTTTATGACCAGCATCTCCTTCATGGTGGCCGTGGGCCTGATGTGCCTTTGTATCAGGTCTCGCGATATGCAGGAGGCTCCGGATGTGGCGAAGGTATCGGTGCAGGACATGGAGGCTGCCGCAAAGCCGATGGTGAGGAGCGCCAGGAGCAATGGGGAGACATTGTCGCTGATGATCTTCAGGTAAAGCATCTCTGCATCCACCTCGCCGCCGGGTTTCGGATACAGCGCGCTTAAGCCAACCGCGGTAATCAGGCAGCACAGGTACACCAGCATCAGCAGGAAGGCTCCTAAAATCAATCCGCGCTTTGCAGAGCGCTCGTCTCGCGCAGCCCATATCTTCTGCCAGGGGTCCTGCTCCGCCACCCAGCCGGGCAAAAGAGCCATCTGCAAAATCAGGACGGACAGGAGACCTGCCGGCAGCAGCATGCCTGACACGAATGGGTTCCACCAGTCTGGGCCAAGAGATGCGGCTGCAAAGGACAGGGATATGCCCTGCTCTGCAGACATCCTCACGGCCATGAAGGCCACGAAAACAGCAACGCCTGCCAGAAGAATATACTGCAATATGTCGGTCCTGACTACAGCACGAAATCCGCCGATGCTGACGTATAGCGCTACGGATGCAGCCATGATCAATATCGCGTATACGGGCTCAACGCCGAAGAATGTTCCAAGGACGAGCTTGAAGCCGATGAAGTCCACCACTGAGAAAAGGATCATTATTATAGTAACGGCCAAGGCCACAGGCGCCCTGATCATGGGATCGTATCTTATTTCCATGAGTTCGGGCTGCGTCAACGCAGGGATGTTCTTGATTCGTCCCGAGATGGCGGCCACAATTATTAGTGCCGCGATGTTTGGAAAGACCCAGACCCAAATGGAGCTGGCTCCCATGAACAAAAACAGCCCCGTTGCCAGCAAAAGGGCGCTCGCCGTGATCCACGAGGATGCCGCGGAAAATCCTATGGTGACAGGGCCCAACTCCCTCCCGGCCAGCCAGAAATCTGTAACGGATTTCTGCCTGCGCGAGGATATGAGCCCGATTCCCGCCAGCACAGCTATGTAGATCGCGAGCAATACCAGAAAGAGGTGATAGGCATCCATGATAAACACCTCTGGCGGCTATGATCTGCTGATATTTAACATATAGGACATCTGCAGTTTTGGAAAACGAAAGTTTTTTTGATCCCTGAGCACAGATGTATGTCGCCAAAAAAGATCAGCAACTACTTAAATACAGGAGCTAACGGCTCAATTGAGGTTGTTCGATGAGGAGCGATATAACCAAAGTAGGCAGAGAGAGGGCACCGCATAGGGCCCTTTTCAAGGCCACTGGCCTCACAGATGAGGAGATAGCCAGGCCCTTTGTAGGAGTGGTCAACTCCTGGAACGAGTTCATTCCGGGCCACATACATCTGGATAAGTTGGCGCAGGCAGTGAAGGCTGGAATACGATCCGCAGGGGGCGTGCCCTTCGAGTTCCAGACCATAGGCGTCTGCGACGGAGTGGCCATGGGACATAAGGGCATGAGGTACTCTCTGCCCAGTCGCGAGCTAATTGAGGACTCCATCGAGATCATGGCCGAGGCCCATCAGCTCGACGGCCTTGTCATGATACCATCATGCGACAAAATAGTGCCCGGACATATAATGGCCGCAGGCAGGCTGAACCTCCCCACAATCGTTCTTACGGGCGGGCCCATGATGCCCGGATATGCATGCGATAAAAACCTGGACTTGATCAACGTCTTCGAGGGATGGCAGGCAGGAGGCGATACGCTGTCTATGCTGGAGGAGGCTGCCTGCCCGGGTGCAGGATCATGCGCGGGCCTGTTCACGGCCAACACCATGGCCTGTCTCGCCGAGGCCCTGGGGCTTTCGCTTCCAGGCTGCGCCACCACCCACGCAATAGACGCCCGCAAGGTCAGAATTGCTAAGAGGTCGGGGATGAAGATCATGGAGCTGATCGAGCGCGGCATAACATCCAGACAGATTGTCACTGCGAAGTCCCTGGACAACGCAATCTGCGTGGATATGGCCATAGGCGGCTCCACAAACACAGTCCTGCACATGCCTGCCATAGCTGCCGAGTTCGGCCTCGACCTAGACCTAAAGAGGTTCGACCAGCTGAGCCGCGACACGCCGCACCTGGTCAATCTCCGGCCGGGAGGCCCCTATCACATGATCGACCTCGACAGGGCAGGGGGCATACCCGCCGTCATGTCAAGGCTGAAACCCAGGCTCAACCTGGATGTGCTCACTGTTACGGGCAGAACCATGGGAGCTGAGCTTGCCGATTTCAAGCCCGTGAACCCCGAGGCCAACGCGCGGATCATAGCTACTCTTGAGTCGCCGGTGCACAGAGAAGGCGGGATAGCAATTTTATACGGCAGCCTCGCGCCGGAGGGCTCTGTTGTCAAGCAGACCGCAGTATCCAAGTCCATGCTCAAGCACGCCGGCCCAGCCGTCGTCTACGACTCCGAGGAGGAGTCGATGGCCGGGATAATGAGCGGCCAGGTAAGGGCTGGCGATGTCGTCATAATAAGATACGAGGGGCCGAAAGGCGGTCCCGGTATGAGGGAGACGCTAGCGCCTACATCGGCGATAGCCGGCGCCGGACTCAGCGAGTCTGTGGCGCTCATAACAGACGGCAGATTTTCCGGAGGAACCAGAGGGCCCTGCATAGGCCATGTATCTCCTGAAGCGGCCGTCGGCGGCCCCATAGCCCTGGTGAAACCCGGCGATATGATCGAGATAGATATCCCCGCCCGAAGGCTAGATATCAAGGTTGGCCCGGAGGAGATGGAGCGGCGCCGGCAAGAGTGGAGGCCTTCAGAGCCCAAGATCAAGACTGGCGTTTTGGCCAGGTACAGGGGCTCTGTTACATCGGCCAGCAAGGGAAGCGTCCTTAGATGACAGGAATTAGAAGCTTTGTGGCTGTAGACCTGCCGGCCTCCATGCACAAAGGCATTGATGGCATCCAGAGAGAGATAGCAATGAGTGGCCTGAGGCTGGTTCGGCCAGAGCTTGTGCACGTCACCCTAAAGTTCCTGGGAGATGTCCCTGAGAACAGGATTGAAAAGGTCGTCGAGGCCTTAAGGGCCGTTGAGGTTGCGCCCTTTACAGCCCAGGTCAAGGGCATGGGGGCGTTCCCCGGCAAATCCATTCGCGTTGTCTGGCTCGGACTGGAGGGAAACTTCGAAGAGCTTTATAGAAAGGTCGACGAGTCGCTGGCGCCTTTGGGCTTTGAGAGAGAAACCAGGGGGTTTACCCCCCATGTCACTCTCGGCCGCGTAGGCCATCCGAGCATAGACATTACCCGCAGGCTGTCCCCAAAAATCGCTGCCCTTGCGGGAATCGATCTGGGCACCTTTGATGTAGACAGTTTCGTCCTCAAGAGGAGCACGCTTACCAGCGGGGGTCCCATTTACGACGACCTTGCAAGGTTCCATCTCAGAAATAAGGTCTGAGGTGCTCAGAAGAGTCAAGCCCACGCTAGAGGACAGGGCAAGGCTCAAGGAAGTGTCCAGATCCATATTGGAGCGGATTGGCCTCCTGGCCGCGTCGAGAGGACTTGACATCAGGCCCATTCTTGTTGGCTCAGCCGCCAGAGGCACATGGCTTGCCGGAGACCACGACCTAGACATATTCCTCGGAATGCCTGTCGGCTCTGATCTGGCAAAGGCACTGGATCTCGCGCGCGAGTTATCGCCTGTGTATGTGGAAAAGTATGCCGAACACGCATACGTCCATGCCTTTGTGGACGGCTTCGAGATCGATCTAGTTCCCTGTTTCCTGGTCGAGGATGCGTCCCAGCTCAAATCTGCAGTGGACAGGACGCCCTTTCATACGAGATACGTAGCAGGAAGGATTGCCGGACTGGAGGATGAGGTCCTTTTGCTCAAGCAGTTCATGAAGGGCATAGGCGTCTACGGCTCAGAGCTGAGAACTGGAGGGTTCTCAGGATACCTAACTGAGCTTCTCGTGTTAAACTATGGCTCATTTGAGTCCGTTTTGGAGGCAGCATCCGCCTGGAGGCCGGGGGAGGTTATAGATCTGGAGAGGCATGCCTCCAAAGCACACGAAGATCCATTGGTGGTCGTCGATCCCGTTGATCCCGAAAGGAACGTCGCAGCAGCTCTGACTGTCGATAGGATGTTCCAGTTTGTCGCAGCCTCGCGCTGTTTCTTGAGACGCCCGAAGCTGGAGTTTTTCTTCCCGCCTGCAGCAGAGCCGCTATCCGACGAGGAGCTATTGAGGCACATTTTGGAGCGGGAAAGCCATTTTATCCTGATAGCCTTTCCGGCCCCGCCGGTCGTGGAGGATGTCCTGTTTCCTCAGCTTCGAAAGGCAGAGGATGCGATAGCTGCCCTGCTTCAAAGAAGCGGCTTCTCCGTTCTGAGGAGCGAGGTGGGATGCTGTGGGGACAGTGCCGTGCTGCTCTTTGAGTTGGACGTCTGGCAGCTTCCTAGGGTTTCCAGGCGCATGGGCCCGCCCATATGGGAGGCGGAGCACCTCAGCAGGTTCCTGGAGGCCCATCCTCGCACAATGTCAGGGCCCTACATAGAAGGAGGAAGGGCGGTGGTTGAGATCCCCCGAAGGTTTGCATCGGCGCGCGACCTTCTGGAATGCGAGATCGGCAAACTCTCCCTTGGCAAGCATCTGGGCGATGCAGTCAGGAGAGGACACAATATATATGTGGGCATACAGCTCGCCGGCATAAAGGAGAGTGATTTCAGGGCCTTCATGGCCCTGTATTTAAAGGCCGATGTCCGCATTTGCTGAGTCCCTAAGAGACCTCCAGTAGGCGCTCTGTATCTTTTTTACCTCCGCGATCCTCTGGGCAATCCTCACGTCTGTGCCGCTAACGGTCGGAACTGCTCCCTGAAATGCCTTAATCTCGGCCACAATCGCCTCCGCCTGTGCCTCCAGGTTATAGCCCCCCTCGAGCGTTGCTGCAAGCCTTCCCCGGCAGCATTCGTCTGCGACCTCTTTTACCACTCCGGCTATAGCCCCAAAGCCGGCTGCTGTCAGGCTCATGCCCCCAAGGGGGTCCTTCTTATGGGGATCATGGCCCGCAGAGACCAAAACGATGTCGGGCGAAAACTCAAGGGCTATTGGCTTTAAGATTTCTCTATAGACCATCAGGTAGCCTTCATCGCCTGTTCCGGACGGCATCGGCACGTTTACCTTTGTCCCCTCAGCACCATCTGCCCCAACTTCAGTTGCACGACCGGTTCCGGGATAGTGGGGGAACTGGTGCGTTGAGAAATATAGTACGGATTTGTCGGAGTAGAAAATGGCGTTGGTGCCGTTTCCGTGGTGGACATCCCAATCGACGATTAGAACCTTCTTTAGGCCCCTTGCCTGAGCATGTTTGGCGGCTATTGCCACGTTGTTGAAGATGCAAAAGCCCATTCCGCGACTAGGCATGGCATGATGTCCCGGCGGCCGAACTAGTGCAAAGGCGCTGTCGAAGCCGTCCATAACCGCGTCCACAGCCGTAATGGCTGCCCCTGCAGCCATCAGAGCTGCATCATAAGATTTCGCAGAAAGGACCGTATCCATATCCAGGTAGCCGCCCCCCTGCTCGCATATGGCTCTCACCTGGTCTATGTATCTGCGCCCATGTATGGTTGCCACCTGATCCACACGGGCAGGTTTTGGCGTTATGCAATCTACATCAAGCCCTGCAGACCGGATACTCTCAAGCGCTTCGGTAAGTCTCTCTTTTCTCTCCGGATGGCCACCTGTATCATGTGCGAGAAATAATGGGTGGTAGACTATGCCGGTTTTCGTCATGGTAGATTCATCTGCGGACGATATAAAAATTGTTTTCCCAAAAATAAGGGTGAAAGGCAGGCATAAATGCGCATTATCTTTCAAAGAGAACCTAATTTATTATTAGTGATACCATATTTATAATCAAGAGACGCATCGACCAATCAAGACCCATTTCTAATTAGTATCTCAAAAGTAATGCAAATTTCAGCATAAACGCCGATATCATGGCCGTTAGCCAAAATCCAGGTAATAGCAACCTTTATCTGGCTGCATGCGGTGCTGTGCTGGTGTGTATGAGATTATTTCCCAATAAGGCTTTGCACGCGCGAAGAATCGGTACAAAGCTCCCGCGCAGGGACCAAAAAAGATATAATAGGGAAATACTCTATCACTACCCTATAATCCCCTACGGGATTAGGAGGGTGATGTAGCTATATACATGTCTGAGAGACGCCAGGCAGTGGTAGCCGTGCCAAATGAGGGTGCCATTATATGACAGCATGGCGATCGAGGACCTTATTCAAGCAGTAGTTTTAAGAATAATCAGACTGTATGCTGCAAAAGTAATCCGAAAGGGATAATAGGAGGTTAAAAGATGAAGAGATTGGCTGCTATTATGCTTACATCGTTGGCGATATTGCTAGCGACAGCGGCAGTAGTCGGCGCACAGGTGGAAATCCGTGGCACTGTGGCCACCGGAACCAACACCTGGAACGCAGATAACTTCGCTGGTTTCTACTACGATATCGATGACAACATCAAGACCGAACAGATCACCGCAACAGTCACTGACGGCAACAAGCTCAGTGGCGATGAGGTAGACGGCGTCCGCGGCGTTGTTTACACCACAACCGCCCAGAAGGATGACTTCGACTTCGCTGATTGGGGATCCTATAACGTAATAGGCTTCCTGGCAGAGAAGTACTTCGCCGGATACGTACAGAACGATAACGTACCTGTCGAGAATCAGATACCCCTCCAGGAGTCCGAGGACGAGAACGTGCTCTCCGATGAGCAGCTCCTCAAGATACTGGTAGACGACGATACCGAGAGGACCGTCACATCCGGCACACCCCTTGCACTCGAAGAGGGCTATGAGCTGGCCATCAGGTCAATAGATATCGACGGCAACAAGGTATACCTCGAGCTGACCAAGGACGGAGACGTAGTAGATACCAAGGTCATATCCCCATCTGCAGATAACGCAGACATGGCCGACAAGACCTACTTCTACAAGGCAGATGTCGGAGACTCAAACGATGTAGTCCTGGTAGCTGTTCACTTCAAGAACGCCTTCCGCGGCGCTGATACAGACCTGGCAACCGTTGACGGCGTATGGCAGCTGTCCGATACACCTGAAGAGGTCTCTGAGAACACTGAGTATGACAAGATGACCGTCCAGAGCGTTACCGCCGACACCATCACAATGGATAACGAGGACAACGACATCACGCTCAGCAAGAACAAGGACATCAGCCTCATGCCCGGCGTCAACTTCAAGACCGCCGATGCAGATGAACTCAGGTACTACATATACAAGGAAGAAACTGAGCCTGGAACCTATGAGATAAGGGGCAACGTGGCCACTGGAACCAACACCTGGAACGCAGATAACTTCGCGGGCTTCTACTACGATATCGATGACAACATCAAGACCGAGCAGATCACCGCAACAGTCACTGACGGCAACAAGCTCAGTGGCGATGAGGTAGACGGCGTCCGCGGCGTTGTTTACACCACAACCGCCCAGAAGGATGACTTCGACTTCGCTGATTGGGGATCCTATAACGTAATAGGCTTCCTGGCAGAGAAGTACTTCGCCGGATACGTACAGAACGATAACGTACCTGTCGAGAATCAGATACCCCTCCAGGAGTCCGAGGACGAGAACGTGCTCTCCGATGAGCAGCTCCTCAAGATACTGGTAGACGACGATACCGAGAGGACCGTCACATCCGGCACACCCCTTGCACTCGAAGAGGGCTATGAGCTGGCCATCAGGTCAATAGATATCGACGGCAACAAGGTATACCTCGAGCTGACCAAGGACGGAGACGTAGTAGATACCAAGGTCATATCCCCATCTGCAGATAACGCAGACATGGCCGACAAGACCTACTTCTACAAGGCAGATGTCGGAGACTCAAACGATGTAGTCCTGGTAGCTGTTCACTTCAAGAACGCCTTCCGCGGCGCTGATACAGACCTGGCAACCGTTGACGGCGTATGGCAGCTGTCCGATACACCTGAAGAGGTCTCTGAGAACACTGAGTATGACAAGATGACCGTCCAGAGCGTTACCGCCGACACCATCACAATGGATAACGAGGACAACGACATCACGCTCAGCAAGAACAAGGACATCAGCCTCATGCCCGGCGTCAACTTCAAGACCGCCGATGCAGATGAGCTCAGGTACTACATATACAAGGAAGCAGTCATTGAGGGCGCTGCCGAAGAGGCCGCCCCCGCTGAAGAGGCTGCACCTGCCGCTGAGGCAGTAGCTGAAGAGGCTGCACCTGCCGCTGAGGCAGTAGCTGAAGAGGCTGCACCTGCCGCTGAGGAGAACGTAACCGAAGAGGCTGCTCCCGCAGCTGAGGAAGCCCATGCTGAAGAGGCTGCTCCCGCTGAGAACGCCACCGCTGAGCCTGCCCCCGCGCAGTCCCAGCCCGGCTTCGAGGGCATCTTCGCCATAACCGGACTCCTGGCTGTAGCATACCTTGTGCTCGGAAGGAAACAGTAAACCAAAATAGCTGGAGGGCATAAGGCTCTCCAGACTTAAACTCTTTTTAGCGCTTTACCATTAAAACTTATATTTTGCTGATCATCTGATGAATTCGTTAATTATGAATTAGTATGAACCTGCGCCTCCGCTTGATTTTGGCAGAATAAGACAAAAAATGCCGCTTTTTTACATGGAATTGTATAATGGAGCTAGCCCAATCATACCCGGAATATCGCTATTTATCGACGCTGTTATTCCGTTTTTAGGGAAGGACCTATATGAAATGTTATGAAATTTTCTTAAATAAAGTTAAATAGAAGAACCGTCCATCATGAATATACATTAGACTCAATAAAAATACTATTCCGAATACAAAATAGAATGGTCAGCAGAAGGCTTTAGCAATTCAATACGGAGAGCCAATCCATGTTTAATACCGAAAGGAAGAATGAAGCCGGAGAAGTCGAAATCGCCATTTGTCCTCTCTGCAACTTGAGAATAGAATTTATGGGCGCACCCATGGTGAGATGCTATACCACTGGAGAAACGTATGAGAGAGAAGAGATCGTGTGGGTCTTGAAATCGACGGTTTCGGATAAAATAGGGTATGATGTGGAAAACATAAGGGGAAACGACAAGGTACAGGATTTCCTGCCCAACGCGCACCCACCTCAGGATGAGGTAGAGGCGTAAGCTGTTTTATTTTAGCCCGCACGGCTAAGCAAGGCTTAATCTTATCTAAAAAGCGAGCTGCAGAACTTATAGAGAACATAGAATTCAACCATTTGCATGCTCGATATTACTAAGTAATTATATGCCCAAACCCGGACTCGAACCGGGGACATTCAGATCTTCAGTCTGACGCTCTCCCAACTGAGCTACTTGGGCAGAAGTGGGCCCGACGCGATTCGAACGCATGATCTCCGCCATGTCAAGGCGACGTCATAACCAGCTAGACCACGGGCCCGGTGAGCACCTTCCCTGCTCCCTTCTCAAAGATAAAGGCTTCGGTTGGTGACTGGTCTGCCGGACATCGACTTATGGTCCAGCACGTCCCAGCCATCATCAGCCTTTAAGTGTACAGTACCTCCTTGTGATACTCATTTAAGGCCTTTATGGTTATCCTGTCCTTCTTGGCCATGAGTATGGCATCGGCCGCGGCCTGTGCTGCCTGAACAGTCGTGATATAGGGCACATGGTAATCGACCGCGCTGCGCCTGATCTGATAGCCGTCCTTCACAGACTGCTTCGTCGTCGGGGTGTTTATGATCAGCTTTACCTCGCCAATTTTTATGTAATCCAGCACATTTGGGCTGCCGTTATAGATCTTGTTTACTCTTACAACCGGCAGGCCGGACTTCCTCAAGTAATCTGCAGTCTTATCAGTGGCAATTATGCTTAAGCCCGCCTCGTCCAGCTTCTTGGCAGCTACGGCCACCGCGGCCTTGTCGTCATCCCTTACGGATATGAAAACCACTCCCTCTAAAGGCAGGCGGTTGTCAGCAGAAAGCTCCGCCTTGAAGAATGCCAGCCCAAGGTTGTAGTCTATGCCCATGACCTCACCAGTGGACCTCATCTCCGGCCCCAGGAGGACGTCTGCGCCCGGGAGCTTATCGAAGGGCAGGAGGACCTCTTTGACCGAGACGTAGGGCGTCTTTGGCTCTTCCGTGGCGTTTTGTTCCCTAAGAGACTTCCCGATCATGACGTTTGCTGCGATCTTTGCCAGAGGCAATCCTACGGCCTTGGATACGAAGGGAATGGTACGGCTCGATCTGGGGTTTGCCTCAAGGATGTAGACCGTTTTGTCTTTATAGGCCATCTGAAGGTTCACAATCCCCTTAACCTGCAATGCGAGAGCGATGCGCCGCACATAGTCTCTGACGACCTCCAATACAACGCCGGGGAGCGTCTGCGGCGGGATCATGCAGGCGCTATCGCCAGAGTGAATCCCTGCCTCCTCGATATGCTCCATGATAGCGCCGATGAGAACATCCGTCCCATCGCTCACAGCATCCACATCTATCTCCACGGCATTTTGCAGGAAATCGTCTATTAGCACAGGATGCTCATGAGATACGCGCACGGCCTCACGCATATACGTCTCAAGGCCCGACTCGTCGTAGACTATCTCCATTGCCCTGCCGCCCAAAACATAGCTGGGCCTGACAAGGACCGGATATCCTATCTTGGCTGCCACCGTCTTGGCTTCCTGTGGAGAGAAGGCAATTCCGGCGTTTGGCTGGGGAATGTTTAGCTCAGTCATCAGCTTGTTGAACCGCTCCCTGTCCTCAGCCAGATCTATACTGTCCGGCGATGTCCCAAGTATTCTCGTATCCAGTCCCCTTCTGGCAATCTCCTTTTCCAGAGGGATCGCAAGGTTTATGGCAGTCTGGCCTCCGAACTGAACCATGACCCCAAAGGGCCGCTCTTTCTCTATGATGTTCATTACATCCTCGAGCGTCACGGGCTCGAAAAAGAGCTTATCGGATGTATCGTAATCGGTTGATACGGTCTCGGGATTGTTATTGACGATCTGGGCCTCGATGCCCTGCTCCCGAAGGGCCATGATGGCGTGCACCGTCGAGTAATCGAACTCAATTCCCTGCCCGATCCTGATGGGGCCAGACCCGAGAATTAGGACCTTCTTGTTGTTTGTGGGATTCAGCTCACACTCAGTATCGTAGGATGAATAGTAGTAGGGGGTTTTGGCCGCAAACTCAGCTGCACAGGTGTCCACCATCTTATATGTAGGTATGATGCCCTGCGCTATGCGGTAATCGGTGATATCCTCTCTGCTCTTGCCGGTGAGACCCGCTATGCGCTCATCTGTGAATCCCATGCGCTTGGCCCTCCGAAGGATATCGGGGTTCAGTCCTGCCCTTACCTCATCCTCCATGGCTATTATGTTCTGGATCCTGTAGAGGAAGTACGGCTCTATCTGCGTTAAGCGGACGATCTCTTCAACGCCCATATAGCGGCGAAGCGCCTGATAGATGGCAAATAGGCGATCATCGGTTGGGGACTTCAGGAGGTCTATTATTTCATCGTCGGTCCATATCGAGTACTTGCCGGCATAACCGAAGTCCTTGTCGATGTCCAGGGAACGCACAGCCTTCATCAATGCCTCCTCGTAGCTGCGGCCAATCGACATGACCTCGCCGGTGGATTTCATGGCCGTGGTCAGGGTCTTGTCGGCCTTGACGAACTTATCGAACGGCCAGCGTGGGATCTTTATGACCACGTAGTCCACAGTTGGCTCGAAGGATGCCGGTGTCTCCTTGGTCACATCGTTCCTGATCTCGTCAAGGGTCATACCTATTGCTATTTTGGCGGTCACACGGGCGATTGGGTAGCCTGTGGCCTTCGAGGCCAGAGCTGAAGACCGGGAGACACGCGGGTTGACCTCAATGACGCGGTACTCGCCGTTCTTGACGGCAAACTGGATGTTGCAGCCGCCCTCGATTCGAAGAGCTCTGATGATGTTTATGGCGGCGCTCCGGAGCATCTGTATCTCCTGGTCTGAGAGGGTCTGTATTGGCGTCGCAACGATCGACTCGCCTGTGTGGATGCCCATGGGGTCCATATTCTCCATATTGCAGATGGTAATGCATGTGTCATGGGAGTCCCTCATCACCTCATACTCAACCTCTGTCCAGCCACCGACGCTTTCCTCCAGGAGCACCTGTGAGATGCGCGACCTCTTCAGCCCCAGCTCGCAAATCCTCAGGAGATCCTCGCGGGTCTTGGCGATGCCGCCGCCCGAGCCGCCTAACGTGTAGGCGGGCCGGACCACTAGAGGAAGGCCAAGCTCGTCCATCACCTGCAGCGCCTCATCCAGGGTATTGACCGCTTTGCTTTTGGGGACCGGCTCGCCTACCCGCTGCATGGCCTTCTTGAAGAGGTCCCTATCCTCAGCCTCCTGAATGGACTGAACAGAGGTTCCCAGAACCTCTACGTTGAACCTCTCCAGCACGCCCATTTCAGCCAGCTCCGACGTGATGTTGAGGCCCGTCTGGCCGCCAATCCCGGCTATGATTCCGTCCGGCCGCTCCTTCTCGATGATCTTGGCCACAATTTCCGGCACAAGCGGCTCGATGTAGATCTTATCGGCCATGTCAGGGTCGGTCATGATGGTCGCAGGGTTGGAGTTGACGAGGACGACCTCGATTCCCTCCTCCCTTAAAGACTTACAGGCCTGGGAGCCCGAGAAATCGAACTCTGCAGCCTGGCCGATCTGGATGGGACCAGATCCTATGAGCAAAACCTTATGGATATCGGTACGCTTGGGCATCACTAACACCTCCCTTTGGCCACAACCTTTTGCTTCATCATCTTCGAGACGGAGCTAAAGAAGGGATCTTCTGTGCATAGGGGGCCGGGGTGGGCCTCGGGGTGATACTGGACGGCCAAAATATTCAGATCATCGCTCTTTATTCCCTCAACAGTTCCGTCGTTGGCGTTAAGCTGCGTGATCTCCAGGCCCGTTCCTGTTTCCGAGCCGGGAACAACGGCAAAGTTATGGTTCTGAGATGTGATGTACACTATGCCCCTCGCCAGATCCTTTACCGGCTGGTTTCCGCCGTGGTGGCCGAACTTAAGCTTGAATGTCTGTGCCCCCATGGCCAAGGATATGATCTGGTGGCCAAGGCAAATTCCAAACACCGGTATCTGCCCTGCGAAATGCTTCACCGCGTTTATGGCCTCCAGGGCGCGCTCAGGGTCCCCGGGGCCGTTTGAGAAGAACAGGCCCTCAGGTCTCGTGGCCTCTATCTCGGATATGCTGGAGTGAGCCGGAAGAACCTGGATATCAAATCCCCTGGCCGAAAGGCTGCTTAGTATATGCCGCTTGATCCCCAGGTCGATCATTGTAATCCTGGGGCCTTTTCCCCTGATGTGATAGGGTCCCTTGCAGGTCACATCCCCCAAAAGGTCCTGGTCTGAGATGGACGGAAGAGAGCGGGCCGTTTTCACGACATCCAGGCCCGACACCTCATCGGCCTCGCCCACAGCCAGCGTCGCCCTCATCACCCCCTGGTTCCTGACCTTCAGGGTGAGCATCCTGGTGTCCACCCCACATATTCCCGGACGGCCCTCGTCGACCAGGAATTTATCAAGCGTCCTGATGCTCTTGTAGTGAGTGGGCCGGTCCCAAACCTCCCTGCAAACCATTGCCTTGGGCCACATCTGGTCCGATTGAAAGTTCTCCCCCGAAACCCCGTAGTTCCCCTGCAGGGGGTAGGTGAACATCAACATCTGCCCGTGATAGGACGGATCGGTCAGTGCCTCCTCGTAACCGGACATGATGGTAGTAAATACAAGCTCCCCGGAAACCACGCCCGGCGCGCCAAAACCGTAACCTTCCAGCCTCGTGCCGTCTTCTAACCCTAAGACCCCAATCATAGTATCGCCACCACAAGTAGCGAGGTCATCTAAATACGTTTCGATGAAAGGTTATGAACACGGCAAAGCGGCCTTTAAGGAAAGATCACCACCTATTTTAAGCTTGAGCAATAATTCGCAGCCATGGAAGTTTCAGTGGAGATTAAAAGAAGCCCGGAGTTCCGCCAGGTCTACGCGATTGGAGCTATCGGCGGCCACAGCCCTTATGATTTCAGGATTGCCTTCTACAACGATTCGCCCAAAGCCCTGGTGGAGGGCGGCAAGAAGATGACAGTTGTTGAGAGAAAGATCGATGCTGAAATCATACTGTCTCCGCTAGCCGCAAAAGAGCTGGCCAACTGGCTAAACGGCCACATAAAGGACTATGAGCGGCTCTTCGGCGAGATCAAAAAGCCCGGACATGCGGATGCGGTCTCTGAGAGCCATGCAGAAGATTCCAGCCATATACAGGGATACATGTGAGATCATGAACACCAAAGAGAAGGTGCTGATCCACAAGGGCATGGACCTGGTCAGGCGAATGCAGTTCTCCGAGGCGCTGGAGACCTTTGACAGGGCAATAAGCCTTAACCCCGAGATCACTGAGGCCTGGAACAACAGAGGTGTGGCCCTCTTCCGGCTGGGCAGGATGGAGGAGTCCCTGGAATCCTACAATAAAGCGCTAACTTTGGATCCCCAGAATCTGGATGCCTTAAGGAACAAGGGATTTGTCCTCAGAAGCATGGGGAGATTTGATGAGGCCCTGCAATGCTACGACACGGTCCTGAAAATAGGCGGCGATGCCCTGGACATGGAGGCCAAGGCGGCGGTGCTGGCGGGCATGGGAAGGCTGGAGGAGGCACTCGAATGCATGATGAAGGCCGTGGAGGTCCAGCCGATGGAGCGCTTTGAGGAGGAGATCGAGGTCATAAAGTCCATGATCGCACAGGCCTCATCAGAGACGGACAAAGGAAAGGAATAATATCATAATAATTGCTAATAGAGATCATTAAAGAAGGCATTCGTGAGGTGGCCTGGTTGAAGGGATTTATCATGATCAACGTCGAGCCGGGAACTGAGAAATCGGTTCATGACGCCCTGGAGAAGATCAGGGGAATTAGAGAGGTGGTTCCCGTATACGGCGAGAGGGACTTCATTGCCATAGCGGACGTGGAGAGCATATCAGACCTCAACAGGGCAGTGCTCAGCGTCCGGGAGATCAACGGAGTCACCTATACCCAGACAATTCTTGGCATGGAGCTGAAGTTTTAAGGTGTGGCAACTTGTTGCTCTGCGTAAAGGCAACGCCTTAGCTCCGCTGTACCTCTCAGTATTCGTAGCAGTTTTAGGCTTTTCGCTGGTTGCCCCGATCTTTCCCCTCTACATCATCGACCTCGGAGCCTCTTATACGCTGCTCGGCATCATCGTCTCAGTTTACGGGGCAGTCCAGCTTGTCACGCAGATACCTATAGGAAGACTGTCCGACCGAATAGGCAGGAAGGGATTGATTCTCCTGGGACTTGTCTCCTTTACCATTATGCCCCCGCTGTACATCTATGCAGCCAATGCCTATCTTCTCATACCGATAAGGATGATTGGAGGCGTTGGGGCCTCAGCGGTCTGGCCACTGGCCATGGCCTTGATAATAGAGCAGGCGGACAGCCACAGCAGAGGGGCTGCCATGGGATGGTACAACGCCTCATTCTATTCAGCTTTGGCTTTAGGACCGCTCATAGGAGGAATGCTTTACGACATGTTCGGCCTGGAGGCGCCGTTTTACTTCTGGGCTCTACTCGGGCTGGCATCCGTCCTGATAGTATTCGCCAAAGTGAAGGAGCCAAGCAGGAGAGATGTCCGTTCAGGAAGCGTGCTGATCGCACCAATTGAAGGGCCCAAAGAAAAGCTAGTACTGCCGGGATATCTGGCCACGTTCATAGCCTGCTGCGGCGTCGTGCTGTGGATGGGAATAGTAGGAGGATTCAACTTCACAATGCTTCCAAGCTACGCCTCAGAAATTGGGCTGTCCACCATTGAGGTCGGCCTTCTCTATCTGGTTTATGGAGGAACGATGGCAGTCTCCAACATCTACTTCGGGAGACAGGCGGACAGGGGGAAAAGAAAGCGGCTCATAGTCTTCAGCTGCCTATTGGGAACCGTCTCCTTCGGCCTGCTCATCTTTGCCGGAGGCGTGCTGCAGGCCATGCTCCTTCTGGCAGCCCTCGGCGTGGGCCTGGGAATTGGAAATCCCGCGGCAGCTGCCCTCATCGCCGACACGACCTGCACCTCACGGCGGGGCGAGATCTTCGGCATATTCAATACAGCACGAATGGCAGGGGTGGTAATTGGCCCACTGATCGCGGGACTGACAGCTGACGCTTACGGTGTTACCGGGTGCATCGTCGCCTTTACGGTTATTGCCGTCCTGATTACGCTGAACACGCTCATGGTTCGAGACCCGACCACAAAAAGCGAGACCTGTCCATAGGCATGATGCGGCCTTCTCCGGGAAGCACGATAAGATTCCATCTTGGAAAAATGCAAATATGTTGTGATTACACGATACTTTATGACTACAAGCTGCGTGTAGGGACGACATTTTATGATTCCCTTTTCTGGCAGCGGCGAAGCTGGAAGATGTTCCGCTTCTAACCCTGGACAAAAAATGTATCTGGCGGCAAAGGAAAAAACAAAGTGCAAATGCTTTAGATGTCGGGAGAGGCAACAGCTCTAATCAGCGGGCCTGGCCGCTGCCTTTCACACGCTCACATCCAGAGAGGCGGCCGTCGTCGTCGGCTCAGGCATTCGGCTCTCATCCCTTCAAGGTGGAATTCTATTGCCCCCTTCATCAGCTTCAAAGTTTCCTCTTTCGTTTCGCCAGTAGCTATGACACCTGGCAAATCTGGGCAGTAGGCTGCATAGTTGCGTTCAGCTTTTTCGATGATGATCAAATACTCAGTCATCTTTCTCGATCATCCAGTTTTCCTGAGATGGTCACCAATCCTTTCTTAAAATGGTGCTTATATTGCCTGTGACTACCTCTTGTTGCATCATTCAGTCTCGGCAGGGCGCCGACGCCTTAGCGACCGCCCTGCCCATGGGCTGGGCCTCAGTCTGTGAGAGCCTGTCCGAGGCCAGCCCACAGCCCAACGCGCGCGAGCGGGCCTAGGCGTGCGGCCGGGCGGGATGGCGTCTCCCAGCTGCGAAGGTGGGCTCCTCGTCCGCTCCCCTGACAATTGCTGCCCGGGAGTTGAATGTTGCCTATGGCTGGTGAAGGCGCTGTTGGCGTGTTCATGATACTAATCCGGCCCCGGCTGCAAGAGCCGCTACCTAAAAGCACACGCGCGCGCGAGCGAGCCCGCCCATCCTTTCGTCGTCGTCCCAGAATACCGCGAATGCGCCCCCATCCCCGCCCAGCGCCCGCCAGATTGATTTTATCGAGAATGCTTTTTAGCCATAGAAGATCATCTATCCCAAATCAAAACACCTAAAGGAAATCCCAAAATGTCCTCACCCAGACTCTCGCCTCTGATGGAGCAGTACTACCGGGAGAAGCAGAGGTACCCGGACGCGCTACTGCTGTTCAGAGTAGGCGACTTCTACGAGACCTTCAACGAAGATGCTGTCATCGTCGCCCGCGACCTGAACATCACGCTTACCTCCCGCCAGAGAGATGACGAAGGCAACAGAATCCCCCTGGCAGGGGTGCCCTACCATGCCCTTGATGCCTATCTCTCAAGGCTCATCAAGGCCGGGCATAAGGTTGCGATATGCGACCAGGTTGAGGATCCCAAGACTGCCAAAGGCCTGGTCAAGAGGGAGATCACCCGCATTGTCACTCCCGGCACGGTCATCGAGCCATCAATGCTGGAAGAATCCTCCAATAATTTCCTGGGCGCACTCATCGTGGAGGAGGGAAGGGCGGGCATAGCATTCGTGGACGTGTCCACCGGGGAGTTCCTGACCACCGAGGTCCCTTCTGAAAGAGTGGCGGCCGAGATGGCCAAGTTTCGGCCTGCAGAGTGCATTGCCCCATCGAAGATATCCTTAGACGCTCTGGAAGGATACAGAGTGCAGGTCGTGGAAGAGGCATTTTCCCTGGAGAGCGCCCAAGCGGCCCTGGCCGCGAAGTTCGGATCCGACTTTGCCGAATGCTCTGGCAAGGAGCTGTCCGCCAGAGCCTGCGGCGCAATCCTCACCTACCTCCACAGGTCCCACTTCGATGCCTTCGGCCATATCGGAGAGATAAGGCAGTACTCCGGCTCCGACTTCATGATGCTGGATGAGGTCACCCTGCGAAACCTCGAGATCCAGAGGAACATCAGGGACAGATCCCGCAGGGGAACGCTGCTCGAGTTCCTGAGCAGGACCAAGACGCCCATGGGGTCCAGGACCTTGTCGAGATGGATACAAATGCCGCTTCTCTGCATCGAAAAGATAAGGATGCGTCTGGACGGCGTCGAGGAGCTGACCAAAAATCCCCTGCTGCGAGAGGGCCTGGGCGAGGAGCTGAAGGGGGCATCCGACATGGAGAGGCTGGTAGGCAGGGTCTCCTGCGGCACAGCCAATCCCAAAGATCTGATCGTCCTGAAGACATCACTCCAGAGGCTGCCGACAATCCGCGAGGCGCTGGAAAGCGCATCTTCTCCGTATCTCCAGGAGCTGAAGGGAAGGCTTGGGCCTATGGAGGATGTGGCAGCACTGATAGATAGATCGATAGCAGATGACCCACCTGCCAGCCTGAGGGAGGGCGGCGCAATCAAGGACGGCTTCGATGCCGAGCTGGACCAGCTCAAAGGCCTGCTCCGGGACGGCAAGGGCTGGATCTCCCGTCTCGAGAACTCCGAGAGGACGAGAACTGGAATCAGGTCGCTCAAGGTCGGGTACACGGGCGTATTCGGCTACTACCTTGAGGTCTCAAGGCCGAACCTGCATCTGGTCCCTGAAGATTACATCCGCAAGCAGACTTTGGCCAATGCCGAGCGGTTCATCACCTCGGAGCTTAAAGAGATGGAGTCCAAAATACTCTCGGCCCAGGAGAGGTCCTATGCAATGGAGCAGGAGATCTTCTCACGCATAAGGTCTGATATCGCCTCCAGGGCCCAGGAGATACAGCTCAAGGCCGCAGCAATCGGGGAGCTGGACGTGCTGCTGGCCTTCGCAGCTGCAGCCCTGGAAAACTCCCTCGTCAAGCCCGAGTTCAACTCTGAGGGGAGGATCGCCCTTCGAAGCTGCAGGCATCCGGTGCTCGACTCAGCCATGAAGGGCAGGTTCGTCCCAAACGACGTAAACCTGGACAGCGACAGCTGCCGCCTCGTCATACTCACAGGCCCGAACATGGCGGGAAAGTCTACCTTCATGCGCCAGATAGCACTCGCCGCCATCATGGCCCAGGCAGGGTCGTTCGTGCCTGCGAGCCATGCCAGCCTCTGCCTGGTGGACCGCATTTTCACCCGTGTCGGGGCCTACGACGATCTCTCAGCAGGGCAAAGCACCTTCATGGTCGAGATGACGGAGATTGCGAACATCCTTAGATTCGCCACAAAGGACAGCCTGGTGCTGCTGGACGAGGTAGGAAGAGGCACGAGCACATTCGACGGTCTTTCCATCGCCTGGGCAATTTCAGAGCACCTTCATAGCGTTGTCAAGGCAAAGGCCGTCTTCGCAACGCACTACCACCAGCTTACCCAGCTGGAGGGCGTCCTTCCGGCTGCCAGGAACTTCAACGTAGCCGTCAAGGAGGAGAAGGGCTCGATCACATTCCTTCGAACCGTCGTTCCGGGAGCGACCGACAAAAGCTACGGCGTCCACGTCGCCAGGCTGGCGGGCGTTCCCGAGGCCGTGACTAGGAGGGCGGACGAGATCCTAAAACAGATCGAGAAGGAGGCGGTGGTGGAGCCGCTGGCCGGCTCGAAGAGGGGCAGAGGCAGGAGGCCGTCGAAGTACACCCAGCTGATCTTCTTCGACCAGCCGGGCGGGGAACCGGGCTTGAAGGAGACGAAGGTGGAAGGCGATCCTGTAGCGGAGGAGATCCTTCGGCTGGACCTCGATTCGATGACTCCGCGCGAGGCGCATAGCAAGCTGGCTGAGTATCAGGAGAAGATGAGGGGAAGACAGGACGAAGCGTAATATTAGATCTAAAACATCAGAAAAACCGTATCTCTACTGAACTTAGTTCCTACTTGTTTTGGGACTCCGCGCGTTGCCTGTTTTCGCGCGAGTGCTGCGGGGGCTGTCCTCAAGGCCGGACGGCCCCCCTGACCCCGTGGCCACGGGGAACCTGCAATGAGTAAGCGACATGCCACTCACGCTGTGACTTAAACACTAATTGTCTCAAGGCAAGGGCTCATGCTGGGCAGATGATAGAAGATATTTATATTTTCCAAACCCTGCCATCATCTCGAAGAAGGCATTTAAACATAAAAATTCGTTTTGAAAACCAAGAGACGCCCATGCATAGAATCAAACTCCTTGATGAGGACACCATAAACAAGATCGCCGCAGGCGAGGTGATCGAGCGGCCCGCCTCAGCTGTAAAAGAGCTTGTGGAGAACTCGATAGACGCGGGCGCAAAAAAAATCCTGATCGAGGTCGCAGAGGGCGGTAAGAGCCTGATCAAGGTGACAGACGACGGCAGCGGCATCGAGGCCGAGGATCTGCCGCTGGCCTTCCAAAAGCACGCCACATCGAAGATCGCGGGCGCAAACGACCTGGATAGGATCGAGACTCTGGGATTTAGGGGCGAGGCCCTGGCAAGCATTGCGAGCGTCGCCAGAAGCATCGAGGTTCACACGAAGACCAGGTCGGCCTCTACTGGAACGTACCTGCGGATGGAAAGCGGCCGAATCGTCGAGGTGAAAGATATCGGCTGCCCCATAGGCACGAGCATAGCCGTCGGAGAGCTGTTCTATAATGTCCCAGCAAGGCGAAAGCACCTTAAAGGCAAAGACGCCGAGCTGGTGCACGTCGTCGATGCAGTAACCGAGATGGCCATAATCAACTACGAAATATCCTTCGAGCTTTTCTCAGGCAGGCGCACCCTCTTTAGGTCCAGCAGATCCTCCAGCTGGGACGATGTGCTTTTGAAGGTATTCGACCTGAAGACCATGAAGGGCATGACGCCCTTTAGTGCCGAGGGACGGGGCTGGAGGCTATGCGGAGCCGCAGGCGACCCCCTCTCCACGCGGAGCAGCCCCGACAGGATATTCGTTTTCGTCAACGGCAGGCCGGTCTACTCAAGGGCGCTCACATCTGCTCTGAGGGATGCCTACAGGAGCATCATACCAACGGGACGAAGCCCCATCGCCGTTCTCTCGCTGGAGATCAGTCCTGAGCTGGTGGACGTGAACGTCCATCCGACCAAGAGGGAGATCAGGCTCCTTCGGGAGGAGGAGATCTCGGCCGCCATAACCTGCGCCGTAGGCAAGGCCCTGATGGCCAAAGCGGCAGAGGCCGAGGCAAGGCTTCCGGGAGAGATGCCGAGGGTTGAGATTCCGTCGACGAAAGGGTCGGTTGTAAGCCATAGCAGCGAGCAAAAGACGCTGCCTCTGGATGTGACGGCAACAGGCAGCGATGTGGAGATGCCCGTTTCCCCATCCTCGTATTCTCCGGCCCTAGAATCCGCTGCTGCCGTTGTTTCAGATATCCCTGCTGCCGGATCTGTCCCCCAGATAAAGATCCTTGGCCAGATAAGGAAGCTCTACATACTGGCAGAAAGCGACCAGGGACTGCTGATTATCGACCAGCATGCAGCAGCCGAGAGGATAAGGTTCGAGCGGCTAAAGGAGCTTTACAGCGAAAAGAGGATCTCCCAGGAGCTGGCAGAGCCCGTGACCATAGAGCTTGCCCCAAACGAGCAGATCCTGATCGGCTCATGGAAGGACGTCTTGCAGGAGATCGGCTTTGAGATAGAGCCTTTTGGGGGAAAGACATACCACGTCAGGGCAGTTCCAGCCGTCGGCCGCAGGATTGAGAGCCCCGAGGCGGTGCACGACGTGCTGAGGTCCCTCTTTGCGCTCGGCAAGGTCGGTGTAATGGATACATCAAGAGAGGACATACTCAAGCTTCTGGCATGCAGAGGCTCCATAAAATCGGGCAGGGAGCTTTCTTTACCGGAGATGAACGCCCTTATTAAGAAACTCTACGCCTGTCAAAATCCTCTGACCTGCCCCCACGGCAGGCCGGTGATGGTGGCATTGACCCCAGAGGAGCTGGAGAGGCTCTTTTTTAGGAGATGACCTTTTTAAGGGTGCAGGAATGATCTGCCCACATGGATCTGGAAGGCTTTGCGAAAAGGGGGCTTCGAAAGGACGACCCCGATTTAGAGGAAAAGCTGGTAGCTCTAATCAGAGAGGTTAAGGACATCCCCGTGCCGAAGGCCGAGGGCCTCGCCAGGGCCGTCATCCAGGAGGCAAGGGCCACATTAAATCCGAGTGGAGAGGTATTCCGGCTTGAGAGCGTCGGGGTCAGCATGGGCGACTTCGGCGTGGGCTCCCGCGGCTCTGGCGATTTCTATACTCACACCAAAATCGCAGAGGTCATCGGCCGGACGGGAGCAGTCGTCGACTCCGCCCAGCTGGACGATTCAGGTGTGGTGAAGGCTGGCGGCCAGTACATCACAGTGACTGTGGACGGCATGCACTCCCGCTTAAGCGACTATCCTTTCCTGGCGGGATTTCACGTCACCCGGGCAGCGCTCAGAGACGTCTATGTCATGGGCGCAAGGCCTGTAGCGCTGCTCTCTGACATCCACCTTGCAGACGATGGGGACGTCTCAAAGCTATTCGACCACATCGCAGGAATCGCCACCGTCTCAGAGCTGATAGAGGTTCCTCTGATCACGGGCAGCACTCTGCGCATCGGCGGCGATATGGTCATCGGAGATCGCCTTACGGGCTGCGTGGGAGCAGTCGGCGTATCGGATAAGCTCACCCCACGAAAGGATGCCCGTCCGGGAGACGTTATCATGATGACGGAGGGCGCCGGAGGGGGGACCGTCTGCGCTGCAGCGCTCTACTACGGCTGGCATGAGGTCGTTAACGAGACTCTGAACATCAAGTTCCTGGAGGCCTGCGAGGCCCTGCTCCAAAAGGACCTGGACATCCATGCCATGACGGACGTCACAAACGGCGGAATTCGCGGAGATGCCAAGGAAATTGCCTACACCGCAGGGGTCAAGCTGGTCTTCGAGGAGGATCGCATGCGCCGCCTCGTTAATCCACGCGTGAAGAAGATGCTCGACTCGCTTGAGATAGACTACCTTGGAGTCTCCATCGATGCACTGCTGATCATCGCCCCGCGCGGAGAGGCGCGCGAAATAGCCCGAACCATCGAGGATGCCGGGGTGGCAGTGGACGAAATAGGCAGCGTCGAGGAGGGCAGCGGAGCAGAGCTGCATATCGATGGCCAGGCAACCGACTTTGCCCCGAGGTTCAGGGAATCCGCCTATACCCCGATCAAAAAGGCTGTGGGACAGGACGCCAGCCGGGACATCGATGATATGAAGAGGCTGGTGGATCTGGCAGCACGGAGGGCTGTGGAGAAGAAGAGGAATTTTGTGAATAAGATAAGAGGTAATTAGTTTAAATTTTTACACAGTGATTAATTATCACAAAGCCTCTGCTGTGTAGTAATAATAGTAAAGATTTATTTTACAGAAATAAACTATTTATAGCATAAGGTACATCATCTAATCTTAAGGGAGCAATAAAGGGAGTAGAATAAAGGGAGCAGATGATAATGAAGGAGTCTTTCGTATTGAGGTTTGACGAGAAGGACATAGAGGTTGTGGAGACTTTGAGGAGCCTTGGAGTTCCGAGGAAAGTTTCCAATATGCTCGCCTATCTCGCCAGCGGCACTGAGGCCACGTCCCGCGATATTGAGAGAGGATCGGATCTTCGACAGCCTGAGGTGAGCATTGCTTTAAGAACGCTTCGCAAGAACAACTGGATAGAGGAGAAGGTCTGCAAGAGCGACGGCACAGGAAGACCAATGAAGGTCTACAAGCTGCGCACGCCAATTGAGGAAATACTCCACTTCTATGAGCAGGAGAAATTGAATGAGGCCAATAAGGCCATGCAGTCCATACAGAGATTAAAAACCCTTCTTACAGACGAAAGCTAGTCCCGAATTCTATCCGCTTATTTATTTCTAATTTTAGTTTTTTTAATTTTTCGGTGTTTATCTTAACAATAATTCCTACACATTTGCTCATATAATAAAAAGAGATGCATGTTCACATTAACTGTCAAAAAAATATTTTCACGATGAGGATTATATAGATGAAGAGGAGAATATAAAGTAAAGTTGATTCATAGTTGGCTGGATGCGGAAGAGAGCTCAGGCCGAAGAATTGGTTGATAATTCCTTTGTCCCCACTATAATTAAAAATTCATTATGGATAGTTTGCAGCTACATGGACCATAAAGAAATATAATTTAAAAACCAAACTAATGGAGAACGATTCATTGACCTTAATTGAGGAATTGATTCATAGGGCATACCTGAACAAACTCGTCGGCGAAGAGGGCTTAAGAATTGTAGAGTGCATACCGAAGGACGAGATAACCGATGAACGTCTGGCTGAGATGACCGGAATAAGCTTAAACACTGTCAGGCGTACGCTCTATCTGCTTTACGAGCACAGGCTGGCAGTTTACAGGCGAAAGCGCGATCCCGATTCAGGATGGCTGACGTATCTCTGGCAGCTATGCCCCGAAAATTTCGACAAGGCATTGGAGTCGGAGGCCAAGAGGCTGCTCCGAAAGCTTGACGAGAGGCTGTCCTATGAGAAGAACAACATATTCTATGCCTGCACCGAGGGCTGTGCCAGGTTCGTCTTCGACGAGGCAAGCGAGGCTAACTTCATCTGTCCCTTCTGCCAGGGGAATCTTGAATACATGGAGAACGCCAAAGTGGTAGAGACAATAGAGAAACAGATAAAGGACCTGCAGGAGTGCGTATAAATTTCCTATAAGCTGTCCAGGTTATTGTCCAGGACCGCTGTCCACCACCAGCGGGCCATATCCATGAGGTCTCGGCTGAACATACCGGAGAGCTTATACTCGCCGCCCTTGTTGGATATCAGCCCCGCCCCCAGCAGCTTATTTCTCATGGCGTAGAAGGCAGACCTGCTCACGTCCAGCTCATCCAAAAGCGCCTTCCATTCTCCGGCCTTTAATGGGTCTCCACCTTTCTGACGCTCCTCGACGATGGCGAGAAACTTCCTTCCGCGCAGAGCCGTAGTCTCGTCCTGAAAAAGCCTCTGCATCAGCTCATGGTAAGGGTCTCTGGATCTGCTTATGGCGTACTCTGATTTGGACCTGATCTTAATAGTGGTTGCCGTTCTCGGCGCCTTCATCACAGAGGTCATAAGGGCCCGAAGAGCACCCATCGGGCTATTTCTGCATACTCGTCCCGCAAAACATAGGTCTTGGGAGACCGATAGGACCTCTTGATAACATGCAGAATTCCCAGCCGCGAGCAGATATATCCAATCATCGAGGCCACGACCTTTTTCGAGACGCTAAATCTCAGGCTAACGATCTCGTGAAGCGAGGCCACAGTAAATTCGCGAGCCTCGACTATTGATTGAAGGACGAACCGCCTGAGCCCATCAGCATCTAGATCAAGGAACCTGACTAGGCGACCCATTATCTCAGACTGCTGTGGTTTCACTCCACCCCTCCAGGACTACCCCCTAGATATTTAGAGATAGTATAGTAGCATGTATAATATATACTTTGCTGTATAATCATTGGTATCATATGGCCTTGACTGTAGGGCATATATTGGCCGATATACGGCCTGTATAAGCTTATAGGCAGATAAGCCTTGATAAAGACCTTGCGGTTGAAGTATGAATCATTGTGTCGGCAGAAGACAGAGTTGAAGGGCATGGCGCAACCAAGAGATGAAAGGGACGGGGAAATGAATGGAGATGAATCCAATCCCCGGATGTGGTATCAGAGAGGCATCGGTCTACGAAAAACGGGACGTTACGAAGAATCGATCGGTGCCCTCGCCATCGCAGTCAGGCTTGAGCCTTCAAATGATAATGCCTGGAGGAACATGGGAGTCGCCCAAAATCAGCTGGGCAGATTTGAGGAGGCACTGGAGTCCTGCAATAGGGCAATAGCCCAAAATCCAAATAATGCCAGGACATGGATCGTAAGGGGCTTTGCCCTGCATAACCTGGGGAGATACGAGGATGCGATTGCCAGCTATGCGCGGGCAATTGAGCAAAATCCCGGAGGCGCGGACGGTCGGCGCGCATGGAACAACCGTGGCGCTGCCTTAGACAACCTCAAAAGACACGAAGAGGCCGTCGAGAGCTATGAAGAGGCGATCATGATAGATCCCTTCGATATCTACGCCTGGAATAACAAGGGCGTGGCGCTTGGCGTACTTTGCCGTCGCGATGAGGCCATAATGTGTTTTCGCAAGGCAATTGAGATAGAGCCGTCATATGCCACCGCCTGGAAGAATATGGGCATTGCGCAAAAGGCCCTGGGCCGCGACGCCCAGGCAAAAGAGGCAATGGATAGAGCTGAGGAGCTGGGCTTAAAATAGATATATTGGGCACTGATAATGGGTGTAGTGAGGCATTCGCCAGAAGGCGATGCGTTCATCAGAAAAGCAGGAAGTCCTCGTGGTAATAGTGGTAACATGCAGGACCTCCTGCACAACCTGCAGACACAGCAGGGGCTGCTTCAACATCGAACTGCAATGCATATTAGCGTTTTTGAGACACTTTGTGAGCAAATCATAAATTGTATTAATTTTTATTGCAAGCATTATTAAAGACAGTCAGCCTGGAGCAGGGCTTAAGAGCTACCGGCAGCGAAGGCCCTCTGCAATTTCCTTTACCAAAACATCCCTGTTCTCCCGAGTCACGGTTACCACCCTGAATGTCCCGCGTATCTTCCTCGCCAATCTGTGCTGCGACCATTCATGAAGAACGACCAGCATTGGCTTGTCTCCGGAAAGGGCCTTTTCAACAGCCATGACAAACCTCTTGGATGTAAGCTCCATTGGGCCCACCTCGTCTACAACTATGAGATCGCAGGAAAGAGCGTTTTCAACCGCCCGCGCCCCGATCTGATCCAAATCTTCCGGATGCACTCGGTACTTCCCCAGCTGAGGGCCGCTTCCCGCCTCATCGGCCAGAATTCCCGTAGCGCCCGTGGCCAGATCCAGCAGCTCAAAGCCCACCCGCCGATCCTTAAACTGCTTGTCCCTGGCCAGCACCCCCCCTACGCGGCAGCCGGTCAAAGCCACAGACTTTTGCACCAGCGTGGATTTGCCCACACCCGGCGATCCTGTAACAGCAATTCTCTGAACCATCGCAAACACCGTTCCGGACGAAAGAGGCTGTTTATCCCTTCCTTCCACAAAGCTCCCTCATTCTCTCCACATAAAGGCTCAGGCTCTCAACATCCTTTATCTCCTTTCTGACAAGCTTTTTAAGCCGGCCCCTTATGTCAAGATCGGCGCGAACTCCGGCGGATCTCAGGTGCTGCGCAATCGTCCGGGCCATTTCATCCCCTTTTTGGTCCCAATCGGTGAGCACAACGATTTCGCTGTATTTGCGGGCGGCATCCTCTGCGAGCCCCAGAGCCGGGCTTCGCGACGCCATGACGATCGGCCCTGAAACGCCCAACGCACGCAGCGCCCTCATATCGCGCATCCCTTCAACGATGACCGCCGCGCCATTGGAGGAGGCCTCGACCAGGGCGGATATTTGCTCCTCCAGGGCATCCAGGTCGTAGGTCCTCTTTTGTCGGCGATCCTGCATCTATGCGCCCCAATTACGATAGTCCGGTATCCAGAAGAGCCAGGGCCCTATCCATTCCAATCCCGCGCACCAGCAGCACCTTCCTCGCGCTTTTGTGTCCGCTTAACACCTCTACATTTCCTCTGGGCAGGGAGAACAAATCGGATACCGCTTCCACCAGCTGGCGGTTGGCCTTCCCTCTTGTGGGCTCTTCCGTAAGCCTGGCTAAAAGCGATTTCCTCCAGGGATTGAAGCCGGAAGGGACTGCCAGCTCCGATGAGCCCGGAACCACCTCGAAGCTGATGGTAAAGCCCTGCGGATGGGGCCGGATCGCATCCTTGAGATCCATGCACTATTGTTGATCTCGCCTCTTTAAAAAATGATCTCGATTCATCGATCACCGCCTCGCGGGATTCAATTGTAACTCTTAATAAATAATTTTCTTATGATTGTAGATCGCCCGCCACCCTGAGACACCACCCTGCAAAAAGTTAAAATAGCGTAAGCGCCGAAACAAGTGAGGTTCAATGCAGATCAGGCAAGTAATGGTCCTGGACGATCAATCCCAGGAAATTGATGCCCTTTTGCCAAGCGTGAAACAGCTTGGGCTGCAAATATGCGATTCTCTCACAGACAACGGCGACGGATGCGCTCTTTTATGCAGCTGCGGCTTTGGGTCAAGCCCAAACGCCTCAGTCATAGTACGTCAGGCCATAAGCTATGGGTGCCCTGTGCTGATGGGCGCTTCCAAGGCCAAGGCTGTCTTTGAGGAGATCAGAGAGACGGGGGGCATTCGCGATGAGACGTATCGAGATCTAGCTGCCCACGCCCTCTTCAAATGCATTGAGAGCGATTCAAGGCTGCTTGAGGCACTTCAGGGCGATAAGGACGGCCTGCCTGCGTATTCAGTGAGTGCCTTTGAAAAGGTGCAGGATCTCCGCTACGGTGAGAACTGGCACCAGAAGGCAGCGCTCTACAGGAAGCCTGGGGGCATCGGGCTCCATAACGCAAAGAAGCTCAACGGCAGGGAGATGTCCTACAACAACTTTGTCGATGCTGAGACCGTTCTCGAAATGCTGATCGACCTCTCACAATACGATGGAACAAAGGCCGAAAAACCCCTGTCGGTAATAGTCAAGCATGCCAACCCCTGCGGCGTGGCCTATGGAAATACCCAGGAAGAGGCCTACCGGCTTTCATTTGCCACAGATCCAAAGTCGGCCTTTGGCGGAGTGATAGGCTTCAACAGGCCCGTTGACGCGGACACTGCCCGCGCCATCGGCGACAGCTTCGTGGAGGTCCTGCTTGCACCCGGATACGAGCCGGATGCCCTGAAGGTCCTTACAGAGAAGAAGCCCAATAGAAGAGTCCTGGATATTGGAAATCTGCTCGCCCAAAAGGAGGAGCTTTACGGCGGGCATTATCAAAAGAGCATATTCGGCGGCATGATGCTCCAGGATTACGATACACAGGACATTAAAGAGTGGAAGGTGGTAACAAAGAGGGCCCCCGCTGAGAAGGAGACAAGGGCGCTGAGGTTCGCCTGGAAGGTGGCCAAATACGTTAAGTCCAATGCACTGGTTTACACCACAGAGAACCAGACGATAGGCATAGGATCAGGTCAGGTGAGCCGCGTGGACTCTGCCCGCTTTGGCGCAGAGAAGGCCGAGGAGCACGGCCTAGATACGAGGGGCACTGTTGCCGCCACCGATTCATTCTTCCCGTTCCGGGACGGCCTGGATGCCACGTTCAAGGCCGGGGCGACTGCAGTAGTACACCCAGGAGGGTCAATCAGGGATGCCGAGGTCATCGACGCTGCAAACGAGCACGGCATGTCCATGGTCTTCACGGGCATGCGGCACTTCAGGCATTGATAGATGCCTTGCGATATTTGGCCTGAGCTTGAATCTTTGCACAGGCCTTTGCATAGCTCTTGCTTTAGTTCTCTTTTCTCTATCGGCCTCCGCCGCCACAGTCCAATCAGGAGCCGATATCCAGACGGCCATTGAATCTGCCAGCCCCGGCGACGTGATTCTCGTGGGCCCCGGAAGCTACAGCTCATTCCAGGTGGATAAGCCCCTGACCATACAGGGCACAGGCGGGCCAATGCTTCGCGCAGTCACTCAGAAGCCTGCCATAATCATCGACACAGACGGAGTCGTCGTCTCAGGCTTCAAGATAGAGGGTGTGGGCAAGGATTCACAGTCCAAGTTCGACTATTACATGAACAACCCTGCAGCCGCAGCAGGAATGGAGCTGGATTTGCCAAATGCTGCCATAATTGTAAGGGGCAGCCAGGCCAGAATAGAGGATACTATGATCTTCGGGGCCGAGGTTGGCATCTATGCAGAGGGAATAACCGATCTATCCCTGCAAAACAATACCTTCGAAAGCTGCAACCAGGGCGCACAGCTTCTTGGCTGCGATGACGGCGCGGTTGTAGGCTGCAGCTTTTTAAATTGCGGCAAATCCGGCCTTGATGCTGAGAACTGCATGTGTATGGAGTTTTCCAACAACAGCATCATAAACAGCACCCATGCAGGACTCATGCTGAAGGAATCTAAGAACTGCAGCGTGCGGGACAACCTTCTCTCATATAACAGAGAAGGCCTGGCTGTGTGGAACTCGTCCTACAACGATATCCGCAGAAATAAAGCCGACCACAGCTATTATGGAATATTTCTGGCAGGAGCCCACAACAATACAGTCATCGACAACGCAGCTGTAGAGAACAGCAACCCAAATGTCGTTGGCGGATTCGGCATGGGAATCAGCCTGCTCGATAACAGCAGCAACAATGTGGTAGCTAGGAACACTGCAAGGGATAACTTCAACGGCGTGGAGCTTACGAAAGGGTGCAGGTTCAACGCCATCTATGCAAACAATCTCTCAGATAACAAGCACGGAATTAGGCTTGACAAGAACTACAACAATCTCGTCTACGGCAACAACTTCGTCAGAAACACCATAAGCGGCTATGACAACTCCAGCCGAAATATCTGGAACACGACGTTTGGCAACTATTACAGCGATTACCGAGGCGAAGACCAGGACGGAGACGGCATAGGGGACATTCCATATTCAATGCCCAAAGGAGATCAGGACGAGGTGGATGCACGACCGCTCATGAGGACCTTTTATGCTGCAATAATAGACCTCCAAGAGATCAGGTCGGAGGTCGCGAAATATGCCACATTCGGTCCGATGGACGAGGAGATCCCTGCTTACAGGACGGTGGGAGGAACCATCGTCATATCCTCGAAGATACCTACGTCTCCTCCCAAATGGCCTGATACAAAGTCGATATTTGACCAATAAAGGATAAAAACGAGCAAAATATTGGCATTTGCCGATGCTCCATACCACTAGCTAATATACCTCTTCCAGATCCTCTATGTGGGCAAATGCATCGTCCAGCTGCTTTCTTGCCTTCTGCTTCTTGTCCTTTTCCTCCTGAATTGCCCTGGCAGCCTGGGCATACAGGGCCTCCAGCTCAGGAACGCTTGTGAGTGTGAATATGGATAGAACCTTTGGATAGCCCTTTCTAACAACAAGCCCTTTGAAGACGTGGCCTGCGCTGGCAGAGAGCTTCTCCACCTCTTTTGTGATCTCGTCAACATCCAGATGCTCCCTTGAGCCCTGAATGATGATCATTGCCCTCGCGGCCTCCTCGCCGACGTTGGCAGGGAACAGGAGGTTTCCGGGCTTAAGGCTGTTTTCTATGGCCAGCTTTACAGATGGGCTCTTCCTATCGGCCTGGCTAAATCCCATGGTGGCAATGCGAAGCCCACCGCTCATAACGGTTTTAAAATCGCCTAGGTCGGTCACAGAGAGCATTTCGCTGTCCAGGGATTCGATCAAGAAAAGCAGGCGCTGGGCAACCATGGAGTTGATCTTGTCATAGGCTGAGGCGATATCCCCGCTGAGCCTTTTTAGGTACTGGTTGTCTACCAATATCAGGCCCTCTGCCTCCACCTCCATCAGCTCGCGCAGACAGAAGGCAGCGTTTTGCAGGTAGATTGAGCCCTCCTCCCTGAAGGGAAGGACGGCGACCGTAATGACGGTTATGCTCTTGAACCGCTTTTTTAGCTCGTGGATGATGAGCGGAGAAAAAGAAGACCCTGTTCCCCCCGAGGTGGATGTAATCACGAAGGCGATATCGAAGTCGCCCCTCTTCTCCACCTCCTCCATGATCATGTCGTGGTTATCCCAGAATCCCTGCTTGCCCACATTTCTGTTGGCACCCACGCCGTGCAGGTTGGGCACATGGAGACGGTCCTTGGCGGTCGTGAATTTGAGTTCTTTTAGATCATTTATAGCAGTGTTTATGGCCAGGGTCTCTACCCTGCTTGGAAACTTGGGACGCAGATAATACTTAGCCAGCTTCGAGGCCCCGCCACCTCCAAAGGCCTCCTTGTTGATGGCGTCGAGAATCCTGTTCCCGCACTGGCCAACGCCGAGGATGAGTACATTGAGCATTATATCATATCCTGTCTTTAGGCTATTGCTTTCATACCAAGCGACCTGTTAGAGATATCGACTTTTTCAATATTTATACTCTCTGTGTCTTCTATAAATCCATGCAACTACCAGCACCACGGGCAGGATTAATAGGTAATATAGATATTTATATTCTCTTTCCAGGACTACCACATCAGTTTTTCCCTCGGCAATCATGGACTCGCCCTCTCCCAGGAAGCTTGCCTTTAGAAGCACTGTATAGGTTCCGGGTTTGTCCCCCCGTATTTCCGCCGAGTAAGTCTCTTCTCTGCCGGCTGGAATTTCGAAATAGGCCTTGTCAAGGCCGGATACCTGAAGCCCCGCGGACGGCTTTGTCTCAGCCGCGATCTCGACTCTCGTAGCCGACGCCTTTCCTGTATTGGCGACTGTGACGTTGAGCATGCCGTCGCCCCCTTCAGTTAGAGGATCTATGGGGCCAAGCGTAATCTGGAGATTGGGCTGGCTTTTAGGAGAGATGGTAGCTGTGAACGGCTCCGATGTATTGGACTTGACGTTATTCTTTGAATCCTGGTAGCTCACGGAAATGGCAGGGACGACATAGGTTCCGTCCTTGACGGCGCTAATTACGTAGACGGCAGCGTCCGATTCCCCCGGATCCAGACGGTCCTTGATCTTGGGAGGATAACCGGCAATATAGGTAAATCCTGAAAGAGGGGGCAAATCATCCACCGAAACCTCTGTGGCGGTCCCGGTGCCCACATTTTTAACAGCAACTGTGACCTGGATGTCGTCTCCAACGCTTAAGATGTCCCTGTCAAAGCCTTTTGTGAGCACCAGGTTGGGCATCTCGGTGCTGGTCACCGGCCGCCCTGTGGAGCGCCGCCTGGCATTCCCCAAGCTCTCCATGTACTCTACCCTGACCTTGGCGGACTCATCATCAAATATTTCGTCGAGCGTCAGGGTCAAACCGCCATCCTCCGCCCCGCCGTCGAAGTTATTGGCGTTGTTTTGCAGCAGAGCCCTCTGCTCGTCGAGCCTGCCCCCTATCTTGGAAACCCTGAACACGGCGAGGCCGTCCCTTACGGATTGAATCTCTATCAGGTCCGCCCTGTAGTCGCCTATTTCTATGCGGTCTCCGACGTTTAAAGTGAAATCGTCAAAGGTAACCTCGTCATCATCTTCATCATCCTCCTTGGCCATGGCGGCCATCACGAGGAAGACAATGGCCATCAGGTAGATCAATCGCATACAGGTCCTTGATTTCATAAGCGACATTACCGCCCTTTGGTCAGCATGGCATTTGAACCTTATTCCATTTCAAGGCTTATATCTATCCATCTGGCATTCCTTGTAAGCGCCCCTAAAGAGATCACATCCACCCCTGTCGCAGCGTAGGCCTTTATGTTTTCAGGGGTGATGCCTCCTGAGGCCTCCAGTATAAGGCCGCTCCTAAGCCCCATCGCTTTTAAAATGTCTATGCCGCTCGTTATATCGGATGGAGCCATATTATCGAACATGATTATATCGACGCCAAGCTCCGCTGCGCGTTTCATCTGGTCGAAATCTTCAACCTCCACCTCTATCTTCTTGGTGAAGCTTGCCCTGGACTTGGCCCTGGCGATACACTCCTCCAATCCCAGGAGGCGAATGTGATTGTCCTTTATTAGCACGGCTCCCGATAGGTTAAACCTGTGGGGATCGCCGCCGCCTAAAAATACCGCCCTCTTCTCGTAGACGCGAAATCCAGGAGTGGTTTTTCGGGTGCATGCCACGCGGACGCCTGGAGCGACAGAGGCTACCTTTAAGACGCACTCCCTCGTCAGAGTCGAGACTCCGCTCATCCTTGCCAGGAAGTTCAAGACGAGCCTTTCGGCCTGGAGTATCTTTCTGGCATTTCCCCTTATTGATAGAACCGCTGAGCCTGCGGGCGCGAACTCGCCCTCATCGTATAGAGCATTTGCGTCAAGGCACAAATGCCTGAGTATCTCCTCGGCCTCCCGAAGGCCGCTGACCACGCAGTTCTCCTTGACGACTACCGTTGCCTGCGACTCTATCTCAGGGACCAAAGTGCTGGAGTCATCCCACTCGCCCAGGTCCTCAGATATGAACCGCTCCAGCTCCGACCTTTGCATACCGCAAGGATTTTGAAATCCAATTGATTTATAGCCTCCGATGCCTCTGAAGATTGGGCTGGTTGGCTGCGGTGCCATAGGAACGGAGATCGCCAGGGCAATAGATGGCGGAGAAATAGATGCTGATCTAGTCGCGGTATGCGACCATAGTCCCGATACAGCCCTGGCATTGATCGATAGCCTTGAAAAGAAGCCCATCAAGGCCAACCTGGAAGATCTGGTCAGGCTGTCCGACCTGGTAGTCGAGGCCGCATCCCAAAGAGCAGTCCCGGCAATTGCGAGATCAACGCTGCAGATGGGCAAAAACCTCATGATCATGAGCGTCGGCGCGCTGGCCGATGCCGACCTTTACAGGGAGATCAAGAAAATGGCCTCAATGCACGGCTCGAAGGTATATTTGCCATCAGGAGCCATTGCAGGTCTGGACGGGATCAAGTCGGCCAGCATTGGAAAAATCAGAAAGGTAACCCTTACAACTACCAAGAATCCACGAGGGCTCGCGGGTGCGCCGTACCTCGAAGAGAACAAGATAGACATAACCGCCTTGAAGTCGCCCAAACTCATATTTGAGGGGTCGGCTGCAGAGGCGGTCAAGGCCTTCCCGGCAAATGTAAACGTCGCGGCGACGCTCTGCCTCGCAGCCCGCGAAGGTGAGGTATCGGTGAGGATAATTGCGGACCCGGATATCAAGGTGAACAGGCATGAAATTGTCGTTGAAGGAGACTTCGGCCAGATAACCACAAAAGTAGAAAATCTCCCATCGCCCCGCAACCCCAAAACCAGCTATCTTGCAGCGCTGTCTGCCATAGCCACGCTGCGCTCAATTGTCGAGCCCATGAAGATAGGGACCTGATAGCCCTTTAAGCCGGAGCCATTTAGGCCGGATGGGCCTCAAAGGCAAAGTTTGCTGTACACCATGGCGTAAATGGGACTTATGCCAAAAACCTTGACGACCGCCCTCTGCTCAGAAGGATTAAGCGGCTGCACCCTTGCTGGAGGAACCGGCCTTCCCTTCTTCGCATAAACCGACCCGCCCAACATTTTCGCGCAGGCAAAACTGCCGGCGTCCTCGCGAACGAATATCTCTCCACCGCGCATCTCCTCTGCGGTAAAGTCTCCGCACTTTCCCCCGATCACAATCCGTCCGCCCTTCATCAAAACGCCGGTATTGCGGCCCGAATTTCCTAAGACATCGATTAAGCCGGATCTCATGAGGATGCCGGTGCTCATGCCCGCATCGCCCTTGATGCGTATCTCTCTGTCTGAAGTGTTCCTTGCGCCCACAGTATCCCTTTGCATGCCATCGGCAATGACGATGCCGTTCTCGCGCTGTTGATTCTGGCCGACGACCGGCAGGCAGTTCTCCAGTGCATCTGTCAGCGAGACGTATTTCCTGTACCCGGAAAGATCTGATAAAACCTCTACTACATTCCCCAGCGGCTGCTCGATCCTTCCTGAGACATAGATGGCCCCGCGAAGCATGCTGATGCCCATCCGGCTGCCGACATTGCCGTCCACTATTATCTTTCCCGTGCCGGCAATTGGGCCCCCTTTTCCCCCAAACTTTGCCAGATCAACTCCAAGGCTTGACCCCAGCCTGCTCCCCGCGTCTCCCCTGATCCTTACGGTCTCGCCCTTTTTGAGGGCCTCAACCATCTGCCGAAAGCTTATGCCGTCCAGGCCCTTATCCGGGTCAAACCTGGACCCCTGATGCTGCCAGTAGAAATCAAATGTGAAGTCGCACAGACAGCCCTCTCCAGAGGCCTCGATATCAATCATTTAGCTCACATTCACTTCATAGGTCCCGCGATGCGCTTGGAAACGTTGACTCCCACCAGCGCGATCAGTATGGCCATTATCGCAGACACCGATAGATACTGAATCGATTGCACCATGCCTATCCCAAAATTGAGATCTGCGTTGCTCGCCAAAATAAATCCGCTGGCCGACCAGATGACAAGACCCGTCGCCACCAGAAAGAAGAGATAGGAGTAGGTTCGTGCATCCTTTTTCCCTTCAAGATACATGTCCATGATCTTGCCAAGGTTGACACAAATGGCTGCTGCAACGTACCACCAGATGCTTTTATTGATGAAGATCATGATAAGAGTGAAGTACCCGTGAAATATGGGGTCGTTGTAGTACTGCAGGAAGGCCGCAACGCCCTGAACGGTGGCTATCACCACGAGCATCGCCGCCATTATGTAGGTTATAAAGGCCATCTTGCCGGCGTAAAGAGAGCTTTTCAGCGTTTGCTTGGCATCCTCCATGGAATCATCAAGCCCAAGTCCGCGGAAGAGCAGGTAGAGGCCCACTGCTCCGGTGATGGCTATCCATGCCCCCTCGGGAAAGCGCAGTATTGAAAACAGCGAGAACATGAGAAGGGCCAGGGCCGGGGGTATGAAGAGCGTATGGCTGATCTTGGGATCTGTGAAAAGGTGCTTTAAAAGATAGTAGGTGCTTTCCAGGTTAGGGCTCTGCTTCACAAGAACACGCCGAACTCCGTTGACCTTTACTCGAGACTGAATTATGGGAAGTATTGCCTCATCCTCTGCCCCATCCGAGACGACGATCACGCCAGAAGGCATCAATCGCTGTATGAGATCTTCCAGCTGGAGGGCCAGCTTGTTGTCTGATACGAGCCCTATCTTTATATCTCCTGCCAGCGAGGCTATCTCAGCCTTCTGGCCCAAGGCCACAAGCTCGTCGAGCAGCTTAATGCCGCCGAAGATCGTGTTTGCGTCAGAATCCTCCGGATCGGCTATTGCCAGCTTTAGGGCTGCATCGATGTTGGCGCCTCGACCAACGACAGGACTCTCGATCTCAGCTTTGCGTCCCAGGTCGTTGTCACGATCGATGCAGAGCACCAGGACGTCCATAGCTCAATATTTGGGAGGATTATACTTAAATGATTCCATGGGCGGGCTGAACGGGCTTTTTTAAAACTATTATGAAATATTGTTGCTGCACGGAGAGCAAAAAGCTTTCCGAAAAGGCGCTAATCGCAATGGGATAATCGATATGGGAGCAAATGCCGATTCTTGCCCATCTGCGCCATAAGATATTTATTTAAATAGATCACACCTATTAGCCATGAAGAGGTTTTTAGCATTTGCTTTGATCATGATGCTCTCATTTACCATCGCTGATGCGCAGTTTCAGTCAGGAACCATCCAGGATTATGTCGATGCCTACAACAGCAGGATAGATAATGCCCCAAGCGCGTTAAAGAGCGTTCTGGGAGATGAGAGGGTCAACATCGAGATCATCCAAACCGACGGAAGCATCCTTCGCACCGGATTTGTGGTAGAGCAAGCGCGCGTAGAAGACGTCGTTGCCGGAGGGGTAAGCGATCCGACCATAACGGTTGTGACTACAGAGAACGCCATAAATAACATAAAAAGATCTGACAACCCGATCGCTACCTTCCAAGAGGAGAGGGATGTCGGCCAGGTGAGGATTCAGGGAAATACCCTGGAGACCAGATTGAAATTAGGCGCCCTTCTGTCCAGTTCCAGCGTAATTGAGTATTTCTACAACATCTTCTTCGGCTAGAGTGCCCTAGCGGCACTCCAATTCCATTTTCATTTTTCGCCTGGTCAGTACAGGACCTGAAAGCTTGAAGGATTTCCCAGTAGATAATACAAAAATTTTGAGGGTAGATGGATCCATCTATAGCATTCGTACGTCCTCATTTAACGGTTATTCGCAGCGAAACAGACAAATTCTTGAAAAGAGATAAACCATCTATCAGGTAAATTTAGAGAGGGAGGATGTACGACCTAATCGTTGTAGGGGCTGGACCTGCAGGGTCCACCGCTGCCAGGACGGCGAGCATCATGGGACTAAATGTCCTGCTGCTGGAGAAGGAGGCTTTCCCCAGGTATAAGCCATGTGGAGGCGCCCTTTCTGACAGGGCTATCTCTTTCCTGGACTTCCCAATTCCTGAAGAGGTCTGCGAGAGGAGCCTTAATGGGGCAAGGGTACATTTCCAGGGCAAGGTTGTGGAGAGGCGGAAGGGCTACAGGCTTACAGCTCTGGTTACCAGGAGCAGCTTCGACAACCTTCTCCTGAAAAAGGCGTTGGAGGCTGGAGCAGAGCTGAAGACCGAAAAGGTCGTGGGCATCCGTGAGGGAAATGATGCCGTAGAGGTGAAAACTAGGAGCCAAAATTATGAATCCAGATTCCTGGTTGTGGCCTCCGGATGCCAGGACAGGCTCAAGGAAATAGTCGGGAGCATGGAGGACCGAAACAACTTCGGCATCTGCGTGGTCGCGGATGTTGCTGCCAGTGAGCAGGAGATCAATAGACGCCTCAATAATGTTATGGATATTCATTTCGGTGTGGCAGCCGGAGGGTATGGCTGGATATTCCCGCATAGGGGCTACTACTCAGTGGGCATAGGCGGCCTGGCCTCAAAAATGGACCATCCGCGCCAGATCATGCTGGATTTCCTGAAGGCAAACGGATTTAACGGCAGCTACAGGCTGCACGGACACACGATACCTCTTGGGGGACTAAAGAGGCGCATTGCAAGCAAACGCGTAATGCTTGCCGGAGATGCCGCAGGCTTTGTGGATGCATTCACAGGAGAGGGCATCTATTACGCCATGCGCTCCGGAGCAATCGCAGCAAAGGCCGCAGCAGAAAGGCTCTCCAACCCGGATTTGGACCTGGCCAGGGAATACGAATCGGAATGCAAGAGGGGTTTCGGCGATGAGCTGAGGTACTCCCTGCTGCTCTCCAAAATGATGCACAGCTGCCCTGGGATTTTCTTTCGGATACTCACCGGTCAGGAGGAAATACTGGATAGGTACGTGGAAACGGCCACCGCCAGGACGACGTATAAAAATTTCATCCGCTGGCTGTTTCCAAGGCTGCCCCTCTGCGCCCTAAAATCTCTGTGAAAAGATGTCGCTTTAAGCATAATATCGCTATGATCCAAAATCCGCAATCCATCCTGGATGTGCTATCTGATCCCTCACAGATGCACAGTTTCGCAGAGAGCTACAACAAAAAAATGGGCAAAGTTCCGAGAATCCTCACGCTTTTGCTCGGAGAGGAGAAAGTTAATATTGAAATTATTTTAAACGATGGAAAAGAATTCAAACTTGGCTACAGGACTGATAAGGGACGGATTACAGAAATTGCGGAAGGATGGCTAAAAGAGCCCACCATCATCGTCTCCACAACCCTGAGAGCAATAGAGAGGATCAATGCTTCAGCAGATCCTCTGGCAGCCTTTAAAAAGGAAAAGTCAATGCGAGGGATAGTCATTGAAGGCCAAAGTCTGGAAACCAGAATTAAACTCAACGCTGCCCTTTCAAGCGATAAAGTTCTTTGGTTCTTTTATAAGACCTTGTTTTCATAATGCATGCGTGCTCAATAATGCTTATGCCAGCAACTGCTGGCCGACGAAAAAAAACAGATCAGGTGAAGACCTCGCCGGTCCTCACCTTGCCGGACATCTCCACGGGGGAAATGAAGATCCTTCCATCTCCGGGCTTGCCTGTGCGCCCGGCCTCACAGATGGCCTTCATGGCTGTATCCACATCCTCATCTGCAAGGAACAGCTCCAGCTTGAGCTTGGGGAGGAGGTCCACCTCAAGGAGGCCTCCTCGATACTGCAGCTTTATGCCCTTCTGCTCTCCTCTTCCGAGAACCTCGCAGACGGTCATTGCTATGAAACCCTTCTCCTCAAGGGCCTTTTTTACCTGCTCCAGACGCTCAGGCCGAATTATCGCTTCAATCTTTTTCATTGATCAACACCTCGAGCACGAACCTCAGGCATAGGCCTTCTCGCCGTGCTGGGAGATATCCAGGCCGACGTATTCCTCATCCTCAGTTACCCTCAGGCCCATGACCGCGTCCACGACCTTTGCCAGGATATATGTCATCACGAAGGCATATACCAGCGCAGCTGCTGCGGCCACTATTTGCACGGTGAATTGATGTACGTTTCCGTACAGCAGACCTGTATAGTTGTTGACGGCAGCGGTTGCGAATATTCCTGTCGCGATAGCGCCCCAAAGTCCGCCCATTCCGTGCACCGCCCAGGCATCGCAGCTCTCATCCAGGCCGCGTTTTACGCGGAAGAGCAGTGCCGCATAGCACAATACCCCAGCAACAGCGCCGATGATGATCGCTGCGGTGCAATCTACATAGCCTGCGGCGGGCGTTATGGCGACCAGTCCGGCGATGCCGCCGCTGACCATTCCCAGAGCGCTGGGCTTTCCTTTAATCCAGCTGGCGAGGAGCCATGTCAATGCCCCCGCGGCCGCAGAGGTGTTGGTGACCATCAGGGCCGACGCCGCCAGCCCGTTTGCTCCCAGAGCGGAGCCGGAGTTGAAGCCGAACCATCCAAACCACAGAAGGCCTGCACCTATCATTGCCATCGGTATGTTATGCGGCTCCATTATGTATGATCCAAAGCCCATCCTTTTGCCGATGACAAGAGCTATGGCCAGTGCAGAGAAGCCAGAGCTTATGTGCACAACGGTTCCGCCGGCGAAGTCGAGGGCTCCCATCTGAGCCAGCCAGCCTCCGGCCCAAACCCAATGGGCCAGCGGGTCGTAGACCAGAGTGGTCCACAGCAGCGCCAGGACTATGAAGGAGCTGATCTTCACCCTTTCAGCCACAGCAGACGTCAGTATGGCCAGGGTCACTGCGGCAAACACCAGCTGAAAGGCCGAATAAGCCAGGGCAGGTATGTTGGGGGCCAATGGAGCCTCGTTCAGGCCAACGCCGTTCATCAGCATATAGTTCAGGCCGCCCACGATCCCCGACACATCAGTGCCAAATGCCAGGCTGTAGCCGAAGAGCACCCACTGGATGCTGGCCAACGCAAGGGCCAGGAAGGATAGGCCGATCATTGAGACTACGGTCTTGCTGCGCACCAGCCCTCCGTAGAATAAACCTACGCCCGGCGTCATCAGCAGCACCAGTGCTGTGGACGCCAGAACCCATGCTGTGTCACCACTATTTATCGCCAAATACCTCACCTTATGATGATATATTGATTGTAACTCTTTAAATTTGTTTTGAGCATTTGATGCAAAAATGCCCGTTTTGTTTTTGCTATTGGCCCTTCCATTGAGATGGTTAAAAAGTTGTTTGATATAATTTCGTAAAGCCTATGAAAAATTCATATTCGCTATGCAAAGTTCAGAAAAACTCTAGATCACGGCTCAAAGGAGGAAAAAAACAGGAGAGAAAAAGAGCTGGCACGGTAAGAGGCGGCTAAACCGCCGTGCAACCCCGCTCTTTGGTCCTGACCCGAACCACATCCTCCACCGGGTAGACGAAGATCTTGCCGTCCCCGGCCTCCCCGGTAACGGCCGCATCGCAGATAATTGTTATCACTTTATCCAAATCTTCGTCCTGAATCACCAGCTCCAGCTTCACCTTGGGCATGAACTCCACCTTGTAATCTCCGGCCCGCCACTGCAGGGCAATTCCTTTCTGCCTGCCCCGCCCCTTGACCTCAGTCGCGGTCATGCCCGAAAATCCGTTCTTATCCAGAGCGGTGCGCGCAAGATGCAGCCTTTCCGGCCTGATAATCGCTTCAACCTTCTTCATTTTAATGACCTCATACGTATGCGCCCTCTCCATGCTGGCTGATATCCAGACCCACCGCCTCCTCCTCATCCCTGACCCGAAGTCCCATAGACGAGTCTATGACCTTTGCCAGGACGAATGTTACTATAAAGGAGTAGATCCAGGTGGCCGCCACTGCCAGAGCCTGGACCCCGAACTGCCCCGGATTTCCGGCAATCAGGCCGGCTGCCCCAATGCTCGCAAAGATTCCCGTTGCCAGGACACCCCAGGTGCTGCCTATTCCATGGCAGGCCAAAACGTCCAGAGAGTCGTCCACCTTCTTGCTTCCCCGAATGATGATAATGGCGTAGTAGCCTGCGACGGCAGCGACGATGCCAATCGGTATTGCCGCCAAGGGAGTTACGAAACCCGCAGCAGGCGTTATGGCCGCAAGGCCTGCAACAGCGCCCGTAACCATTCCGAGAGCCGAAGGCGCCCTGTGCCTCCAGGAGAGCAGCATCCACGTAGTGGCTGCGGCTGCTGCCGAAGTATTCGTTGTGACGAAGGCGTTGGCTGCAATGCCGTTGGCAGCCAGGGCGGAGCCTGCATTAAAGCCGAACCATCCGAACCACAGAAGGGCAGCGCCCATGACAGTTGTAGGAATGTTGTGAGGCTCCATAGGGTCCGTACCAAAGCCCTTTCTGGCCCCTATGACCATAGCTATGGCCAACGCTGCGACGCCTGCAGAGATGTGAACGACGATGCCGCCAGCGAAATCCAGTGCCCCCATCTGAGACAGCCAGCCCCCGCCCCAGACCCAGTGTGCGATCGGATCGTACACCAGGGTCGCCCAGGCCAGAGAAAATACCAGGAAGGAGCTGAACTTTATCCGCTCAACAAAGCTGCCGGTGATCAGGGAGACGGTGATCACGGCGAACATAGCCTGATAGATCATGAATGTCAAAGCAGGAATGGTCAGGCCTTCTTTGGCAGCCATGCCGACCCCGTTTAATCCCAGATATTCGAGGCTGCCTATGATGCCCCCGACATCGGATCCAAAGGCCAGAGTGTAGCCGAATAGTATCCACTGCAGGCTTATTATGCCCATGATCGCAAAGCTGAGGATAATTGTCGAGATGGCGTTCTTTTTGCGCACCATCCCACCGTAGAAGAATCCCACTCCAGGGATCATGATCAGGACCAAGGCAGCGCTGATCATCACCCAGGCGTTGTCTGCAGCATTTATCTCCTCTGCAGACGCAACGCCTACAGCCAAAGCTAAGGATAGTAATAGCCAAATAGCACGCATGTTACCACTAATCGTTAAGACATTTGCCTATTTAATAAGCGTATTTAGGAGAAAATATGCAGCATTCATAGAACTTAAGAAAATATCATATATTTTCATCATGCTTGCGAGCTAATATGCCAAGTTCTCAAATACATCGATATAAGCAGGATAACATTTGGCTAATATTCATGATGATTCGTGAGATTGGAGGCGATCGCATCCGGATCAGCGATATGACAGAAATGCTGGCATGCGAAAAGCAATGCTCCAAAGGCCATAAACCTGGACTGGCCTGTGCCTATTCAGAGGCAATATCTGTTCTAAGCCCTATTGCTGATGCCGTGCACATGGTCTACGGACCGTTCGAATGCGCCACTTGCGCCAAATATGCATGGAACGCCCGTGGAAGCATTTCCAGCGGAAAGCTGTACTGCAGCAGGCGAGACAGTATCTTTTTTTTTAACGAGAGAAATCCAGCTCACCTCCTGCAGGACTTGGCAGCAGCCAACAGGCCCCAGGCAATTTTCGTCTACTCCACATGCTTGCCCGGGACTGATGGCAATGACATCAAGGCAGTTTGCCTCTCAGCGGCAAAGGATCTGAGGATTCCCGTCATTCCCGTGGATTTCACAGGACGGCAGGCCAAGGCGGGATACGAGGAGGCCTGTAATGCGCTCTTGAGGCTTATCGGCAGCAGGAACTACGAGCCCAAAAGCCCCTACTCGGTGAATATCATCGGAGACTACAACATCGCAGGAGACCTGTGGCCCATAAGGTCCTACTTTGAGGAGATAGGCATTGAGGTTATTGCCACGATTACCGGCGACTCAAAGGTTTCCGAGATCGAGAGGGCGCACATGGCCTGTCTGAATCTGGTTTCATGCAGCAGCTCCATGGGCACACTTGCCAGGAAGCTCGAAGAGAGGTACGGCACGCCGTCCAGACGCGTGAGCTTTCTGGGCATTGAGGATACATCCTCCGCCATCAGAGCTGTCGCTGAGTTCTTCGATAATCCCGCAGTAATCGACGAATCGGAGGGGATGATTTCCAGAGAAAAAAACAGAGTCATGCGGCAGATAGGGCACTACAGATCCAGGCTTGAGAAAAAAAGAGCGGCAATTTGCTTAAACAGCGCATCCAAGGCGGCATCTCTGACCAAGGCCTTAAAAGAGCTGGGGATGGAGGTTGCGGTCGTCGGCATTCGGGACGGGGATTGGGTGGACCGCCAGAGGATAAGAAATCTCATCGGACAGGATGCAGTCGATATGGATGAAATCGATGAATCAGACCTTAGGGATTTGCTTTCCCGGAAGGGGGTCAGACTCGTAATACCAGGCATTAAAGAACAACATATAGCGAGGAAGCTTAGCGTGCCCTTTTGCGATATATGTCACGATCGCATATCCATCTTTGAGGGGTTCAACGGCATGGTAAATTTCGCAAGGGAGATAGACATGGCAATAAATAGCCGGACAGAAAAGCTTCCCCTTAGAAAAAGGAACAGGCCAGGGCGCCCTATAGCGAAAATCAAGATGTAAATTTCGCAATTAGATCGGCGAATAGCTGCAATCAACATTATAAATCTTCACAATATGATCAGTGGCAGATCTTTTCCTAAGAAGTATGAAATTATTTTAACAAAGTTTTTATATCTGCGGCTAAGCCGTATCCCTTCAGCAGTTATCGAGGTGGATCATGAAAATTGTAAAGTATGCAACTATTGCAGCAGGCATTTTCGCTATATTGCTGCTATTGGCAACCACTGCAATGGCAGGCGATCCCAGCGGCGCCAGCACATATACAGACGATGCCGCGGGGCTGAAGCTTGCCGTCAACTTCGCATGGACGCTTGTGGCAGCCTTCCTTGTGTTCTTTATGCAGGCAGGGTTTGCCTTCTTGGGAGCTGGAGCGCTCAGGGTAAAAAATACTGTGAACTACTTCACAAAGAGCTATATGGACTTCTCTATAGGAGCCCTGACCTACTGGGCTGTTGGCTTTGCCCTCATGTTCGGTGGCTCGAAGCTCTATGCAGGACTGGAGGACGGCAACAGCATTATCGGCTGGAGCGGATGGTTCCTCACAGGGAACTCCTACGACGTATCGACGATGATGTTCTGGATGTTCCAGGTGGTCTTTGCCGCCACTGCTGCGACGATTGTAGCAGGTGCATGCGCTGAGAGGATGAAGCTTCAGGCCTACCTCATATACAGCGGAATAGTGACGGCCGTCATTTACGCCATCTACGGCCACTGGGTTTGGGGCGGAGGCTGGCTGGCAACGCTTCCCTTCGGAGTGGGCGTCAGAGATTTCGCCGGATCAGGAGTGGTCCATGCGATAGGCGGCTTTGTGGCGCTCGCTGGCATATACCTGCTCGGTCCAAGGATAGGAAAGTTCAACAAGGACGGCACGCCAAACGCCATCCCTGGCCATGATGTCCCAATGATCGTAATGGGCACGTTCTTCCTGTTCTTCGGTTGGTTCGGGTTCAACCCGGGAAGCACTCTGGCTGCAACCGATCTAAGGATCTCTGTCATTGCGGTCAACACATTCCTGGCAGGCGCTGCCGGTGCAGTGCTGGTCTGCTACTACACCTTCTTCAAGACGGGAAAGGTAGACATCGCCCTTACGTGTAACGGTGCTCTGGCTGGCCTCGTTGGGGTGACTGCACCATGCGCCTATATCCCGACATGGGCGGCTGTAGTAATCGGAGTTGTCTCAGGATTTATAGTGATGTACGGCATCAGGTTCAACGATTGGGTGCTGAAAGTTGACGATCCAGTGGGTGCTGTTGCCGTTCACGGCTATAACGGCCTCTGGGGACTGCTAGCTGTGGGAATATTTGCGGACGGAACCTACGGAGGCGTCAGCGGGCTAATCGTCGGCAACACCAGCCAGATAATCGCACAGATCGTAGACGTGGTGGTTGTCGCAGTATGGGCCTTTGGAACCGGCTACATCCTGTTCTACCTGATCAAGCAGCTCGTCGGCCTCAGGGTATCGGCCGAGGAGGAGCTGGAAGGGCTGGACATTGGCGAGCACGGCTACTCGGCCTATCCGGAGTTCATAACGCCGGGTCCGGGCGAGGGACTAAGAGCTGGAAATGCATCAAGTATTCCCGAGGGCACACCTGACGGAGTGAAAACATGAAGATGATACAGGCAATAGTTAGGCCGGCAAAGATAGAGGACGTAAAGACCGCACTGGACAGCGCTGGATATACCAGCCTCACCTCAATAGAGGTCAAGGGACGCGGCCGCCAGAAGGGCATAACCCAGATGTGGCGCGGCGAGGAGTACAAGGTGGACATGCTCCCCAAGGTCAAGCTCGAGGTTGTGGTCCCGTCCGATAAAGAGGACGAGGTGGTGGAGATCATCAGAAAGAGCGCCTACACGGGAAATATTGGCGATGGAAAGATCTTCGTCCTGCCGGTTGAGAAGGTCATAAGGATTCGGACAGGAGAGTCTGACGGCAAGGCGCTGTAGAACTGGAACGACAGCTCCAAATCATAGTTCGGCTGGTCGGCCTCCATCTACCAGCCATTTTTTCCATTTATCCACAATTTGTTCATAAGATTTAGGATAAACTATTAAGAATTAAGGTTTTTCATTAAATAAAACCAAATACCCATCGATGCGGACTATCCGTCAGAACCTTTTAGGGCATAAACGCCATTTTAGGGGTTCTATAGCATAATTGGTGCTACACCAACTGATGATGCACTAAGGAGGGACGAGCATGAGGAAATTAATGGTCGCATTACTTTTAGCTGCCTTTTTTTTGGACTTGGCAGCCGCAGAATACACTGCAAAAAACAATCTTACTTTGGATATGAAGCAGAGCGTGAGCGGTGAAGGCTACTTCATGAGCTACAAGTACGCCAGGATGCCTAACGCCCTGGGGCTCCAGGGTGTCACCTCTAACGGCGTGGAGGCAAAGGACTACAGCCACGGTAGCGGCACAATCGACAACGAGATGGTTATGAGCGCTGAGAGCTCTGATGCGAAGGAGGGAGTAGATGAGGACTACGGCCAGGATTATCAGGAAGCATTGAGCTGCATCCAGCTAAAAGAGGATAATACGATGCTGTACAGCCCGCAGGCCTTCAGCTTCGGCATCGGCCACTATGCCGCCAACCCCATTGTATACAGCTCGCTTTTAAAGGAGAAGACCTGGCTGAAAAACCGCGGCTCTGCCACATCCATGCACCATGAGGTGGAGTATGCCCGAGGCCTTGACAAGGAACTGGAGATTGCTGTCAAGGATTTCATCAGCGAGGATGACCCAAGCGTCAGCGTGATGAGCATCTCCGAGGACGTCAGTGCCGGAAGGGCACATCTCGGGATGCTTCAGGGAGACCCTGCGCTTGTCACCACAGAGGACGACGAAGAGAACAAGCTCGTGGCCAACTCGGCCTGGAGGAACCCACTGATAGAGCTGGACGAGGACTATGTGGGCACATTCCACATAGAAAAGATGCTGAACCTCACGGCCTCGGTGGACACGACAGAAGAGGACGACGACTGGCTGCCCTGCTGCAGCGGCGGATGGGAGTCAATGGACTCCAAAGACCAGAGCGGCTTTGGGGCCAGCACCGGCGGAATATTCGACTGCACATGCTACAAGGCAGCCGAGAAGGCGCAGTTTCCAAGGGTAACTGAGTATTGAGGTGAGTTTAGCCAGGAGAGGCTAATTTTATCCTTTTTTCAAGATGCGAATTATAAGCGCTATTCCTATCAGGTTTATGGCCGCTATCGCGATGATGCCGAGGACCTTCCTGGTATCGGCCGGGACCTGGCCGGGACCCGCCTCTGACAGATCTACCACCTGATCTCCGTTGACCAGGACATCCAGGGATTTGCCGCCCGCCTTGACCACGTATAGCCCTCGCGACAGCCCTTCGAAATTGTGCTTCACGCCTGCGCCCGAACGTGCGACCAGCGTCCCGCCCCTGTAGAGCGCCACATCGCCCGGCGCGCCCACGACTCGCAGGCTGCAGCACTCCTTGACGGGCATTGATCTGCCTTCCCAACTTGTATTTCGATAGATGCCCAGCAGGCCAAGAACGGTCGGGGCGATGTCCACCTGCGACCACCGGCCCCCGAGGTTCAGCTCCTCGACTCCGGGGCCGAAAAAGACGAGAGGCACGCGCAGGGATTCCAGGCGCTCCGCGTACTTAGAGGAGGCGTGCCCGCCCTTGCTCTTCTTTGACGGGAAGGCCATGCCGTGGTCGCCGGTGACCACGAGGAGCACGCCGTTTTTGCGGCAGGCTTTTGTCAGGTTTCCTAAGGGGGCATCCAGGGCCTCTATGACCTTCAGATAACCGTCGACCCCGAAATCGTGCCCGGCGCTGTCCACCGCACCCACGTTGACCAGCATCAGGAACGGCCTGCCCTTTAAATGATCAACCAGGTCGGCTGCCGCATCCAGGCCCCATCGGTTGTACTCGGAATATCCCGTTGTGCCGGCGGCCGAAGTGTACCAGGAGAACCTGTCCCGCCATTCCTGAATGCGCCTTTGCAGATCATCAGGCACACTGCCACTTCCCCGAAAGCCGGGAATCGGCTCCGCCCCATGGATTGAATTGTCATCCAGATGAAGAAAGGCGTCCTGCTCTATCAGCATCTGCAGCGAATCGCCCCGCTCCAGCACGGCTAGGCAAAGGTATCCCCTCTCGCGAGCGGCGTCGAAGATGGTCGGGCCCAGGAAGTCGGGCTCCGCCTGCGAGGAGCCGGTCACAAGCACGCTGTGGCTCTTTCCTGTCTCAGGGACAGGGACTCTGACATCTATGACGCGAGCACCGCCGCCGGTGAGGTTGTAGAGCACTGACCGGTCCAGCTGCGAGCCGTCAAGGGCGTAGGCACTTTGCTCTGGATAGACGTAGGATGATCCGAGGCCGTCCACCACCAGGATCACCGCCCCGTGAGGCACATCTTCCGCAGCTGCAGCAACGCCGCAGGCATTACAGCAACAGCTAATCAGCGATATAAAAAGAAAAAGAAGAAAAGAACGGATCATCGGAGATCGCAGATTCGATCCTTCAGAAGTCCGTCATGATCCTGTACTGGTCGATCTCCGTCTGCTTGAGCCCCGCCAGGAACTGCTCGGCGGCATCGCGAATGTCTCGCGACCTCGTGATGGCCCTTCCCACAACCAGGATATCGGCGCCGGCCTTCAGGGCCTCGCCGATGGTGTCCACCCGAATTCCACCAGCGACTGCGACGAGGAGCTTCCTGTCCTTGCCATTCGCGAGCGCCTTGATATCGGGAATCTGTCCCCAGGCGTGGGCGCTGTGCTCCATGTCGATTGCCCTGTGCAGCTCCACCACGTCCGGCAGGACCGACAGGCCCTTTAAAACCGCCAGCGGGTCCGGCACGTTGAGCATGTCCACGACTGCGTAGATGCCCGTCTTCCTTGCCTCGTTGATGGCCAGCTCCAGCGTCTTTTTAGGCGCAAGGCCCGAGATTACGACGGCATCAGCGGTCGCATCTGCTGCAAGCCGCACCTCAAGGTTGCCAGTATCCAGAGTCTTTAGGTCCAGTATGACGAAGGCCCCGGGGCGCACGGCGCGAATCTCGCGAACGACGCTCATGCCGAGCATCTTTGCCAGAGGCGTCCCAACCTCGATTAACAGGTGGTCGCTGTCGGGAAGCGCAGCCAGGACGCGGCGCACCTCGCCCAGGTCGACCAGGTCGAAGGCCACCTGCAGGTACGGCGGGTCCCACAGCCTTGTGACCCTAAAGCCCATGATCGGGTGCGTTGATCGGTCCTTTTCGTACAGCACCTTCTCCACATCGGGGAACCCGGCCATCGCCCTCTCCAGCGCCAGCTTGGTGGCCCCATAGTTATACCTGTAAATGGCATCGTAGTCCTTGGCCGCGGGGTGGATGAAGACGGATACTATTATTACCAGATCCTCGACGCGGTCCTTGGGGATTGTCCCTTCAGCCACCGCATCTGCAACGGCCTTGGCGACCGCCATCTGAGCAGGGCCGAATATCTGGGCCGCTTGATCCATGTTCTTGACTGTGACCTTTGGCACGATAAGCGTTGAAGGCTTGGGGGGCAGATTCGGCCGTATTACCCCCAAAAGGGGTGTGTGACCGGCTGAAAGCTGAGTCAATCCGGAGGCAAAGGCCGTTCCAACAGGCCCCTCCTTATCCCCTATGAGCAGATCTATATGAGCTATTTCAGGCTCCTTGCCGATAAGAGCCTCTCCTACTAAAAACAAAGCTTCACCTCTTTTGTGGAGGTGGAGCTATCTATTTATTAATCCTTTTGTCCCAGGAAAGCGGCTGTTCCACGAAAGGCGACGTCACAATCATAGCACCATAATCATATTATCTGCCAGTAAATCAGGGGGGCCAGCGCCAGAAGCGCAAGGCCTGTTACTAGGCGGATGCCAACCCGATAGTCCTTGCGAAAGGCATCCACCTTCTCAGGGCTCATTCCTAGAACCATCATCCCTCCAAGGACCATGATCGGCAGAATTACTCCAAGGTTGTAGAACAGGAGGTATACAGCTCCCTCAAAATAGCTCCTAGAGGATATCAGATCCAGTATCGCGAGGTAGACGGCGCCTACACATGGTGCTTTCACAAGAGAGAACAGCGCACCCAGCAGGAAGTAGGAGCTGAGCCGTCCGTTGCTAACCCCTGCCCGGAAGTATTTGAGCGCCCAGTCCGTACGAAACAGCGACTCTCCGCCGCTACGAAGCTTCACCGCATCCAATACGTGGGCCAAGCCCACAATGATGAGAAAGGCCGTGACCGCATACCTGAAGGCAGAAAAGATGGCTTCCGTCTGGAGCAGGTGCTGCATCCCCATGCCAAATAAGAAGTACATGGTGAATATGCCAAATGAGAAGAAGACCACCATCATGACCAGCTCCCTTCGCCGCCCCGCCGAGGAGAGAATTGAGGCCGAGAGAAATACCAGAATTCCAAGCAGGCAAGGATTGAATCCCGCCACAAGGCCTGCTGCCAGCACTGCGGAGAGCGTGGAGAGGGACATGTTGCTTAAATCAGCATCTTTTGTAAGGTCGGTACTCTGGTTGGTTTGATTATTGAAACCATTATTTTGGGCGGCGATCAGGACGGCTCCACCATTGTTTCCCTCACCGCTGCTCTGGTTCGCCACAGCCTCCCTTACGAAGCCCTCCAGCTTCCCCAGGTCACCCTTGTAATCTTTATAGCTTATGGATCTGTTGCCGATGACAATAGCAGGGATATCTCCCTTCACCCGCCGCTCTTTGATTATCCGGTGGCCCTCGTCGGTATAATAGTAGTAGCTGGTGATGTTTAGGCCTTCCTCCGCAGCCATGCCGTCAAGCAGCCTCTCTGCTGCAGCGCACTTTGTGCAGCCGGGCGACTCTAGAAGTATCACCTCGGTGCTGGCCGCAACTGCAGCCACGCCGATCAGAATGGCGAGTGCAAAGACTAGAATGCAGCGAAGTCCCAAGCCGCGTATGAGGCGCATTAGCCCTTACCTGACCCTAGAAGTATAAAAAGGAGACATTTCAAAAAAGATTGGAGAGCGCAAGGGGCGGCACATCTCCGCACATCCCTGCAGATCGCTTTGCCGCTGATCGCTCCACCAATGATCTGATCACTCCGCTGTTGTAAACACCAGCTCAGGCTCGCCCTCAGAGGACTCCGAGGAGGCGAAGCCCACGGATGCATCGCCATCGGCCACCAGCACCAAGGAATAGCCGCAGTCCTCCAGACAGGCCTCTCTTGCTCTCTTCAACAGAGGCGTGACGTCCACGCTGTATTCACCCGCTTCATTGATCTCCAGAGTGGCCGACTCATCTTCCTCATACTCAAGCTGGTTATCCCAATCGATATCTGTAATCGAGCCCTCTACGAAATAGACCGTTATCTCTCCGGGGACTTCGACGTCTGTGGCGTAGAGCGCAAGCGTTGCAGATTCGATTTGGTCTTGGTTAAATACGCCTACGCTTCCGAAATTATTGACGAAATTTAAGTAAATCTCCCGTACAGGCTCGCCCCCAACCGATGTAGCCCACAAAGTTTCATCCTCGCCGAAGCTTTCGCTTGGGTTCTCTTTGTCGATGTAGGTATCAAGGGCCATATTCACAGTGAATTCACCTGCAGCAGCGGACCCTGCTGCCAGAATCATAATCAATCCGATGAGCGCACATAAACGTCTCAACTGAATTCCTCCACAATTACAGCCTTTTGGCAGGATGAATAAAAAGCCTTTTCGTTCATATGTGACTTATATTAAACGCATCATGCCCTGACGCCTACACAGGGATTCAAATGGGGATTGATGAGCAAAACAGGGATTTTGCCCTCATTTCAGAGGCGCAAATCCATTACGTTAACTTTATTTACCTCTCGACCGCTCCTCTAAATCGGGTGGTTCTGTGAGAACTATGGCATTTTACGCTGCGTTAATGTTCCTGCTGCTCTTTGCAGCTCTCGCGGACGGATCGGTTATCCAGGTCAGTTCCAACCTGCAGGCGGCAATAGACGCTGCCTCTCCCGGAGATACATTGCTAGTGGCCCCTGGAGTCTATGGAGGAATAACGGTTGAAAAAAGCCTGAACCTGGAGGGGTCCGGCGCCGTAATTGCTGCTGACGAAAGATCTGCAGGCATCCGCGTCCTGGCGGATGGGGTCAAAATCTCAGGCTTCCTGGTAAAAAACAGCTTTTACGGCATAAGCCTGGATGAGGTTGAGAACTGCGAGGTTTCCAACAATACGGTCCTTTACTGCGTCCAGCCAGGAATAATGCTGAAGTTCTCGAACCATAATGTAATCAAAAACAACAACGCCAGCTTCAACGGCCTGGGGGGGGAGGGGTGGTACGGCATATACCTCACCAACTCAAACGACAACCTCATCCTGGAAAATATTGCCAGCGATAACGGCGAGTACGGAATCAACCTGTTCCCCTCGTGCAACAACAACACGATTATGGGAAATGTTGCCCAGAGGAACGACTACGGCATCTACATGTTCACCGACTGCGCGGACAACATCATCAAGTCCAATATCCTTTCCAATAACAGATACGCCGGAATAGACATGCGTCTCGGCTGCCATGATAACTCCATTATGAACAACACAATAGCTGCAAATGCGGTGACGGGAATATCGCTCATGGAGTCCGGCCAAAACACCATCGATGGAAACGTATTTTCCGGCAACGGCCGCTATGGGGTACAGGTCCAGAGCGGCTCCAACGAAAACATAATCACCAGAAACACCATATCGGAAAGCCAGACAGGGATATTCCTGGACTCGGATGGAAATACGATCTTTGGCAACCGCCTTGATGAAAACATCGTCCAGGCAGAGGACAGAGGAGAGAATACATGGAATGCGCCCTATCCCGAAGGCGGAAACCTATGGAGCGATTACCAGGGAGAGGATGTTAGGAGCGGCCCGGACCAGGATATCGAAGGATCGGATCGCTTTGGAGATTCGCCCTATACCATAAACGAGAGGGCCTCAGATATGTATCCCATCATGGGCAAACAGGTCAGGCAGATCAGCATCCTGGAGAAAAGCGTATCTCCTTCAAAGGTCAAGGTCGGAGACAATATTGCCCTGCGCGCCAACCTAGAGTCCAAGTACGGACTGGCCCAGGTCACAGCGCGCGCCTATCAGGGAGAGGATTCAACAGGCTATGCCCGAATGGTTCCATCGGGAAGTATATATCAGGGCAGCCTATCTACTGCACTGATGGACCCGGGAGAATACGAGATAATGCTGATTGCCCGTGACTCGAGGGGTTTTGAGCTGAAAGAGTCCCTTGGAAATGTGGAGGTTAGCCCCAGATAAGGGAGATTCGGCCTTCTTGAATCAATGGTGAGGGATGGGGAGAGCAAAATGCGTCTAATGGGATCAATATATATACAGATCATTGGAATTTGCGTTGGATTTTTGGTGCTCATAGCACTGGCTCATGGAGGGGGGGAATGTGCCTCCCTAGGTGGAGATTGCGCCACGGGGGGCGGCTGGGACCCCATGGCAAAGCTGGATGAGATAGGAACAGGAAAATACGACCAGGTGCAGCCCGGCGGAGCCAAATGGCCGGAGAAGTCCAGGACTGCCAGATGGGATAAGGCTGCATATGGTTTCGATGACAATGAAACTGCAGAGGAAGATACAAGCGTGCCCGTCCAAAAGAAGACCGAGCCTAAAGAGGATGAGACGCCAACTGAAAGGAGCGCAGATTTCAAAGAAATGCTCGTGCCAATTGAGGATATCTCGACGACAGATGTCCTGATTGATGTCAGCGAAAGCGCGACCGAGTTCATCCCCGGCGCCGTGGCCGTTTCGTATGCGGAGTTCTTAAGCGATGAGGGAGGGTTGAAATCCATCCAGGATGTGGCCACAATTCTTGGAGACGCGGGCATATCTCATAATGATTCAGTCGTTATTTACGGCGAATGTCTGCCCTGCGGAGGAGGACCGGCAGCATCGACCTATATCTACTGGATGATGAAATCCCTTGGCCATGAGAACATCAAGGTCATGGACGGGACAGTCGAGGAGTGGAAGGCCTTAGGGCTTCCGACGACAAATGAGACCACTATTAGACCAAGTACAACCTACATTCCAGGCTACACACCGGAGTTCATCGGCGCTTATGAATATGTAAAGAGCGGGTCGCCTCAAATAATAGACGCGAGGACAATACAGGACTTTGGGGCAGGCTCAATACCTGGCGCCATCAACATACCCTACGAGAGCGCCATCAAAAACGAAAAGATCAAGGACGAGGCCAGCCTGAAAAAGACCTTTGCAGTCATAAGCAAAACAAGGCCGGTTGTGGTCTATACCCAAACGGGAATCAAGGCCTCGGTAGTATGGTTTGCGCTAGAGCTTCTGGGCTATGACGCCAAGCTCTACTCCTGGCAGGACTGGTACGAACACGAAGAGGCACTGAAGGAGAATTCCAGCAGCTAAGCCAGACGAGATAAGAGAAGGCGTAGAGATGCTAAAACAGATAATCATAATAATGGTCCTACTATCCGCATCGACACTCCTGATTCCAGGCGTTAATGCAGGGTGCAGTGCCTGCAAGGGCGAGGGCACTGATGCGGATTGGGCAAGAACTGCATCATCTTTTCTTGATGGAACGCCCCAGCAGATCACCGAGCCGATTCTGTTTACGGCAAAGCTGGCCAGACAGAACTATGAAACCGAAAATGCAAAAGATGCCGACTCGGCCAGCTCTGCGGTAGCAGATGCAAAAGTGGCCGCAGCCGAGGCATCCGATCCCGATGCCACAAAAAGGATCGATGAGGCCGTACTTCAGGCCGCACCTCAAAGGGGCGGGAGATTCAGTTCGGCCCTGGTACCTATCTCGTCCGACCTTGATGCGGATATAATTCTCGATATCAGCCCCAGCGCCACGGAGTATATTCCAGGTGCCATAAACATCAACTACGAGAGCTTCCTCGGAGACGATAAAAGGCTGAAGCCCGCATCTGAGATGGCCAAAATCCTGGGAGATGCGGGCATTTCGCAGGACGACTCGGTCATCATCTACGGCGAATGCCAGCCCTGTGGTGGAGGGCCATCGGCCGCCACATATGTTTACTGGATAATGAAATACCTCGGCCACGAGGACATCCGTTTGCTCGATGGGGGCATAGATGACTGGGTAGAGGCCAGAAATCCGACAGAGACGCAGCCCTCTGTGCTTCCTGCAAAGACCTATATTCCAGCCATTAAGCCTGAGCTTTTGGCCACTCACGAGTATGTGAAGAACGGAGGGGCTCAGATAGTGGATGCGAGAACCTCAGACCAGCTTTCTGCAGGCACAATTCCGGAAGCTGTAAACATACCCTACGAGGACGTGCTGGATGACAAAAAGATCAAGGGCGAGCAGGAGCTACAGGAGCTTTTCGCCGGCCTGGACAAGGACACTCCAGTCGTAATATACACAGATACGGGAGTCAAGGCCACTATGCCCTGGCTTGCCCTAGCACTTCTGGGCTATGATGCAAGGCTATATTCCTGGCAGGACTGGCTCGCAAACTCGCCAAGCCTCGGCATCAGCTTAAAAGAGGTCAAGGCAGAGCCGAATCCGGCAAAGACAGGAGACGTGGTAAAGATTACTGCAGTCTTCCAGGAGAAATCCAAACATGTCAACGCCGATCAGGCAGTGGATGAGCTTGCAGCCGCCGATATCCTGGAGAATTCCACAAACGAGACAGTCCTTACCATTAAGGGATGTGCCACCTGCGGTTTCGGCTCGCCGCAGGGCTTTGCAGACATAAGCAGCGACACTGGAATTGTACAGATAGGCTCCAAAGGCACGGCCAGCAGCACCACGGATAACGGTTTCAAGTGCACTGCCATGATTACAGGCCCGGCAAAAACCAATGTAGGCAAAGTCATCATGAAGCGCATATCAGGCGATGAGTTCTCAGGCATCTGGAACGCGAACGTCGCTGCCGGGGAGTACGATGTCACAATCGTTGCATCTGCCGGAGACTTCACAGAGACTTTTACAAACGCCCTGGAGATAGAGGTTGCAGGGAGCAGTAAATATAAGAATCTTGGATAATAAGAATTGTAGCTAATTGTGAGCTTCAATTCCTTATTATCCATCATCATTTTGGCATGCATTCTTAGCGCTGCGGCCCTTGCCCAGTCGAGCCTGCCGGATAACAAGGCCACCCGATGGTTCCAGCAGGAGTTCCCATCCCTCATCAACCCGAGCATCGGAGACAAAACGCCGCCCATGATTTACGGCGTGAATGTTGCGCCATCAGTCCTGAAATGCGGAGACCCGAGAAGCGAGATTAGCGCCTTCATCCACGATCCTGCGGGAATCGAAATGGCCTATGCAGACATAGGCAACCGCATGAACCTGATGCTTGACCTGGACCTGGACAAGAGGTTCACGGGCTACTGCGGCTCAAATCTGCCAGCGGGAACCTACAGGGTAACAATTATCGCAATAGACAGAGCAGGCAATGCTGCCCGCGATGAGTCCGGCCAGATAACAATTCTCGATCCCAGGGACTTAAATCGAAACCGCATAGAAGACAGCCTTGAAAAACAAGGGAAGGAGGAGCAGAAGGTAATAGTCCTTCACGACGGCAACGTGAGCGGGCTCAACGCCGACATGTTCAAGATCCTGCCGGGAAGCGCCATGAAGCTCTCAAGCGATAAGCTAAGCGAGATATCGAAGATAGACGGCGTGAAAGGGATCTACAAGGATCAGAAGCTAAAGGTTCTTTCATCTCCCGGCGGGGAGAGCAAAAGCTCGTCAGGCATGAGCGTTGACGACCCGAGGAGCAGCCGGAGCCTGAAGGGCAGCGGAATGACCGTCGCGCTGATAGACACGGGCATCGATGCCGGGCACGAATCGCTGCAGGATAAAGTGATTGCCTTCAAGGATTTTGTGAACAACCAGTCAACGCCCTACGACGACAACGGACATGGAACTCACTGCGCCAGCCTGATCGCAGGCAAGGGCACAGGAGTCGCACCTGAATCAAAGCTCGTCGTTGTAAAGGTCATGGACAGAGACGGGGCATGCTACCTGTCGGATGCCCTCAAGGCTCTTGACTGGTGCGTCGAGAACAAGGATCGCTATGGAATAAAGGTTGTCTCCTTCAGCGTCGGCGGCGAGAGCCCTTCTGACGGAAGCTCGCTCTTAGACGATGCCTGCAACCGAATGGTTGATGAGGGCATTGTGATGTGCGTGGCAGCGGGAAACTCAGGACCCACCCCCGGATCGATTGTGATCCCAGGCGACGCCGAAAAGGTGATCACCGTTGGAGCAATCGACAATGCTGGGGACATATTTGAGAAATCATCGAGGGGCCCTGCTGAAAACGGCGATATCAAGCCGGATATTGTCACTCTCGGCGTCGATGTGGTCTCAGCCCTTGCAGGATCCAAAGACGATTACAGCTCCATGAGCGGGACATCAATGGCCGTGCCACAGGTATCGGGTGCGGCTGCGCTCCTGCTTGAGGCCCAGCCGAACCTGGAACCAGCCGACATAAAGAGGATACTTCTTAAAACCTCGGACGATTTGGGCCCGCAGGGACCCGACAACATCTACGGCTTCGGAGCGCTAAACATCACAGATGCTTTAGAGAGCATGTCGGCCTCATCGGCGAAGCTCGATGCGCCTGTCCTGGAGGGCTTGCAGCTGTCCAGATCCAGCGCAATCGTAGGAGAACCTGTTATGATAGAGGCAGAAGTATCAGGAGACCTTAAAAGCATCAATTCACACATCAACGGACCAGACAGGACCTTGGAGATACCCATGGACGACTTTGACTCCAACGGAATTTACTCTGCTCGCTGGGAGACCAGCTTTTGGACGCCGGGAGACTACAAGATAGATGCGGAGCTTTTAGGCAGATATGGTGAGGTGGAAACCCGGGCGGTCCCTTTTCGCCTAGACCCGAAGGGTTGAGGCTGATATGTCTATAGAGTGGCAGGAGATTGCCAGGTTTGGCAAAAAGGCCGTATCATCAGGCCTCACAAGCTCGCGATTCGGAAACATCAGCGTTCTAAAGGGCAAAAATATCTTCATCACCTGCACGGGCTCGATGCTCGACGAGCTGGACGAGGCCCAGGTTGCGGAGGTTGACCTTTCAGGCCCCTGTCCGCAGGACCGCATTGCCAGTTCGGAGACCTGCGTTCACAGGGCGATTTACCAGCACACCTCTGCGAAGGCCGTAATGCACACGCATTCTCCGTACGCAGTGACGCTCTCCCTGCTGGAGATGAACTCTGTTGAACCGATAGACAGCGAGGGAAGGCACTTCCTGGGGACGATGCCGATAGTCGAGGGCTTTTTTGGCAGCGTTGATCTGGCGGACAGCGTCACCTCAGCGCTTCACGACCATGCAGCCTGCATCGCTCGCGGACATGGGGTCTTTGCCGCCGGAGGAAGCCTGACAGAGGCCTATGCAATTGCATGCATGGCAGAACACAGCTCCCAGGTGAAATATCTGGTTCAAAACGACATGTCGCGGAGGGCCGGCCGAAATGGCATATAGATCTTAGATCTCGCCCATCAGGGGGAAAGATTTATATCTTTATCTCATCTCCCTTTATTCGAGCGGGTATTTCTAATTTTGAGAATCCACACTGAACCCCCACTCTCCTACCCGCTCACATTTACAGCCCTTGTTTAATCGCTTTTTACCATAGATCTGCCTCTGAATTGAAATTGTTGTCAAAAGATCTATTAATCCAGGAGATAATTTAATGATATGATCTCCTCCTTTAAAATAGGAAATATAATGGGGATTCCTGTACGCCTCCACTGGACCTTCCTCGCAGTAGTGCTCTTTGTGGCCTGGATATTTGCGTCGGTGAGCGAGCCGATACTTGGCAACCCCTACGGCTTCGGCTCTGTTGAGCCCTACTCTGTCAGATGGGCATACTCCCTTATCTTCGCCGTGCTTCTCTTCGTCTGCGTCGCCCTGCACGAGCTTGGTCACTCATATATCGCAAGGAAAAACGGCATAGAGATAAAGAGCATAACCCTCTACTTCTTCGGCGGCGTAGCATCTATGGAGGAAATGCCGCGAAACCCGCGCCTCGAGTTGAAAATGGCCTTCGCAGGGCCTGCGATCAGCGGCATTGTAGGGATTATCTGCGTTCTTTTATCCCAATCATCCGTCTTTTTGGGGAGAGGCCATCCAATCCCCATACTCCTCTGGACGCTGGGGATCATGAACATCATACTCATGCTCTTCAACCTGCTCCCCGCATTTCCGATGGACGGGGGCCGCGTTTTGCGCGCATGGCTGGCCACGCGCATGCCCTATGTTGCCGCAACCAGGAGGGCTGCAGGAATTGGAAAGCTTTTCGCAATAGTCCTCGGAATCCTGGGCCTTTTTTCGTTCAACTTCTTTCTCCTATTCATTGCGTTTTTCGTGTACATAGGGGCCTCAGAGGAGGAGAAGGCGACAGCCATAGAAATCAGCCTTGACGGAATCCGCGTCAGGAACATCATGTCCACAGAGGTTCGCACTGTGCCCAAGGAGATGACTCTGCGGGAACTCATGGGCCTGATGTTTAAAGAAAAGCATCGCGGTTACCCCGTAATGGAGGACGGCGAGCTTCAGGGGATTGTGACGCTAACCGACCTGCAAAAGGTTCCGGATGAGGGCCGAGATGCGACAAGGGTGGGGGACGTCATGGCCAGGAATATATATGTAATCGCACCTGAGGAAGAGGCATCAGTCGCCATGAAGATGATGAACGAGAGAGGAATTCGCAGGCTGCCGGTGATCGACGCCGGTCGGCTGGTTGGAATAGTCTCCAGGGAAGATTTGGTCAGGGCAATCGAGCTTTGTTCCGAGCGATCTGAGAGGTAATCAATTTGGATAATTCTCAAAAGAAGGACGAGAGCACACAACCTTTGTGCATGGGCGCGGGCCCCTACAACAACCCCGACGGGCCTGCACAGGGAGCTGAGGCTCATGAAGTAGTGATTGTGGGGACTGCCCACGTCTCTGAAAAAAGCGTTCAAGAGGTCACGAAGGCCATAGAGGAGATGAAGCCGGACATCGTGGCCGTTGAGCTGTGCCCTGCCCGCTACAGAGCGCTTACCGGCCAGGAGGAGGAGCAGGAGATAAAAATCAGCGAGCTTCTGTCCGGAGGTAAAATCTACTATATCATGGTGCAGTGGTTCCTGGCCTACATCCAAAAGAGGATAGGCAAGGAGATGGGGGTCAAGCCCGGCGCTGAGATGATGGCGGCAATTGATTCCGCACAGAAGGCCGGCGCAAGAGTGGCGCTTGTCGACAGGGACGTGGGGATCACCATTCAGCGCTTCTGGTCGGCCATGGGAATAGTGGACAAGGCCAAGCTCATCTTCGCCCTGATACCGGCAGCTTTTGGCTGGGGAGAGGAGGACCTGGACATTGACAGCATCACTCAGGACGATATAGTCTCCCAGATGATCTCCGAGTTTAGGAAAGTATCACCCTCGGCGGCCAACGTCCTCGTGGATGAGAGGGATGCCTACATTGCACAAAATCTCGTAAACCTTTCGAAGCAGGGCAGAGTCCTGGCAGTGGTGGGCGCCGGCCATAAAGAGGGCATCGCAAGACATCTGGCCCATCCCGAGTCAATACCAGCCATCGAGGGCTTAAAGGAGAAGCCCCAGAAGAAGATCACATTTGCCAAGGTGTTTGGAGCCGTAGTGAGCCTGATGATCCTTGGTACAATCGGCCTCGTCCTCTTCAAGGCGCAGTCCAGCCAGAGCATAGTTCTGGCTTTCAGCATCTGGTTCCTGGTCACGGGAGGCCTGAGCTGTCTTGGAGTGGTTATTGCCAGAGGCCATCCGCTATCAGCCCTGACTGCCTTTCTTGTGGCCTGGATGACAACGTTAAATCCACTGGTCGCTGCAGGCTGGTTTGCGGGAATGGTCGAGGCCTGGAAGCTGAAGCCCACAGTCTCGGACCTAAAAAAGCTTGCTGCTGCGGACAGCTTTGATGAAATGATGAAGAACAGGTTCTTCAAGGTGATACTGGTAGCCGCTCTTGCAAATTTGGGTGCAATGGCCGGAACGTTCCTCGGCATCTACCTCATCTGGCAGAGGCTGGGACTCATCAACCCTTCAGAACTGCTGAGCGGAATAATCTGAACAGAGGTCGTCGGGGCTAAGCTTATACGAAGACCTGGAATAAAATCAATCGCCGTCCCTGCAGCAAAGCTGCGGGCGTTCGGCCTTAAGGATTTTTTTTCCTTTTATCTCTCAGATACTATTTTAATTCCGGCATCCTTGATCTTATTTCTCCTGGCAACATTCAGGAGCATCGGCGTCAAGCTCTCGACCATTGAGGAAACGGCCAGCGGCCCGGCCTTTAGAGGTCTAAGGCTCCTTATTTCCTGCGTCAGGCCGATAACCGCATTCAGAGCCGATTCGTCGTCGCTGCAGATGAGGACATCTGCCTTCAGCTCTTTCTCTCTGTCCTGCAGCGCGGCTGCGCAGATGGTGTGAAAGGCGGACACGACCTTCATTCCTTCAGGCAGCATGGATTTGGCCTGCATTGCAGCGCTTCCCTCTGCAGGGGGATTGAACTGAAAATGCTTTCCGTTGTAGCTCATGGGCACAACGGGAGAGACTACGATCTGACTGGAATAGGAGCCTTTCAGATCGCCTGTAACTGAGGCCAGATGTTCATAGGGAACGCACAGCACAACTACATCTGCAGCCGCAATTGCTGCTCCATTGTCGGTTCCCAGGATCTCCATTCCATTCAGGGCTTTTGATACGCTTGATGCGGCCTCTTCAGCCTTCTCAGCCTTACGTGAGCCGATGATTATCTCGTGACTGCCCGCCCACCGAAGGGCAAAGCCAGTGCCTATATCGCCAGTTCCACCTACAAGAGCAATCCTCATGGCAGGCGTCATTAACTTACATCTTATTTTACAGTTTTGCGCCGATAAATAGATAACTTAAATATTCTATGCAGCTGCATATTAGGAACAGGCTTAATTCAAACTTTTAGAAGGGATGGCACGAGATGCGAAAGGGAGTAGCAATGAAGGGGGTAATAAACGTCACCTCGTGCCGCATGATTCTGCAATTGACACATTGCAGTTATCACTATTACGTATCTTCTCCTTTATTAAGTTTTAGGTGGCAAAAGAAATTTAAATTTTATAGATTGTAATCGCATCAGCCCTCCCTTGAGATATCCTCGACCAACCCCAAGGGAGCATCCGTCTTGATGCCCACCCCGCTAAAATGCGTCCTCGATGCCCTACAGCCCTGTGCGCGGATTCTCTCCACCACACCATCAACCTTTCCGGGCGTAATCCCGAGCCTCTCGCAGATCAGGTGATGATCGAAGTAGAATGGAACGTCGACCTCGGAGGCGCAGGTTTCAAGCAGCCTTTTTGCCCTGGAGTTGTCCTCAAGGCCGGCCATCGCCAGGCGTATCAACTCTGCATCATGTATCCTTCCAAGCCAAAGAGGACCTGCCAAAACCGTGCCTTCGCCACAGCAGCTGCAGATGCCGGATGGCCTTGGCTCCAAAATGGCTGCAAAGCTTCCGCAGGCAGGACAGCTCTCAACATAGCCCATCTTCACCAGACACTCGTCCGCAGCCTTTGCCCCCCGAATCACCCTCAGGTATGTGCGGACGTAGTGGTCTGTGACGTGCGTTAGTAGCGGCACCATGGCCTTGTCCAGACGAGCAAGCTCTCTGCAGGCCAGACCGAGGAGTATGCGGGCGCCCATCTCTGGGTAGTAGGCCGTCCTCAAGGGGCGGGCCATGTACTTTCTAATCCCGCTCTTGAGGTGAGCACCGCACAGAGGAGCGGTATCCGTCGCCGTAATAAATAGATAGGAGAGAGCCGACCTCGCGCCTGCCGGGAGAAAAGGCGACGGCGAGCCGAACGGGTCCAGGTCCACTGCCTGGAAGTGCCTCTGGTGCATGAGCACATTGGCATTGCAGCAGACGGCCGTGCAGTTGGTCAGGCTGTTCCTGGCGATGTTTTTTTGGATCAGGCCACAGGCCTGGGGGCTTACATCGTTTAGCGTGACCCGATCAGCTCCTGCCTCCCTGGCAACCCGAAGGCCGCGAATTCCGCTGGCCGACAGGGCATCGAGGTAATCGGAGATCCCAAGGGCCCTGGTCATGGCCACGCCTATGTCCCTGTTGAGCTTCATCTTGGGGTTGTAGAAGGCCCCCTCGGCCTCGAAGGCAACTGCTCCTTCAATCAGGAGATTCATTGGTCTTCAAAACGATGTGAGGAGGATATAATTCTTCTCCCTTTCAGTTCCAGATGGCTGCACCTCTATCAGAGCTTAAAAAATCAGAGCTCAAAAAAATTCAAAAGATCCCGTGAATGCCGGAAAGCAGCCCTTTTAGTCCGCTTATGGTTGCCTGAAGCTCTGAGGAAATCCTCTTTTTCGTCTCGCTTCCCACCTTCATTTCTATGTCAGGAGGATACAGCGGCTCTCTTCCCACAGTGTTGGTGAACAGCTCTACCCAGTAGGGGGGCAGGAACTCCGGAAGAGGCTCCTTTTTCATGATGTAAAGAACGCTTGCCCAGGCCACGGGAACGACCTCCAGGTTATAGCCGCCGCCGCCCAGGGCCAGCAGCCTTCCGCCTGCATATCTGTCCGTAAGCTCGACGATTTTTCCCACCATCTCAGTGTAGCCGTTCAGCGTCACATTCAGGCTTGTGAGGGGATCTGAATAGTGGGTGTCGACCCCCAGCTGGGCCACGACCGCATCAGGTCGGAACCACTCGAAGAGAGGCGGAACTATCTCGCCAAAGGCCAGGCGGTATTCGTCGTCCCCGGCATACATGGGCATCGGCACATTCACAGAATAGCCCCGCCCGTCTCCTGCCCCCAGCTCATCTATGAATCCGGTGCCGGGGAACAGGTATGCTCCCGACTCGTGAAGAGAGAGCGTAAGGACATTTGGATCCTCATAGAAGGCCTGCTGCACTCCGTCGCCGTGGTGGCCGTCAATATCTATGTAGAGAACTCGCTTAAACCTATCCTGAAGAACCTTAATGGCCAGCGCGGGGTCATCGAATACGCAAAAACCGGAGGCCGCAGTGGGCATGGCGTGGTGCAATCCACCGCCAATGTTGAATGAGCTGCAGTCCTCATGAAGCATCAGCCGCGCCGCGTCGATGCTGCCGCCGGCCAAAAGCCGTGAGGCATCGTATATTCCCGGAAAGACCGGCGTATCGTCGCTTCCAAGCCCGAAGGCCAGGTCAGGCTCCTCTGCCTTTACAGATGCCAGATACTCAAGGGTGTGGACGCGGAGCAGGTCCTCCTCTGAGGCGCAGCAGGGACTGACGGCCTTTGCTTGCCCGTCGTCGAGGAGACCGGACTCCTCCATGAGCTTATAGGCCAGCACGAGGCGCACTGGGTTTAGGGGGTGCTCAGGACCGAAGTTGTACCTCAGGAACCTATCTGTATAGTAAAGGTAGATCATTTGTAGCCTTTCTCTAGCAGGCCCTCGCTCCAGTAGTTATCGCATTTGGGGCAGTAGAAGATAGTCTCAATTATGATCTTCTGCCACTTCTCTGCATCCAGGGCGCGCCGGAGCTCTTTCGGCTCACATTCGTTCCCGCATTTGGGGCAGAATGGCACAAAGTGGTCAAGCACCGCCTGGTCATCATCCGCCATGATTAATCCTCTAGGTTCCGGTAATGCTAGCCCCGGCAAAAAAGGTATCGGTGATTGCAGAAGTCCGACGACACACGGACCCAAAAATCAGAATGGGCTGATGCCAGCCAGGGCGCATCCCATCAGAAATCCGAGGATCGCCCCAGAGTTTAAAAAGGGGAGCCCTGCCTGAGGCTTATCCCTGGTCGTCATCATCAGCACCATGAATCCCGCATAAGTGCCGGCCATTGCGCAAAGAGCCGGCAGATTCACGCCGAAAACCGCCGGGGCAGAGAGGAACCAGTTTGCGGATATGACCAGGATGGTAGGAATAATCGCATCGCCTAGGCCCAGGAAATAGGCGCCCCTGCCACCAGACGAGGTGCTGCCGATGGCCGCCTGATCTCTGCGGAAGCTGTACTCCTTTGATTTGGGAACAACGAAAAGCAATGGGGCCTTTATCTTTATCACGCCCTCTGCCAGGGAAACCATATGCCTTGTTTTGTAAACAGATATGGCATCGTAGACTGCCAGGACCGCCAGAAGCAGCACAGCCGGAAGAGTGGTCATGCTCAGGCCGAAGATGGCGCTGATTCCTGCGCATACGAGGATGCCAAAGGCATCAATTATGTACCATTCGGGGTAATAGCGAAGGAGCAGCATTACAGCCAATGTTGGAATTATCGCCACCAGCGGAGGCATAAAGGCTACCAGCACATAATAGATGCTGGATGCTACGGCCAGCAATATGAAGCCGCTTATCACCCAAGCCTGCTTGAGCCTGATTGCCAGAAGCAGCAGCAGTGTAAATCCCAGAATGAGAAGGATGTAGACGAATGGATTGGCTGTAGATTCAGGGTCTTCAAAGACCCGCGTGTCCGTGCCGGCGATAGCTGGAAGGATCGCCAGGGCCAGGAGTTGCACTGCAACCATGAAAAGCAGCATGATGAACATGGGCGCCTGGCTCTCTTTTCGCCCTGCCGCGTTGACGTTGTCGTTGCTGCTGTTGCCGCTGTTGGGGCTATTGCTGCCGTTTTTGCCGCAGTTGTTTTTATTGCTGCGGTCATTGCAGCGGCTATTATTGCAGCAGTCGCTATTGTAGCTGCTGTTGTTGCTGGCCTGACTGCCAGCGTTATTACTATTATCCTCAGGCATTAATCCTCTTTATACTGCTCCTCCAGCAGCTCCAGATACGACTTGCGGATGGACTCGCCCAGGCCCAGGCTGGACAAAAGCGAGAGCACTCTGGCCTTCTGTTCGCTCCAGTCGCCCTCGCCGTGCGCCTCGACCTCTAAAAAGAGCCCCAGGCCAGAAACATTATCCAGAGCAAAGGTGACGTCTCCCAGCACATATTTGGTCCTGCGCTTTACAACCTCTGCCGAAGGGACGAATCCAAGCGCGCGAAGGATTTCCTCCATGCGCTCCAGGCTGTCGATCTCCACAGTCAGCTCGCGCCTGGACTTGGTCAGGGAGTCGAGCTTTGGCCCCTTGTAGGTGAGGCGGGAGCCATCGTCTTTGATTCTGATTCTAAGCGCCTCATCGGTTTTCCTAAAATCGCGCATAGGCGAGCTGAAGTAGATATCCCTATGGTTCTCCTCAGCCAAAAAGACGGCCCCCAATGCCTTGATTTTCTGAAGGGTCTGCCCGTCGGCCCTGGCCTTTACCTCAACCTCGATCATCTTCTCACTAGAACCGTTGCATTGCCTACCTTCAGAACATCCACGGCCTCGCCCGCAGAGAGCGTCTCAGTGACTATCTCCACGGCCTCCGGCGCCACATCGAAGGCCTCTTCGTCGACCTTGACGAAGATCGATCCAGCAGCCTTCTGCCTCGACACATCGGCAGGATCCATGGCCAGGAGGGCCTTGATGATCCTCGCGCTCCTATCCTTGAACTTAGGACCCAGGATTTTCATCTGGGGCTTCACCGCAACGGCTCTTGTCTCTATCTCAGGCTCGCCAATCCTGCTTTCGACTGTTGAGTTGGCAACGCCCGCAAGGTCCACCGTCTCAAGGCCCAGATCCGAGTAAACGGTTATCGACGGCAGCGGAGCGTTGAGGGCCATTCCCTTTTCCGCCTTGAACCGCCGCAGGGCTGAAGCGATCTCCTTTATGGCCAGGCCTGCCGGATCGACCTCTATGCCCGATGGCCTCGGCCAGTCCTGCACGTGAACGCCTTTGCCGGTCATCGAATGGTAGATCTCCTCTGAGATGAAGGGCGTGAATGGAGCCATCAGCCTGACAACGGTCTCAATGGCAGTATAAAGCGCATTTTGCGCTGCCCTCTTCTCGGGACTGTCGGGACCGTAAAGCCTGGCCTTGACCAGCTCGATGTAGTTGTCGGCCAGAACGTCCCAGGCAAAGGCCCTGATTGCCTTGAATGTCTCGTCGAACTGGAAGGCGTCCATGGCCGATGTCGCCGCTCTGACGAGACCATCCAGCTCTCCCAGAAGCCAGCGGTCCACCTGGCCGGGGGACTCGCCTGTCGGGGCCATGTGCGGAGCCGAGAACCTGTAAATGGACCACAGCTTCTGCTGGAAGCGGCTGGCTGCTGTTATTTCCTTCCACTGGAACATGATGTCGTTGCCGGGGCTACCGCCCATTGCAGCCCACTGCCGCAGGGCATCTGCCCCGTTGGTCTCGAAGACCTCCTCGGGGCGGATGAAGTTGTTCAGGGACTTGGACATTTTGTGGCCGTCCTCTCCAAGGGCCATTCCGTTTACGATGATTGAGTCCCAGGGCTTCATGCCCACCAGAGATTTGGTGCGAAGTATCGTGTAAAATGCCCATGTCCTGATGATGTCGTGGCCCTGGGGCCGAAGCTGGGTGGGCATTCGCAAGTCGGCCCGATCAGGCCAGCCGGCGACCGCCAGCGCCGAAATGGAGCTGTCCATCCAGGTGTCCAGGACGTCCTCCTCGGGGACGAACTCGTCGCCGCCGCAATTGGGGCATTTTATGGGCGGGCTAGTCCTGTTGGGGTCAAGCGGCAGCCACTCCTCCTGTGCGACCAGCACGTAGTCGCATTTCTTGCAGTACCAAACAGGTATCGGGGTGGCAAAGATCCTCTGCCTGGAGATGCACCAGTCCCACTCGACGGAGTCGGCCCAGTTGTCCAGCCGGACCTTCATGTGCGGAGGAATCCACTCTATTTCATTTGCGGTCCTCTTGATCTCCTCGGGATTGATCCTGACGAACCACTGCCGCTCAGAGAGGATTTCAATTGGGGTCTTGCATCTCCAGCAAAGCCCCACATTCTGCTCCAAAGGCTCCTGCTTGAAGATTATGTCCCTGTCCTTCATATCATGGATGATCTTCTTCTTCGTCTCCTCCACAGAGAGGCCGCAGTAAGGCCCACCGATTTCCGTCAGTTTCCCCTCGCGGTCGATGGCCTGGCGAAGAGGAAGGTGATGCTCCATCCACCACCTGACGTCCTGCTTGTCTCCGAATGTGCAGATCATGACTATCCCCGTGCCGAACCTGGGGTCGACTGCCGGGTCGGCGAAGACGGGAACAGGGTAATCGAAAATGGGGACGCGGACCTGTTTTCCTATGTATTTCTTGTAGCGCTCGTCCTCCGGATTGACGGCAACGGCAACGCATGCCGCCAGAAGCTCCGGCCTGGAGGTGGCGATCTCGATGAAGCCGTCTTCTGCCGGAAAGCGCATATAGTTGAGGGTTGTCGTGCGCGAATCGTACTCAACCTCGGCGAAGGCAATGGCTGTTCCGCAGCGGGGACACCAGTTGACGGGGTGATCCTCCCTGTAGATCTGGCCCTTCTGGTACATCTGCACGAAGGATCTCTGAGTCTTGACATAGTACTCGGGCTTCATTGTGACGTACTCATTCGACCAGTCGATGGAAAGGCCGAGGCGCCCCATGGACTTATGAAAACGCTCTATTGCCTCGTCGGTCAGCTTTTCACATAGACGCCGGAACTCCTCCCGTGGAACCTGGTTCTTGGTGATGTGGTGGATCTCCTCCACCTTCACCTCTGTCGGAAGGCCGTGACAGTCCCAGCCCTGAGGAAACATGACGTTGAATCCCCTCATGCGCTTGTAGCGGGCGGCAAAGTCGATATAGCACCAGTTGAGTGCGTTTCCGATGTGGAAGTTGCCCGTCGGGTAAGGCGGCGGCGTGTCTATTATGTACTGAGGTTTCTTTGAATCCCAGTCAAAATAATAGACGGAATTGTCCCAGCTCTCAACCCACTTCTCTTCTACCTGGCTAAAGTTGTACTCCTTGGAGACCTCGCTCATCAGAAAGCTCCTCTAACATGGCTTGTAGGGAGTTGAACACAATGTTAATAGGATTATCGGTGGATGATAATCATAATGGATCTTTTGATATATCACGCACAGCAGTGCGACCCCAAGAAATGCACCGGCAGGAAGCTGGCCCGCTTCAAGCTGGCACGGCTCACAAAGCGCGTGAACGCTCTCCGGCACTGCCTGGTCTTAAGCCCCTTCTCTGAGAAGGCCATATCTCCAGCCGATAGTGGAGAGAGATGCCTGGCAGCCCTTGACTGCAGCTGGGCCCAGGCCGAGGAGGTATTCGCCAGACAAAATCTAAACTGCAGGGCTCTGCCGTTCCTGCTGGCCGCAAATCCTGTCAACTTCGGAAAGCCTTTCCAGCTTTCAACGGTCGAGGCCCTGGCCGCAGCCCTGTTCATTTTAGGCTATGAGCAGAAGGCAGAGGAGATTTTGGCCAAGTTCTCATGGGGCCATGTCTTCCTAGAACTGAACAAAGAGCCCCTGCAGGAATACGCATCCGCGAAGGACTCGACAGAGGTCGTGAAAATTCAAATGGAGTATCTATCGGAACAAATATAAGCTGTTAGGTCTCATAATTATGAGGTGTTTTTATGGCCGGCATAATTCCTACAGATGAGCTAAAGCGTCTGCAGACGAGGATGAACAGGCTCATGGAGGACCTGGGGCTAAGCGATCTGGAGTCCAGGTATGTAGATGAGATGCAGAGGATGCAAAAGCGTATTGGCGAGATGATGGAAGAGGCGAGCACGGGATCCGTTGAAGGAAATATTTTCATGCCCCTGGCAGATGTCAAGGAGACCGATGAGGCCGTCGTTGTGACCATGGACCTTCCGGGCGTCGACAAGATGGATGTGGACATCACCGTCTCAGGCGATGGCCTGCGTGTGACTGCCGAGCGGAAAAGCGAGGTGGAGGTATCCGAGAAGGACTACCATAAGAGGGAGCGCGCCTACTCCAGATTCGAGCGCATAGTGAAGCTACCAGTTGCAGTAAAGATGGAAGAGGCGAAGGCAAAGCTCTCTGACGGAGTGCTTGAGATCACCCTGCCCAAAGAGGTTGTCACCGCTAAAAAGAGGATAAATATAGAATAATCTCGGAATTATCGTTGAATTGTCAATAGCTGCCGCCAACAGCTCCCAATCACTTTTTTCGTCATCAGCGAAAAGGCTACCTTAGGCCTGGTCATCCTGGAGGAGGATGTGGTTCAATTTATCCCTTTTAGTCTCAAGATACCGCCTGTTAACGCTATTGGGCGCTATCTCCAGAGGCACGCGCTCGACGATCTGAAGGCCGTAGCCCTCCAGGCCGATCATTTTTCTGGGGTTGTTGGTCAAAAGTCTGATCCTTCGAATTCCTAAGGATACCAGGATCTGGGCACCAATGCCGTAATCCCTGAGGTCGGGCGGATATCCGAGCTTTGTGTTGGCCTCCACAGTATCAGACCCCTGGTCCTGAAGCATGTACGCCCGCAGCTTATTGGCAAGGCCAATTCCTCTGCCCTCCTGGTGCATATAGAGCAGGACTCCGTTCTTGTTCTCGCTGATGAGCTGAAGAGCCCTCGAAAGCTGCTCGCCGCAGTCGCAGCGCTTGGACCGGAAGACGTCGCCAGTTAGGCATTCGGAGTGCACTCTCACCAGGGCATCCTCGGCTGTGGGGTCTCCGGCGACCAATGCGACATGACACTGCCGGTCAAGGACGGATTCAAAGCCGATGGCTCTAAAATCACCATACGCCGTGGGCATTGAGACCTCAGCCACGCGCGATACCAGCTTTTCCCTCTGCATCCTGTGCCGGATGAGGCTCTCAATGGTCACCATTTTGATGTTGTGCTCTGCAGCGAAGCTCTCCAGCTGCGGCAACCTGGCCATCGTGCCGTCCTCCGCCATGACCTCGCAGATGACTCCTGCAGGGTACAGGCCTGCAAGGCGCGCAAAGTCCACGCATGCCTCGGTATGTCCTGTTCGGCGCAGGACGCCCCCATTCATTGCCTGGAGCGGAAAGAGATGGCCCGGCGTGACAAGGTCGTTTCTTGTGGTCCCAGGATCGATCAGCGCATGAACGGTTGTGGCCCTATCAAAGGCCGAGATCCCTGTTGTTGTGTTGTTCCTGGCATCCACAGAGACTGTAAAGGCCGTGCCCATTGACTCGGTATTGTCGGAGGTCATGAGGGGAAGGTTTAGCTCTCTTAGCCGCTTTGCGGTCATTGGCATGCAGATCAGCCCGCGACCGTGGGTGGCCATGAAGTTGATGGCATCGGGAGTGACCATCTCTGCCGCCATCACCAGGTCCCCCTCGTTTTCCCTGTTCTCATCATCAAGCACTATGATGAAACGGCCATTCCGGATCTCCTCAATGGCCTCTGCGACCTCACAAAACGGCATAGTAGTCTAGGATGCTGCCTTCTTCGATATTAAGCATATTGTCAGGACCAAACGCCCGACTGCATCGTTCCGCACTTTGGGCAGCGCCCGTCCACTATCGAGTTCCTTGAAACCCTAAATCCAAGCCGCTCTATAAGCTCATCCCCGCATACGGGACAGGCAGTACTCTCGCCCTGTCCGGGAATATTGCCTGCATAGAGGTACTTCAAGCCGGACTCACGGCCGATTTCCATGCCTCTCTGAAGCGACTTTGAGCCTGCAGGGGGCACATCCTTCATCTTGTACATGGGGTAAAATGCCGATAAATGCCAGGGCATGTCCGTGCTGACATCGGCCAGGAACCTGGCCAGGCCTCGAAGCTGCTCGTCTGAATCGTTGTATCCCGGAATGATCAGCGTTGTGACCTCCACCCATACGCCTGCATCCCAGAAGCGCTTGATGTTCTCCTTAACGGGATCGATCCTCGCCCCGCAAACGCGCCTGTAGAACTGGTCGTCGCCTTTGAGGTCGATATTTATGCCGTCGAGAATGGGAATGACCTTATTTGCAGCCCCTTCGCCTATGTAGCCGTTGCTCACGAACACGTTCTTAAGCCCGCCATCTTTGGCAAGCACAGCCACATCATAGGCGTACTCGTAGAACATCGTGGGCTCTGTGTAGGTGTAAGCAATGGACTGGCAGTTATAGGCCTTTGCCTCTGCGACCACCTCCTCAGGGGGCACAAAGCCGCCAGGAATCCGGCCTGTTTCCCGAGGCATCTGGGAGATATCGGCATTCTGGCAGTGCAGGCAGCGAAAGTTGCAGCCAACGGTGGCTATAGAATAGGCCAGGCTCCCTGGCAGGAAGTGAAAGAAGGGCTTTTTCTCTATCGGGTCTACGTTCGCTGCGATCAGGTTTCCATAAACGAGGGTCATAAGCCTTCCGCCCTGGTTTTCCCGTACGCCGCATAGTCCCCTCTTCCCGGACTTTATTTTGCAGAGCTGGTGACAGAGGATGCACTGTACATCCTCTCCCTCAAGCTTGTACCAGAACTGGGCCTCTCTTGTGCTCTCATTTACCATAACATCACCAGGGGAAATAGTTTCATCAATATATAATTCTGTTATGTGAAATACTTTTTCCCATTGAAATAGATAAACCAACCAGATAAATCAACCAAAAAAGATGTTAATTGGGTGAACGCTTATGCCTTTCTTCTAAAGCCGAGTAGTGCCACAGCCAAAATGCCCACTATCGCCAGGATGCCTTCAAATCCGGGCTGAGTCTGCTGCATAGGCGCAGTTTCAGCGGGCTCCGCTGCTGCGGGCTGTGCAGCTGCGGGTTCTGCGATCGCGACCTCCTCCGCAGCCGCTCCGGAGACATCAGACGGCATGAGCACTGCGTCTATGGCGTGAATGACTCCGTTGCTGGCATTTATATCGGGCCGCACAACTCTAGCTCCGTTTACCATGACGCTATCGTTATCCACCGTCACTCTAAGGTCCGTACCCTCCACAGTCCTGAGCACCATGCCGTCTGCCAGGTCTGACGATAGGACTCTTCCAGGGACGACGTGATAAGTCAAGATGCTCCTCAGAGTATCCCTTTGGGACTCGTTCGTGGTCAGTTCGGACAGCACACCGCCGGGCAACTCGCCAAAAGCCTCGTCGGTGGGGGCGAACAAAGTAAAGGGGCCAGAGCCGCTCAGAGTGCCTGCAAGCCCGGCTGCGCTAACCGCGCCGACAAGCGTATCGAAATCTCCGTCTGCAGCTGCTACCTCAACTATATTTTCAGCAGATACATTGGTACCGGTATCTTCAATTTCAGTCATATTTTGGGCTGAACCAACCGAAAGAATCAGCAGCGTCGTCAATGCTGCCGCCATGGCTAAGACAATTGCCTTCATCTCAATACCAACTCAAATTTTTGCTAATTATATTGATAGTAAGACTCATAAAACTATTGCTTAATGATAATATATAGAATATATAAGAATCAAACGATAACAATAGAAGTTTTTTTTAGAGAAGCCCTTGTCCATTTAGGGTTGCAAAAAAAAAGATGGACATAACATAAAACGCTTTTCCTGCTTATCCGCTATCTTCCCGGCATCATCCCCGCCTTTGAGAAGGCCTCCATAGCCTCTTGTCCCCTCTTCAATGCCTGAAGTGCACTGCCCTTGCTGTTCCATGCAGCCTTGTTCCTAGGCTCGAGCATTGTTACCTTATTGAAGCACTCCAATGCCCCTTCGTAGTCCTGAGAATCGAGCAGCATCAGGCCTTTTTCGTTCCAAGCCTCGGCATAGTCAGGTTCCTCTTCTACAGCCTCGTCAAACGCCGCAGCTGCTGCATTATAGTCGCCCAATTTTTCCAGAACCACTCCCTGATGGAACCAGGCCTTGGCAATGGAAGGGTCGAGTGCCGTCGCCTTGGCAAACGATTCCAGGGAGGCATTGTATTCATTCATGCTCTCCAGAACCAATCCGCGGTTGTACCATGCATGAGCGAAGTCGGGATCGATCTCAACGGCCCTGTCCAGCGATTCCAATCCAATCTCGGGTTCGCCTAAGGCCCCCGCCTGAATGATGCCCAAATCGTTCAAGGCCTTTGCGTTGGATTTATCCAGCGCTATCTCCCGTTCAAAGCATTCAGCAGCCTCGATGTACCTCTCCATCTTGAGCAGGATATTGGCCTTGATATTCCAGCCGTTGATATCGCTTGAGTTATGCTCCAGATAGTTGTCTATGTCGTCCAAAGCTAAAGAATAAGAGCCGTTAGCGTAATCTCTGGCGGTTTGGTCCAGCCAGTACGCCGCATCCTGGCCCTCTGCAGTCCAGGCCAAACTGAGCGCCAGTATAAGAAGCGCCAAGTATCTCATGCTTCCTGATATATTATCATAAGTGGATATACCTTACGGTCGTGAATCCTGTGCATGAATGCGACTATCTGGCATTCTAAAAAGACGGGAGATAATTTGTCTCAGGAGAAAAATTTTGAGAATTTTATGATAATTTCCATGATAATTGGCAAATGATCAGATCGATAGCAATGGCAGCGATATCTGCATCACCACTATCGATCCAACATAATCGCTGCGCCCATCTTAAAGCGTGACCTTCTCGGCCTCTTCAGGAGTATACCCCTTGTGGACAATGGAGCACAGCTTTCTCACAAGCAATGTAGGGTTCTTTGCCTGGAAGATATTTCGCCCAATTGCCACACCTGCCGCGTTGACCATTATGGCATCATAAACCATCTGCAAAAGCTCTCCCTCAGTGTCCATCTTTGGACCGCCGGCTATTACTACAGGCACTTTGCAGCCCTTTACGACCTCGCTGAAGCTGTCGGGCGACCCGGTGTAGTTGGTCTTTACAATATCAGCCCCAAGCTCCGATCCGATGCGGGCTGCCAGCTTGACGTACTCAACTCCGTGCTCGGACTTGACCTTCGGCCCCCTGGGATACATCATCGCTATCAATGGAATCCCCCACAGGTCGCAGGTGCGTGCTGTCCTTCCAAGATCTTTGAGCATCTCGGCCTCGTCGTCGGCCCCGACGTTCACGTGGATGCTCACAGCGTCTGCTCCCACCCTAATGGCATCTTCAACCGTTGTGACCATGACCTTATGGTTGGGGTCAGGCCCAAGAGAGGTAGATGCGGATAGGTGAACGATCAGGCCTACATCCCTGCCGTAGCCCCGATGGCCGTGCAGAGGAAGGCCCATGTGGCCAAGCACAGCGTTTGCGCCACCCTCGGCGACCTTATCTACAGTGCTTGGCATATCAATTAGCCCGTCGATTGGACCTACAGATATTCCGTGATCCATTGGGACTATGACAGTTCTACGAGTCTTTCGATCCAGGATGCGCTCCAATCGGATCGATTTTCCTATCTTGCTCATGGCCGAAAGCATGTAAATTGGGGAATTAAAGTTAATGGTTGATAGGCCAAGCGCATCGTTTCTGCGATTGCAATAATTTTTTTGGCAGCATAACTAGAAAAGTTTTAATAATTAAAGGCGCTTGGAAATAAGTATAAAGAATAAGGAGATTAAGGAGGGTTTAAAAATAATGCAATTCAATCAAGCCGACTTTTTGTTATTTTCATTTATGTCGCTTTTGTTAATAATGCCTACAAATGCTATTAATGTGGAGTTGAATTGCGATGTGGGCTCAGTTAACAAGGAGATAACTGCGAGCGACATGACATGTTATAATGGACGTACGGTGATAGGCCAGGAGGCAGTTCTCGACAGCTGGGATGCTGGAGGCCCCGGCAAAAAGTCCATTAGAAGCCAGATAAGGTCCCGCAGCGGATCTCACGAGATCTCAGTAGAAAATAATGGACCGCTGACTGCTTCTGTTACCAGCATTGCATCTCCGGATGCGGTAGTTTCCTGTTTCGATGGAAAGATGGGAGGAGATGCTGCTCTGCTGAAGCTGGCATCAGAGTCCGGAGCTGATGGCAAGTATCTAACTGCAGGCTTTTCTGGCGAGGTTTCGGATGATCCGGATGCTGTGGATGCCGCTTTGAGCATGGTTTCAGCAGGCAGATCTAAATTTGGAGGGGGCCTCACTGTTCTGGATGTGGACGTTTTTAGCGAGGGAGTGCCGGGAGATGTGTCCAAGGTCGTAAACGGTCTTTTTGTCCAGCCTGACGGAAAGAGCCTAGGGCAATTCGGAGCGGCCCTTGTCAACGTGGATAAGTCGTCAGGCAGACAGATATCCGGAGCGACATCAGAGGCCAATGTAGTTTCAGGGACTTATAACGACTACAACGATCCTACTGCGTGGGTTGCTGCCGGATGGAGGTGGCAGAGCAATCCCAATATCCAGCTTTACCTGAGGTCGGACAAAACCCTGACCAACGAGAAGCTGACGGCCACTCAGGCTGCTTCTGCCATATTGGCTGCGGCAAATGCATGGGACGCCGTGACCTCTCAGGAGCTGTTTAAGAACAGCATATCCAAATCGTCCACGGTCGCTGCCGATAAATACGACAAAAAGAGCGTGCATGCCTGGAAGTACATCTCTTCGGGCGCGCTCGCTTACTCCAGCACCTACTACTATCCGAGCGTATATGTAACAGGTGCTGACGGTAGACCCTATTATAAGGCCATTGAATCCGATGTCTGCTATAACACGGCATATTCCTGGACCACGAATGCCAACAGTGCAGCTCTATATCCGGCGAGCTATACATTCAATCTGCAGACCGTTGCCGAGCATGAGATGGGACATACGCTAGGTCTCGGCGATGCCTACCTGCACGACATTTACAAGTTCGATACCGCTCAGATAATGGGATTCTACGATGATATCAACGATATTAGCGGGAACGATCGTAAGGTGGATCTTGGACAGGGAGATGTTAGCGGGATAAAGACGCTTTACGGTTGAGCAGACGATGAGGATCTGCCAACAGGGTAGTCCTCTTCCTATTTAATCTTTAAAGCAAAAAACATTCAACCGTTTCCTTTAATACAATCAAGATATATCCAAGCAAGGGGGAATATTATGAAGATGCTTGCTATTCTGTTGAGCTTATTAGTCCTCTTCTCGCTTTCTGCAAGCGCTATTGGCGAGGATAATCCCACTTTAAGCGTTGTCGGGGAGGGAATGGTTACGGTTCCGGCAGATATGGTGATGATCTCCGTCTCAGTCGAGAGCAGCAATGAAAACGCAGCACTGGCGGATGCCGAGAACCAGCAAAAGCTGGATGAAACAAAGAGGGCTCTGATTGCTGCCGGCGTGAGGCCGGAGGACATCTCATCGGGACAATCCAGCGGCCTCATGAGCTTCCAGTCAAGCAGCCGGGTGTGCAGAACTGTTAATAATTCGACCATTTGCGATATGGAATCGACTAACAGGTCCACTCTCTCCAGCGCCCTAACGCTGAGGCTGAATACTACAGACGAGGCCAGGATAAACATGGTCATGAATGCTGCAAGATCTGCAGGCGCGAGCCCTGCTGTGATAGGATACAGCCTGATGGATACAAGCTCAGCATTGTCCGACGCCCGCAAAAAGGCCATTGAGGATGCAAGATCTAATGCTGAAGGGATGGCAAATGCAGCGGAGGTGCGCCTTGGAAAGGTTATCGACATCTCGGAGTACGCCTATCCTCAGGTAATGATGGCCCAGCCGTTTGCGGCCTTGGGAAAATCGGATATGAATGTGGCAACCTATGTAGTGGTAACATACGAAATATTGGAATGATGTAAAGGGCAAACTAGGAGTCTCCTTAAACTCCAGCCATTTTTATTTTCCCATTTTGCTGCTTCAACTATGCCATAATCTTTAAGAGCATTCAAGGGCATTCAATAGAAGGGATTATTATGAAAAGATCTGGAGTTTTGCTTTTAGTCCTGATGCTCTCCCTGGCAGCAGTGCCTTTGGTTTATGCACAGGACAATGAAAACATCTCAAAGCTCGTTGTGCAGGGCGAGGGCAAGTTCTATGCTGCCCCGGACATCGCCACGATTTCCCTTGGAGTCGAGACGCGAAATGCCAGCGCTGCGGGGGCTGTAGCCGAAAACGCAATTCTCATGAATGAGACCATCAGTGTCCTGCTCGAAGCTGGCATCGATAGGAAGGACATCCAGACCAGCACGTACAGCCTGACCACGAGGCCTGAAGAGCCCGAACCGCGTGATGCCACCCGCACAGAGGTGGAGAATGCAACGCCGCCTGAGTTCACGGCTACCAACCGCGTGACTGTCCGGCTGAATAACACAGACGATGTGGGCAAAGTCCTGGACGCGGCCGTTGCAGCAGGCTCCAATAACATTCAGGGGATTAGCTTTGACCTGAGAGACCCGTCACCCGCCAAGGATGCTGCTCTGACCATGGCCATTGAGGATGCATCCCGCAAGGCCGGTGTAGCCGCATCCGCTGCGGATGTGGATCTCGGGAGGATCCTGGAGATCTCTGAAGGCTACAGCTTTGTGTCGGCCAGAAGCGATGCGGCATTTGCAGCTGCTGTTCCCACAACGCCCATTTCGCCCGGCGAGATGGAGGTAACGGCATCCGTTACGATGACCTATGAGATATCCTGACCGCCTTTTGGCTGAAACTTCTCTTTTTCTTTCTGTTTAGCTTCAAACAAAATTTTAAAAAAATTAGCAGTACATGGGCTCGGGCGGCTCACACTGCCTGCAGCCCTGACCATCTCCGAAGGCCTCCTGGAACTTCCAGACGACAAAAAGCTCGCATTTGAGGTTCTCCCTCAGGGCCTCCATGAGCTTATTTTTGGTCAGGCCGTCGTAGAAAATCTCCCTTGTAAAGCGAATGCTCTCCAAATCTTCGCCTGGGGGCTCCATCTCGAAGCTGGATTCCCTGAAAAGAAGAGCATAGCGCATATCCCACATGAACCTCTCTCTCGCTTTCGGATGCAGACCTTGCAGCGCCTTTTTATGAGAGTCGGCAAGCCGAATCCTGCTGAATACTATCACCACGTCCTCCCGGCCTTTGGGCTGGATGACGTTTACGTGCCTACCAGAGTGGGCAGGATATTCGCAGGCAAGATGAAAAGAGAGCTTTTCATCCTGGACGCGCTCCTTGAAAAGCCCCTCCTGTGTGAGCCAGGCGGTTATTTTGCCGCAGGTCTCGTCGAGTTCAGCGGATGACATATCACTTATCACTTCAGGATCTCGCGCAGCTGGAACTGGTGGGGCCCAAGCTTTCCGCCGAAGTTGGCGGCGGTGATTTTGACGATACCAGGAACTGTGCAGGCGGCCAGAATTCCCGCCTTCATGGACTCTTCTATTGCCTCGCGGCTGACGCCGTTGATCACTATCTCGTACCCCGACTTGATCTCCTCGGGCAGGGTGCATGTTCCGTCCTCGCGAAGAGACGGGCAGTAGGAAAGGTTGGTCGATGCCTTCAGGAACTTGTACTTCGATCCGACCTTCGAGCCGCTGGCTACAACGCCTCCGGGGAATGGCGTGATCGTTCCTTTCAGCTTTCCGATCTCATCCACTGCAACCTCTGCCGCTGTGAGAGCTGCAGCCTGGTTGTCGGCCAGGATGTAGAAGTTCCCGCCGGCAATTCCGTCCACAGCCCCGATCGTCTCCTCTATCATGAAATCGCCGGACATGATGGGTATCTTCCAGAACCGTCTTCCCATATAGTCGAGCTGCTTCTGATAGCCGTCTCCGAAGAAGCTCTGTTTTTTGCCTGTGTCGAACTGCTTCTCGGCCTCAGGCAGGCCGTTGAAGACCGCAGTTGTGGGCGCCGTCAGCACACACTGGCCTATGCGCCAGATAAGAGATCCTTCAAGGTTCTTGTAGCCCATGTTGCATATCTGGATGTAAGCCCCCGGCCTTCCGTCGGGCGTCTCTCGGGCACTTGCCATACACTCGATTCCTGCCTCTGCAGGGCAGCCGATGACCGAGGTTCCAAAGCCCGTCGCTTCCCTGGCTGCAGCCAGTGCCCACCGCTCGCTTATGGCGGTTATCAGCACCCTTGCTATCTTTATGGGAAAGGCTTCAGCAAAGGTGTCGTCAATCTGCACGCCGTTGATCTCCATAAATATACCTCACAATGGATTATAAACTGCCAGCTCGAAATCCTTAGCATCTTTCAGGGCGGAGGCTGCAGCAGAGCATACCGGCCTCTCGAAGGATAGATCGAAGGCGGCTTTGGCTATCTCCTGAGAACTCTTGCCGCCAATCCCCAGGGGCTCAAACTTAGTTTTTTCATAGGTCGCAACCATAAACGCAGTGTCGTCCTGGAGGGACAGCTCCTTGCAGCGGATCTCATCCCTCTTTGCAATCCCGAGCCACGCTCTGTCGCCCCGCACGACTCCGGCGAGACGGGGCGTATCCAGTTCATCCCTTTCATAGCCGTAGGCCAGGAGGCTCAACGAGATCGCATCCAGCGGCCTCGTCCCGTCCTCGATCTTCTCGACTATCATATCGGCCTGCGTCCCGTTGGCCACAACTGCCGTATCCTGAAAGACCCGAATGCAGTTGTAGGCGATGTATGGGTTCTTTGCCAGATCGCTAGGGTCCAGGGGTGAGACCATTATGCCCTTACCCCGGACCAGAGCTCTGCGGTTTGGAAATGATCGGGAGGATACTCGGTAGCCCGCAAAGCTCCTCCCGCAACTTTTGCCCACGATTACTATCCGGCCGACGTACATCTTTAATCGACCAGATCGTACTTGGCTATGTTTGCATCCGCCATTGACTGAATCTCCTTGAGGACATTGGATCCGTCAGGCTTCTTGAAGAGGTGCTTATACCTGCCCTGGATTTTGAGATATTCCTCCACGGGCTTTGGCCTCCGGATCTTTTTGACGCCCACAAGCTCCCCGTTCGCCCATTCCAGCAGCGGCCATAAACCCGACTCTACGGCCAGCCTGGATATCTCCACAGTGGTTCCGGCCTCAAAGGTCCAGCCGGTGATGCACGGGGCATTGACCTGTATATAGGAAGGACCGTTCACCTCAAGAGCCCTCTTCACCTTTTTCCTGAGGTCTACAGGATAGGCGATAGAGGCGGTGGCCACGTATGGAACCTTATGCGCCAGAGCGATTGCAGGCATATCCTTTTTAGGCCGGGGGTTGCCGAGGCTTCGAACGCCTGTCGGCGTTGTGGTGGTATGCACGCAAAACGGCGTTGAGCCGCTCCTCTGCACACCGGTGTTCATGTAGGCCTCGTTGTCGTAGCAGACGTAGAGGATCTTGTGACCCCTCTCGAACATTCCTGAGTTGGAGCCCATGCCTATATCGAATGTGCTGCCGTCTCCGCCGATCACCACGACGTTGGTATCCTGGCAGCGGCGCTTGAGCATGACCTCAATGCCTGATGCCACTGCCGCGGCATTCTCGAACAGGGAATGAATCCATGGGACACACCAGGCGCTCTCAGGGAAGGGCGTGGTTGTAACCTCCAGACAGCCTGTTGGGGATACGACAATTGTATTTGGACCGGCTGCATCGAGGACCAGCTTAATGGTTGTCGGCATTGAGCATCCTGCGCAGGCCCTGTGTCCGGGCGCAAGCAAATTCTGCATTTTTATTACCTCCTAAAGGATCTCCTTTCGAAGAGTGAGGAACTCAAACTCCGATTCAATGCCCTTGCTGGCAGCTTTTGCCTTCTCCACCATCCTTCGTATGTCCTTGACGGTTATATCGCGTCCTCCAAGGCCCGCGGTGAAGCCGACAATCGGCGTTCTTATGCTGCTGTTGTAGAAGGCGGCCTTGAGGTCGGTGAGGAGCCCTGCCTCGTATCCTATAGAGACGTCCTTCTCCAAAACGGCGATCACATGGGCATTCTTCAAGGCGGACCTTAATGCCTGGACCGGGAACGGCCTGTAGCTCCTGACCTTGACAAGTCCAACGCTGATGCCCTCCTTCCTCATCCCATCGATGGCATCCTTCACTGTTCCGATCACAGATCCCATGGTGACTATTACTATCTCTGCGCCCTCGGAGTGGTAGGTATCAATCAGCCCACCGTAGTATCTCCCGAAGGTCTCGCCGAACTCCTTGGCCACCTGCTCGATCTTGGAAACGGCTCGCTGTTGAGCCTCGAACTGCTGGTATCTAAACTCAGTATAGGTCGATGGATCCGCAAAGGCCCCGAAGGTCATCGGATTTGCCGGATCGAGGATATCAGCGGGCTTAAACGGCGGCAGGAAGGCCATCACCTTTTCCTTATCCAGAAGCTCTACAGGCTCATAGACATGCGTGAGTATGAACCCGTCCATGCAGACCATGGCAGGGGTCAGGATATCTGCGTCTTCGGCGATCTTGTAGGCCTGGGGAGTAGCATCTACCGCCTCCTGGACGTTCTCCACATAGAGCTGCAGCCAGCCGACATCTCGCGCCCCGATGCTGTCCTGATGATCGTTCCATATGTTTAGAGGTGCGCCCATAGCACGGTTAGCAACGGTCATGACAACGGGCATTCGCATGCCTGAAACGTTGTAAAGCACCTCGTACATGAGAGCCAGGCCCTGGCTGGTAGTCGAGGAGTAGCACCTGGCGCCCATAGCACAGGAGCCTACCAGAACCGAGAGGGCCGTGAATTCTGAGTCGACGGTCAGAAACTCGCTGTCCAGCTCGCCGTCGGCCACCAGCTGGGAGAGATGCTCCACAATGTGGGTCTGGGGCGTTATGGGATAGGCTGAAACCACATCCGGCGAGCAGCACATGACCGCATGGGCAACAGCATAAGAACCTTCAACCACTTTCATCATTTACTTCTCCTCCAGGACCATCTTAATCGCCTTTCTTGGGCACTCGTTAGCACAGATGCCGCAGCCCTTGCAGTAATCCAGGTCAGGGGTAAAGAGGCCTTCAACCTGATGTATACAGCTCTCCGGACAGTAGATCTCGCAGAGGCTGCATTTGATGCATTTCGCCTGATCAACCTCTGGCACAAAGGTTCGCCAGGCTCCAGTCTTGAGGGCCCTGGTCGATCCCGGCTCCACCAATTTTCCCGCCTTTAATTTTTGCATCAAGACACCCTCTCATATGCAGTCTTAATTGCAGCCAAGTTCTTTCTGCCCAAATCACCCTTGAAGCGCTCGGAGATGGCCTTGTTCAAGCTCTCCAGGCCCACTTCCTTGGTCGCCCCGCAAAATGCTCCCAGCATTGTGGTGTTGACAATTGGCCGCCCCAGAATCTCCATGGCAATTTTGGTGGCGTCGATGGTCACAACTTCTGCATCCGTCTTGAGCTTGAGATTCTCCTTTTGCCTATCGGTGTTGATGATTATCTTTCCGTCGGCCTTCAGGCCGCTTGCGACGTCGACGACATCCAGCAACGTCACATCCTGGACGATAACGTAATCTGGCTCGTAAATCTGGCTTCTTATTCGAATAGGCCTGTCCGCAATCCGTGCGAAGGCCATGACGGGCGCGCCCCTGCGTTCAACGCCGAATGCCGGGAACGCCTGGGAGAACCTTTTATCCTCGAAAGCCGCAACGGCTATTAATTCGGCCGCAGTAACAGATCCCTGACCTCCGCGACCGTGCAATCGAATCTCCTTCAACAGGCTGACCTCCTCTTCTCCGCCGAGAGGAGATGAGAAGATATATCTCTTTCGATGCAGCAGCCTATGATTGGATTTGAGGAGAGAGTTCATATCGCGGGAGGATAAAAGTCCAACTATTGAAGGATGGTCTATGGAGAACAAGAACGAACTGCTCTTCGCGGTAAAAGAGGCCCGCAAAAGCCTGAAGGAGGATGCCGACTTTCGCATTTCAGATATGCTGGCCACCTTCGAGGGGATTGCGCCCTTCCTGGACTGGACTGCCGTGCTGAATATGAAATGCAAGGGATGTGACAGCTACTCCTGCTCATTCTTTCTATTATCCAGCGATTTCTGGTCTTTCGAGAATGAGGCATTCTGCCACGCTAAAAACCTGCCCTTAAAGCACGTAAGCGTTTTGAAGATGGCCGGTTGCACCAACTACTCACAGGAAGCCCAGAAGGAACTATCGGAACTGGCGAACTCCATCCTTGAAGAGGATTTAAGGCCTGCATTTATCGAGCGAAAGCTCTACGATAAAAACTCCTTTGCCAGTCACAGTGTTGCCTTTCGCGTGAAAAAGGATAACGGGAATGTCTGCATCGAGTTTGGGCACAAGTCAGGAGAGAGGTTCGTGGAGAGCGATCTCAAAATTCGTTTCGTAAGGAGGCTAGACCCCGGCTTTGGGCCGGCAGATTCGAAGAGGGTAGCAGAGGCCATGAAGGACGGCCTGGCCATGGTCATCGAGGCTGGACAGCAGACCAGACGAATGCTGGACGTTGACTATGTGCTGGAATGGATTGCTAAAAAGCGAAAGATGAATATAGTATATCTTTAGCTTTATTTTAGAATTAGCTGATAAACTAATAATTTAAAGGATGTTTTGAGAGATGGCGCAACAATTGGTGCCAGATACAAGCGTGGTAATCGACGGCAGGATCTCTGCCAAGATCAGGTCAGGAGAGCTGCTGGGACGCAGAATTGTCATTCCCGAGGCGGTGGTAGCAGAGCTGGAGGCCCAGGCCAACCATGGAAGAGACATAGGCATAAAGGGCCTGGAGGAACTCCGAAGGCTATCAGAGCTTGCCAAACAGGGAAAGATCGAGCTTGAATACGTGGGCGTGCGGCCGGACCTGGATCAGATAAAGCTGGCCGGAGGGGGAGAGATAGATGCCATGATCAGGGATGTGGCTTTGGAGATGGGGGCATCCTTCCTGACCAGCGACAGCGTTCAGTTTAAGGTGGCTGAGGCCATGGGGCTGGACGTAGAGTATGTGCGCCCTCAAAGAGAGGCCATCAAGCCGCTGACCCTTGAGAAATACTTCACAGAGGACACGCTCTCGGTTCACCTCAAGGAGGGGGCTGTCCCCATGGCCAAGAGGGGCAAGGTAGGAGCCTTCAGCCTGATGAAAATTGCTGAAAAGCCGCTAACCGACAGGGAATTGCGCGATATCTCCCGGGAGATATACGAGCGGGCAAAGGCAGATCCCGAAGGCTATGTGGAGATGGAGAAGATGGGCGCGGCAGTCATTCAGTTGGGTCCCATGAGGATCGCCATTGCAAAGCCGCCTTTCTCAGACGGCCTTGAGATCACTGCAGTTCGGCCTGTGGCTAAAGTGGACCTCGACTCCTATAAGCACAGCTCAGAGCTGAAGGGCAGGCTCAAGGAAGGCCAGAGGGGAATACTGATAGCAGGCCCACCCGGATCCGGGAAGTCCACGTTTGCTGCAGGAGTAGCAGAATACCTGCTCAGGTGCAACTATGTAGTAAAAACGCTGGAGTCACCTCGCGATCTGCAGGTGCCTCCCGAGATAACCCAGTATGGGCCCCTGGAGGGGAGCATGGAGGCCTCGGCCGATATCCTCCTTTTGGTAAGGCCTGACTACACCATTTATGATGAGGTGCGAAAGACACGGGACTTCAGGGTCTTTGCGGACATGCGGCTCGCGGGCGTCGGAATGATCGGAGTCGTTCACGCCAACAAGCCAATCGATGCCCTGCAGCGTCTTCTTGGAAGAGTTGATCTCGGGATGATACCGCAGGTCGTGGACACAGTCGTGTTCATAGAAAAGGGCGAGGTCTCAAAGGTACTCGACGTGGAGTTCACCGTCAAGGTTCCTGCAGGCATGACAGAGGCCGATTTGGCCCGCCCGGTCATCGTCGTCAAGGACTTCGAGACGGGGACCGCTGAGTACGAGATGTACACATACGGCGAGGAGATCGTTGTGATGCCCGTCACAAAAGCTGTCAAAAAGCCCATCTGGAAGCTGGCCTCCCGGGAGATCGAGAAGGAGCTGTCCCATCACGTCAGGGGGCCGGTGGATGTGGAGATGGTAACCGATTCAAGCGCCGTAATCCGCGTTCCCCAGGACGAGGCAGCCAAGGTGATAGGCAAGGCGGGAAGAAACATCGAGCAGATAGAAAAAGCACTGGGAATGCATATCGATGTCCGCACAAGGGATAAGGACCTTCACCTAAGCCCCAAGATCGAAGAAACCTCCCGACACATAATCATATGGCTTAGCGACTGCATAGGTGAGCCTGTTGAGGTCTTCGTGGGAGGAACCCCGGTATTTACTGCAACCGTAGGCCGAAGGGGAGACATCAGAATCGCCAAGTCCTCGGAAATGGCCAAGCATCTGATGAAGAGGCTTAAGCAGGGGGAGAAGATCGAGGTCCAGAGGGCGCGGCTGGACTAACCCTCCTTTGTTCCCGTCTATTTTATTTATTTTCAGTTTTTCTTATCAATTCTCATCTATATCCCAAGCGTCAGACGAAGCGTGTTCCTGACGGCCGGAGCCAACCCCAGGGTTATGAGGGCCAGCTTGGTGAGATTCCTCAAGGACGGATCTTTCATGGAACTGTCTATCATGCGAAGGATTGGCAGCAAAATTATCAGCTTCAAGGGAAACATCACTGCCGCGGTTCCTGTTAGGTCAATTAAAAAGGTCGGGACCACGTGCTTCTCATAATATCCGAACCAGTCAACGCCGACAAAGGTAGAGCTGGCATCGAGCATATGCGCATAAAGTATCCCTAGATTATATTTATTATCCAGGAACCGGAGCCAAGGCACGATGAGCCTCAGGAGATAAATTCCCCCTGTAAGAGCTGACCCAAGAGAGAATACTGCTATTATTACCCAGGCATTCTCGAAGCCTGCCTCAGATAAGGCTGCAAGGTTCAATGCGGTCCAGATGAGGCCTACGGCGGCGTATCCTCTGTAAAAATCCTTTCCGAGGATCTTTCTTGCCAGGAGAAGCGATGAGATGGTCACGGCAAAGACCAGGAAGTAAATCAATGGGGTAATGAGCAGATACTTCCACGGCGGCTGCAGCAGCTCTGCATCCTCGATGACTCTCAAGCTTGAGCCCGCGAGCACATATGGAATGGTATAGAGCACCAGTCGCTCATCCATCTTCAGCTCCAGGCGCAAAAAGAGCCTTATCAGGCAAAAGATCGAAATCCCCAGGATCACAGCCCAGGTCACGGTGTTCACAGGATTGTAGCCGGTATCGTAGATTATGGGCTCTATGTATTGCTCGCTTATCCAGGAGCCAAGATCGAAGCTCACGACAGAGCTGTTGCTCAAGACAGGTATTTCTAGCGTTCGTATGGACTGGGGCAATATTCGAAACATCGGAAAGTATATATATTGTCGAAGGAGATGTGATCTTGTCCATTTTCCTAATTTTAGTTGAGGTAATTAGATGGTCGAGGTGTTCAAAGGTACAACTACGGTAGGTGTACTCTGCGATGGGGGTGTGGTCCTTGCATCGGAGAGCCGTGCTACCATGGGCAATTTCATAGCCAGCAGCGCAGCCAAGAAGATCTATCAGGTCGACGACCTGGTGGGGCTGACAACAGCCGGCGTCGTAGGCGATGCCCAGTCGCTGGTCAGGATGGTTCAGGTAGAGGCAAGGCTTTTCAGGATGCAGAGAGGCGAGCCCATGACCGTCAAGGCCATAACATCGATGCTGTCCAATATACTGGCCTCCAGACGCTACTTCCCCTTCATGGTACAGCTCGTAATGGGCGGCATGGACAGGTACGGCCCCAAGATCTACTCCCTTGATGCGCTGGGCGGGCAGATTGAGGAAAGAAAGATCGTTTCAACGGGATCGGGTTCGCCCATAGCCTACGGCGTGCTCGAGGCGATGTACAGGCCCGGCATCAGCATCGAAGAGGGAACTGTGCTTGCCGCAAGGGCAATTCATACCGCCATGAAAAGGGATTCCGCTTCTGGCGATAAAATAGAGCTCGTCCGCATAACAGATAAATACGAGGAGGTCGGCGAGCTAAAGCTGATGGAGATAATGAAGCTCCTCTAATCTTTTTTGGATGTGTAATTTTGTCAGTAGAAGAAGTACTTTTTGAGCTTAAACGCAAGGTGCAAAGCAAGCTGCCGCCGGACATAAACGTTACCGGTCTGGAGTTTGAGGGCCCGGAACTGGTTATCTATACGGATGATCCCCGAAGGCTGGCTGATGACGGCGAAATAATTCGCTCGCTGGCCAAGGACCTTCGCAAGCGCGTGGTTGTCCGGCCGGACCTAAAGGTCCTGGCTGAGCCGGAGTCAGCGATAAAGAAGATACAAGAGGTCGTGCCCAAGGAGGCAGTCCTCACGGATTACTACTTCGATGGAGACACGGGCGAGGTGGTGATAGAGGCCGAAAAGCCGGGGCTGGTCATCGGAAGGCATGGCGCCACGCTTCGCGAAATAACCAAGATGATAGGATGGACGCCGAAGGTTGTGAGAACGCCACCCGTGCGCTCGTCGACAATCGCCAACATCAAGGATTACCTGAGGTCCGTTCAATCTGAGAGAAAGAACATTCTTAGAACCGTCGGCAGAAAGATTCACAGAGATCTGGCCTCCAAGGATCAGTGGATAAGAATATCAACGCTTGGAGGCTGCAGGGAGGTTGGAAGAAGCTGCATGCTCCTCTCGACTCCCGAGTCCCGAATAATCATTGATTGCGGCATAAACGTGGGCTCTGACGATTCAGCCACCCCATATCTGTATGTGCCAGAAGTATATCCGCTAAACCAGATAGATGCAGTAGTTTTAACGCATGCCCATCTGGACCATGCGGGCCTGGTCCCGATGCTCTACAAATACGGCTACGAAGGCCCGATATACTGCACTCCGCCAACCCGCGACCTTTTTGTCCTGCTGCAGCTCGATTACATCGAGGTCGCAGGGCGAGAGGGCAAACGGCTGCCCTACGATTCGGGAATGATTCGCCAGGCGCTCAAGCACACGATTACACTGAACTACGGGGACGTCACAGATATTGCGCCCGATACCAAGCTCACAATGCACAACGCCGGGCACATCCTCGGGTCGTCCATCGCCCATTTCCACATAGGCGACGGCCTCTACAATGTGGCATTCACCGGCGACTTCAAATACGAGAGGACGAGGCTCTTCGACCCGGCCGTGAACAACTTCCCCAGGCTGGAGACGCTGGTAATCGAGGCCACCTACGGTGGGGCAAACAGCATCCAGCCGTCCAGGAAGGAGGCCGAGGCCAACCTGGTCAAGATAGTCAGGGATACTATTAAGCGCGGCGGAAAGGTGATCATTCCTGCCTTCTCAGTTGGCCGAAGCCAGGAGGTAATGATAGTCCTTGAGGAGGCCATACGCCGCAAGACCATAGATGCGGTTCCTGTTTATCTGGACGGCATGATCTATGAGGCTACAGCCATCCACACGACCTATCCGGAGTACCTGAATAACGATCTGCGAGAGCTGATATTCCACAGGGGAATCAATCCATTCCTGGCGGAATGCTTCGTCCAGGTGGAGAACTCCAGCAAGAGAACCGATGTCATCGACGGACCGCCATGCGTCGTTTTGGCCACAAGCGGCATGCTGAACGGTGGGCCGGTCATGGAGTACTTAAAACGCCTGGGCCCCGATGAAAAGAACACCCTGGTAATCGTTGGATATCAGGCGGAGGGAACGCTTGGGCGGCGCATTCAGAAGGGCTGGAAGGAGGTTCCACTCTCTGTCGAGGGCAAGACTCAGACTGTAAAGATTAACCTCGAGGTAACGACAGTTGATGGGTTCTCGGGACACTCAGATAGGAACCAGCTCATGGAGTACATGAGAAGGATATATCCAAAGCCCGGACGGGTGCTCACCAATCACGGCGAGGAAAGCAACTGCCTTGACCTGGCCAGTTCTCTTTATAAGAGATACAGAATACCCACAATGGCCCCCATGAACCTGGAAACTGTGAGGCTAATTTGAAAAGCTTTATCAAATTTGAGCTATAATGCCCATGCGAGGTTACTTGTGACGGGAAAGAGAACTCGGATAATCAACGATCCTTCGGATCTGGTGCCTCTGCTCCAGGCCTTCGGCTCCGATGTTCATAAAAAGGTGTTCGACGAGCTTTGCAAAGAATGGCGCACCGAGCGCGAGCTTACATCCCTCATTGGAGACGAAAGCAGCGTTCATAGAAGCGTTGCCATTCTGCGCAAAAGCGGCCTGATCGAGACCAAGTGGAGGATTCCCGAGCCGGGGGGCAGTCCCGAAAAGGAGTATCACTCAACATACTCGCGCATTCAGGCCAACTTCGGGGCCTCAATGGAGGATCTAAGCGAGCTTATCAGCCTCACATTTATGTCCGACGAAGATTTGCGAGGCGTGACGGAGAAGCTGCAAAAGCAGGTTTCAGCCGGCAATACCTCGCTATCAAACCTGGCCCGCGAGTTGGGGCTCACTCAGGTCTTCATCCGGGGTGCAGCCAAGAGGGCAGGCGGCCTGACAGTGCGGGGCCAGAGGATTGAGCCTTATGACGAGGATCATTGAATGGTAAACGTCCTGCAGAGCAAGAGGGAAAGCTCCCGTTTTCAGATACTGGTCGAGATCGCCGCCCATCAGCCCAACCTGCGCCAAAAGGAGGTAGCGGATAGCCTGGGGGTTACACCCCAGGCCATATCTGAGTATATCAAGGAGCTTGTGGCAGACGGCCTTGTGACAACCGACGGGAGGATGCGCTACAGCATCACCAAAGAGGGAGTTGAGTGGCTGCTCGAAAGCGCTGCAGAGCTAAAGCGCTTTGCCCGCGTGGTGATGGAGGAGATCATCAGCCACGTATCCGTCTGGACTGCCCTTGCCGAGGTGGATCTGGCCGAGGGCGAGAGGGTTTCATTGGAGATGCGAGATGGACTGCTCTATGCCAATAAAAAGGAGGGCGTGGATGCAAGCGGAATCACGATCAGCGACGTTGGGGCAGGAGAGGATGTAGGCGTCTCCGACCTCAAGGGCTTAATCGGCCTTGAAGAGGGAAAGATCACAGTCTGCAAGGTCCCGCGCGTGCAGCTGGGCGGATCGCGCCGCGTCAACCTGGAAGCCCTGAAAAGCCTGCTGTCCGACAAAAGAATGATCGGATGCCTGGGGATAGAGGCGCTTGTTGCCTTAAGAAAGGTGGGGCACGAGCCCGATGTCATATTTGGGGCTAAGGAGTCATCGGTTGAGGCGGCTTACCATGGAATCAGCTCAGTGATCGTCAGCGTTGACGAGCAGATCCCCAGCTTACTTAACCGCCTGGAGTCTGAGGGATTGAAGTACGAGCTGATAGACCTAAGCCTCGCGTAAGATGATTTTGATAAGATGATTTTAAAATGAGTTTTCAGGTTCTTGCCAAGGCAGAGCGCTCGCGCATTATGCTTTTGCCCCAGCGCGGAGATAAAACTCTTTTTGAGGGTTTTCTTCGATTAAAGGACATGCCGCAGGGGCCGAGGGCCTTTAAATTTTTGGTGAAAAAGGACGTTGAGAAGTACCTCCCCCCGGAGGATGCAATCAAGATGCTTCGAAAGGCTGGGGCCATCTACCTCGTTCACGGAGACGAGGCAATGGAGAAGAAGTTCATCGAGCTTTTGGAGGCCTACCAGCTGAGTTTCCGGCGCGTATCAGTCTGCAACCACTGCCTTGGAGAGCGCCGGGTAACCTATGTGGGAAAGGACGCCATAACCCACAAGGGCGCCAGGATCTGCGAGAACTGCGCGGCTGCGGAGCTGATCAGAGAGGCGGATTTTCACGGCCTGTCCAGAGCCGGCAAGTCCCATCTGGCCAGGATTTTAAAGCGCAGGAGAAACCTCGACGATGTCCTGGGCCTGCTCTCGATGGAGAGGCTGAATCCCGACCTCACGCGGTTCGACACGATCCCTGCCAGCCGGGAGGAGGCCACGATGGATCTGGAGTCGATCGAGATGCCTCCACCCCTCAAGGACATGCTTCGAAAGAGGCTGACGAAGCTTCTGCCCGTGCAGTCAAAGTCGGTGCAGTCCGGACTGCTTGAGGGCGGGAACCAGCTGGTTGTATCCGCTACGGCCACCGGTAAGAGCCTGATAGGCGAGATGGCTGGCGTCAAGAACCTGCTGGAGGGAAGGGGCAAGCTTTTGTTTTTGGTGCCGCTGGTGGCCCTGGCAAACCAAAAGTACGACCAGCTTTCAGCCTACAGCGATCTGGGGTTTTCCACATCCATCCGCGTCGGTGTGAGCCGGATAAAGCTGGGCCACGGCCGCAAGATGCGCCAGGATCTAAATGCAGACATAATCGCCGGAACCTACGAGGGAATCGATCAGGTAATCAGGACTAAGAAGAACCTGGGAAAGGTTGGCACAGTTGTCATCGACGAGGTCCACATGCTGGAGGATGCAGAAAGGGGCCACAGGCTGGCAGGCATGATAGCACGCCTAAAGCTCGTGGCGCCGGAGGCGCAATTCATATTCCTGTCGGCCACAGTCGGCAACCCTGCGGCTCTTGCCAAACGGCTGGGAGCAACACTGGTCGAGTACGAGGTCCGGCCTGTCCCTATCGAGCGCCACCTGGTCTTCTCCTCAGGGGCGGAAAAGAGGCGGCTGATGAGAAGCCTTGTCAAAGAGGCACAGCTTCAGACATCCACCACAGGCTACAAGGGCCAGACGATCATATTCACCAACTCAAGGAAGAACTGCTATTCTCTGGCCCAATCGATCCAGGGTGCTGCCGCCTACCATGCAGGCCTCCAGTACCATGAGAGGAAGAGGATCGAGGAGCTTTTCGGAGAGGGGCGGATCGGCACTGTCGTTACAACTGCAGCTCTTGCCGCAGGCGTGGACTTCCCTGCCTCGCAGGTCATATTCGAGTCCCTGGCCATGGGAATTGAGTGGCTGAACGTCCACGAGTTCAACCAGATGCTGGGCAGGGCCGGAAGGCCGGGCTACCACGACAAAGGGCTGGTCTACATCCTGGCCGAGCCCGGCCGAAGATTCACCTCAGCCAAGGGAGAGTCGGAGGATGAGGTTGCATTGGCGCTGCTTCACGGCCAGATGGAGGACGTGGCCCCCGAGTACGACGAGGCCCAGCAGCTTGAGCAGGTGCTGGCCAACGCAGTCGTCGCTAAAAACCGCCAGGAGCTGGAGAGGCTGCACGAGCTTACTCTGGGCTTAGACGATCTGGACACATCCCTGAAGTCGCTGGCAAAGGCCGGCCTCGTGAAGGGAATTGAGGCGACGCGCCTTGGCGCTGTGGCTGCGGCGCACTTCCTGTCGCCCGAGGACGTGAAGCTGATCGCCGAGGAGCTGCAGAGAGGAAAGAACCCAATGGAAATAGCCGTCGCCCTGGAGAGCTTCGAGGACCTCTACCTCAAGTTCGCAGAGAGGATTTCCGTTGCCCTGCGGATGCAGATCTCCCAGAGAGCGCTGCACGGCTCATTTCTCGATCTCTTGAACAGCGCCGAGCTGAACGATTTGGAGAGGAAGATCCAGAAGCAGTGTCTGGAATTTACCAAGGACTTCCTGCGCTGCACCTGCAGGGACGCTCCCTACTGCAGCTGTGCTGCCCAAAATATTTCCCTGAAAATTCTAGACCTTAGAGCGGAGGGGAAGAGTCCGGCGGAGATCATCGACGAATTTTCCGACAGGTACGGCATGTACGCCTACCAGGGAGACCTGATAAACTTCCTGGACCAGATTGTAAGGTATTTGGAGGCGATAGAGTCTGTGGCCCGCGTGCTGGGGAAGACGGAGGCTATGAAGGAGGCGGGGGAGATGAGGAAGCGGGTGGAGGGGGAGTGAAAATTAGCTGCTTAAGATCTGGTTCAGTGATAGAACTCTTAATGATTATCGCATACCCGAAGACTTCAAGCTCAAGGTGCTGACACCAACTGAGACTATAAAGCGTTTTCAATAAAGGTAGAGAGAATGAGCGATACCATCGAGGTCTCCAGGGACGCATTCTAGCCCATCGCCCTGCTCGTAAGAGAGGGCCTCTTTAAAAGCGAGAAGGACTAAATCTCGACGAAGTCCGCCAGCCCCATCCGCCTCCGCCGAACCGGTCCCGTGACCCGTAAGAGGTCCTCCTCCAAAAACTTTTTCATTATAACTGACATATAATTAATCATGGAGGGAAAAATCGCGCTGTTAAAATTTACCCTCATTTTCATAGCGCTGGCCATGCAGTGGATGCCCTCGTTTGGGCAGACTGCTGATGACTGGCTGCATGAAGGCGATCGGCAGTTCGACGGAGGGAACTACTATGAGGCCATTAAGGCTTATAATAGCGCCCTCAACCTGAATCCAAGCTTTGCCCAGGCCTGGTACGATAAAGGGTACGCCCTTGCCAGATTGGGAAATTACTATGAGGCCATACAGGCATACGATAACGCCATATTGCTGGACCCCGGGAATGCAAGGGCCTGGAACAGCAAAGGCGATGCACTCTACGACTATGGGATGCACTATGAGGCCCTGCAGGCATACGACAGGGCGCTTGAGCTGGACCCTCGCCTATCGGATGCCTGGTATAACAGAGGATATGCCCTCGCAGATCTGGGCAGAAATGAGGAGGCAATAGATGCCTACGATATGACCGTCTACCTGGACCCGGAAAATGAGGCTGCCTGGAACAACAAGGGATATGCCCTCGCGGATCTAGGAAGGTATGCAGAGGCCACTGCGGCCTATGAAAGGGCAATAGATGTTAATCCAAACTATGCCAAGGCATGGTACAACAGGGGAAATGCCTTACGGTATCAGGGAAGGTACGATGAAGCGGTTGATTCTTTTAACAGGGCTATCGACCTGGACCCGAGCTACATCAAAGCCTGGAGGGACAAAGGCAATGTCCTCTTAGACCAGGGCAAATACGAGGAGGCCATCCGGGCTTACAATCAGGTTCTCGCGTTAAATCCGAACCACGCAGAGGCCAGGAGCAAAAAGGATCTGGCCCTTAAGCAACTGGCGCGAAACGCAGGACCGAATGCCTTTGCCGGGAACACGGGCTACGCATACATCTACTAAGGGTAGCAAAGATATCAAGGGCTGCGAAGCTGCAAAGCTATCAAAGGACACAGCTAGAGAACATGCGGTTAGCCTTTTTCATTGTATTTTAAAACAAATATAAAAACGGGAGGCGACCGTTGCCGGTGCGCCACTTTCTTCTGATGCAAAATGCAGTTTAATGCTTTTCCAGTTCAATACTTTTCGTTGAACAGCTCGAAGTACGCCCTGGCGTGCTTGCATGCCGGACATTCTTCCGGGGCCTCAGCACCCTCATGGAGGTACCCGCAATTGCGGCATCTCCAGGTGACCTTTGCATTCTTTTTAAAGACTGTGCCATCATTGAGGTTCTTTATAAAAGCGCGATACCTGTTCTCATGCCCTTTCTCCGCCACGGCTATATTTCTCATGGTTGCGGCAATCTCCGGGAAGCCCTCCTTATCGGCAACCGCGGCGAACTGCGGGTACATCTGGGTGTGCTCGTAGTTCTCGCCGTCGGCCGCCTCTTTAAGGTTGGCCAGGGTATCGCCGATAACTCCTGCAGGGAATGCGCCTACGATTTCCACCTGTCCCCCTTCCAGGAGCTTGAACAAAACCTTTGCGTGCTCCTTCTCGTTGTCTGCAGTATCGAGGAATATGGCCGCCATCTGCTCATAGCCCTCCTTCTTCGCCTGTGAGGCGAAATAGGAGTACCTGTTCCTCGCCTGGGATTCACCGGCGAAGGCCGTCAACACATTCTTCTCAGTCTGTGTACCTTTGAGGCTCTTCATTTTTACCATCTCTCGTAACTTATATTGGATTAGCAGCAATAAAGCTTTAATGTCTCTACCGCACGCCAGCCGAAGCTCTAAAGCTCGGCTATTGAAAGATTCTCAACCTTCACTCCTCAAATGAATCCATATCTTTATTTAAGAATGATTATTACCTGATAATTGCTATGAAGGATATCAGGGAATTAGAGGCGCTGATAATCAAGGCACTTCGCGGAAAAGGGTATAAGGCAACTCCTCAGAGGATAGCGATTGGCCAGTTTGCACTCAGCCGCCAGGACCATCCCACAGCACAGAGAATCTATAGCGAGGTCAAGAAAACGTATCCGACGGTCAGCCTTGCAACCGTTTACAAGACCCTTCAGATTCTCAAAGAGGTCGGCCTGGTCCAGGAAATGAATCTACCCCGAAAAGAAACCCGGTTTGATCCCGACATGGAGCCGCACATACACCTGGTATGCCTGCATTGCGGAAGCATTAGAGATCTGAAGGACCCTGCGGCAAAGGAGATAATGGCAAAGGCAGTTGCTGCAGAGAAATTTGCGGCAAAGGGACAGAGCTTTGAGATATACGGAATCTGCCAGAGCTGTGAAATAAAAGGGGCGCTCGGTTTGTCGAAGGCCGCGATGCAGCCCTGAATGCCGAACGCTCTAAGAGCAAAGCGAAGGCATATTTGCCGATGCCAATCGCTTATTTGCCGATGCAGACCGCCGCTGCTATAACCTCCTGGAGCCTTTTCCTCAGGTCTTCTCCGCATAGCGGCCTTAGCACCTCCATCTCCTCAGCCAGCCGTTCATCCCCCAGGCTGTATCTGACCCAGGATGCCAGGTCCCCTTTGCGGTTGTGATAGTCTATTGAATCGATGTCCACGCTGGACAGAATTCTATGCATGGCCTCAAGGCTCCAGGCCTCGTCATCAGTAAAAATGTCAAGGCCGAGCGAGAATCTAAACGGCTCGTCCGCCAGGTGAAGCCTCTTCTTAAACCTGTAATGCAAATCAGAGAGCACGCTGAAATAGGTCACCGAGGCATCAAACGGATGGCCATAAGGGCTGAAGTAGCTGTGCACCTCTCCGGGACCCCCTCCATGGGTGAAGATGTAATAGAGGTGATCACTAAGCCCGAGGATTCGCCATATCTCCAGCAGATCCCTGTCCATGCTCTCCTTGGCAGGGGCTTCAAGCCGTTCAAGGTAGGAGAAGCAGGCATGCTGCAGGGCGTTTCCCAGCCAGCAGCTCGTATCCCTCTCTATGTCCGCCCATGATACATGCCTCTCGACGCTAAGCTCCCTTTTGGGAGTGACATTGGCAGCAATTTCCCCGGGAGTTGCAAACTTGAGCCCCTTCCACTTCTGCATCTCTTCAGGCAAATATCTGAGGAACTCAAATATTCCCGTCTCCTCCCACTGGTGCTCTCCAAACGTCTCGTAATCGCAGAAGATGTTGATGCACTGCCCCGGCGTTGCCGCCAGCCAGGCTGCGTATTTATCCGCCGTCAAGGGATACTCCTCCCACCATCGCGACGAAAACCTGAAGCCCACATCATCTGTGAGCTTGTAGTTCCTGAGGAGAAGGGCCATGTCTGTATCGTTAGGCCTGTAAACGTAGTTTGGATCGGCGATGATACCCTCTGTGAAGATGGCCTTATATCCCATACTGTCAGCCAGCCTCGCCACCTCGTCGTTGTAGATGAGCTCAGTGTTCTCAAACGTCGTTGGTTTTTTGCCAAAAAGGTCCCACATCAGCTCTCGATGCATTTTCACCTGCTCGAAAAACTCCCTTTTGTCGTAGAAGAGGCTGGTTAAGGAATGATAATAGGTCTGTTCCAAAACCTCAACCATTCCCGTGTCCACGAGCTTAACAAAGGATTCCAGGACATCCGGTTTATACCTGCGGCACTGGTCCAGGAACACGCCTGAGATGCTGTAAGCTGCCTTAAAGGGTTTCTCAGACTCCTTGAACTTCCTTATTGATTCGAGGATTATGCGGTTTGCAGGCAAATAGCATTTGGAGGAAACGCGCTCGAAGATTCTCCTATTCTCGGCATCGTCGAAATAAAAATCATAGAGGGATGAAGGAACAACCTCCTTTAGCTGCGATCTATCCCAAAAGAAGCTTTTCTTAAGCCTTAAGGGCTGGTGGACCTCGAAACAGAGGGAGACATAAGTCATATGATATCAAAGATTGGAGTGCAAAATATTTACATCCTTCGAGGTTCACCGAAAACCTAATTACTTTAGCATATGAGACTATATGAGGAGCAGAGAGGAAGAGAAGTACGAAAAAATGATGTCGGAGCTGTTTTAGTGGCAGAGGATCAATCAAAGGCGTTTCCCAGGGTAAAAACTGGCATCCCGGGATTCGATGATATGGTAGATGGGGGATTTTTAAAGGGGACCGTCAACACAATAACCGGTCCATCAGGCACTGGCAAAACCGTATTCGCAAGCCAGTTCATCTATTATGGCGTAAAGAACAACGAAAAGGGAATGATTATCACCCCCTCAGAGACATCGGATTTCCTGAAGAAGGAGATGATGTCATCCTTTGGCTGGGACTTTTCCAGGCTGGAGAAGGAGGGGAAACTCGTAATCGTGGACGTGACAGATCCAGTCCTTAGGCTGCAAAAAAGCATCGAGGCAGATCCCGTAGAGTTTCTCATAAACTTTCGAAAGCTAGTTGAGCGGAAGATTCAGGAGGTAAAGCCCACACGACTCTTCATAGATGATCTGACGGCATTCTTCATAGCTGTAGAGGGACCCTTTAAGGTTAGGTCGCTTGTGGACGATCTCTTCGGCACACTTCGTGCAAGCGGCGTCACATCGGTCATCACAATCGGCACCGCCTTCGGCATGAACCAGTTCCTGGAGTACGGGGCCGACTCAGCCACTATGCTGAGCAGGGATAGAATCGGAAATGTGATGATACGCTCCATCTACATAATGAAGATGCGCGGCTCAAAGATTGCCAACAGCATAAGGGTGCTGGACATTTCGGATGATGGGATGTCGGTCTCCTCGCTGTCGCCCTATCCATGAGGATTGCAATGATCGAAAGGTGGATTGTCCTGGCTGGCGAGGAGGGAGGCCCTTCCTCAAACAAGCTTGGCGGAATTTGGAATGTAATAGATGCCGAATCGAAGACGCTGGCAAGGCTGGTGTCTGAAGGCACAATTGATAAAAACGTTAAAATACTGGTTTTAGGCCCAAACTATCCTACCCCCGGATCGGACTGGAACACGGGCAAGAACAGGGTCACCGACCTGTCGGGATGCGAAAAGCTCGACATGGGACCTGAGCTTTCATCCGTTCTAAGCCTCATCAGGTCTGCCGGGATTGAATCTGTGACGGGTCAGAAAATGGTGGAAAAAATTCCCGTAGGATACATCCTGTTCAACACCCTTCATTATCAATCGCATATGATCCGCTGGAAAGGCCAGGACTTAACACTGAACAGCGCCATTAAAACCGAGGCATATGAGCTCATGGGCCTGGATTCGATGCAGTATGAAAGGGCACACTACGGATCTGAGTACAACCATTACCTGAACCTCTCTTATGCGGTCTCTGAGCTGGTGAGGGGACTTGCATCTGCGCACGAGGAGACGGCGGAGAAGTACAAGGACAAAGCCGTGTCGGAGTTCGCAAGGTCGTTGATGCCCAAGATGAGGGTCTCCTTGCACTGCCATGAATTCGGCGTCTTTTATGCAATTGCGCGCCTGAAAAAGCTTGGCATGCCTGTTCGGACGGTTGCAACCCTGCATGCCACAGTTCCCGGGAGGACATCAGGCTACAGGACTATGCAAAAGATCCTTCAAAACGACTCTCACATGGACCCCGGAACGCCTCTGGGCTTTTCAACGCTTGAGGCTCTGGCCCGATACGCCGACACCGTCACCTTCGTTGGAGATTCGACGATGAAGGAGGCCATGCTTTTCTACCGCCTGAAAGGGATCGTTGTACGAAACGGCATTGATGTGGAGGTAGAGGAGATAGACTGGGCGAAGAAGGATAGATGCCGCGAAAGGATCCAGAAGTTCCTTGCAGACACCCTCTACAAGTTCTGTGACGGCCAGTGCGTCGACCCGGCCGGAATAATTCCCATATTCACGATTTCCAGGATTGAGGTCGAGAACAAGGGGTATCCTCAGCTGCTCGATGCACTGTTGCTTCAGGACCACCTTCTCAAATACAGGCTTGTAGGACAGCGCCACGCCGAGGACACGCGAGTGGTCTGCTTCCTGATAGCCGCCCATGGCCCAAAGCTCAAAGACAAACTTCCGGAAGGATTTCCGGTGAACCTAACCCCAGAAGTCCTGGTAGGAGATGAGATACGCATCGAGAACATGATCAAAGAGCGAGGCCTCGATGAGAGAGAGCTGATTTCTGGAAAAAGGCTGGTCGCTGCCCTGCTTTACCCCCAGTGGGTGGGCCCCAACGACGGCGGCCTTGGGATGAGGGCCGACGAGATCATGGCAGGATGCGTCGCGGGCGTGTTTCCATCGCAGTATGAGCCCTTTTTGCTTACAGCCCTCGAGGCGGGAAAAGAGGGTACGCCGAGCATCGTCAGCCGCTCTGCGGGCTTCAGCGATGCTTTAAAGCGGATCAAGCACCGCGTTCCGGGCATGGGCGGAGTTATAATAGTGGATAACCTGGAAGCTCTGCCACAGGAGACTATCCTGGACTATGCTTTGGCCATGGATTACTTCTCTTGGACATACCTCGACGATGAGGTCAAGTACCGGCTGCTGTGCGAGGAGTCCTTCTCTCTGGCCAAGCAGTTCGGCTGGAAGGAGCCGGTGATGGAATACTACAGAAACCTCGTCGTCTAGCGCCTGATAGTTGATAATTAGCAAATGCATCAGTTGAATTTGAGAAGCTGCTGCATTTGCGGAGATTTATTGAAAGTGAGTGGGGGAAAGAATGGATATGGCCTACACCGGCAGCAAATGTCCGCTTCAGATTTTCGGCTACGAGGAAGCGCATAAAGCGCAAAAGTTAGTGCATAAGGAAGTGGTGACACGCCGGAGCTGAGGAAACACTATTTCCTGGATGAGTACTGCATAATAGCCGCAGAACGAAGGAAGAGGCCCTCCGACTTCGTGGCCCCAAAGCCCGAGACGGACGACAGGACGAGCTGTCCATTTTGCCCGGGCCACGAGGATATGACGCCGCCTGCAGTTGCTGTGTACACAGATCATGGATTGATGGCAGACGGTAGCGAGAGGCTGCACAACTGGAGGATGAGGGTGTTTCCCAACCTCTTCGCAGCTATGGTCCCAAGCCCTTCTCCGCCTACATCTGAATGGATAGCGCTGTCAGGCCACGGCCACCATGAGGTGATAGTCGACTCCCCTGAGCACGGCGAGGATGCCTCCGGTTTTTCGGCTGACCGAATGATAATGCTTTTAAATGTTTATAAGCATCGTTATGCCCATTATCGATATATGGGAGACACGAGCTATATTTCCATCTTCAAAAACTGGGGAAAGGATGCAGGCGCATCGTTAAGCCATACTCACTCCCAGGTAATTGCCATTCCCATAATTCCGCCGCTCATTAGAAGAGAGACGGAAGCCATTTCAGCATCCTCCTTTTGCCCTTACTGCAATGTCGTTGATCGAGAGGCAGCATCCAGCAGGCTGATAGCTCAGAACGACTCCTGGATACTGATAGCGCCCTTTTGCTCTCGGATTCCTTATGAGACCTGGATACTTCCAAAAGGGCATATCAGCAACCTGGAAGATATGACAGAGGATGAGCTTGAAAACCTGGCATCTCTCCTCAGGGATGCATTGCTGCGCATGCGGTCTCTTCTTAACAGGCCGCACTACAACTACATGATCTACCAGCTCCCATCCAACTATCACCTGAGCATCCGGATACAGCCAGCGATCTCCAAGATTGCAGGTTTTGAAAAGGGCACGGGAGTCTATATAAATCCCGTTCCGCCCGAGCAGGCTGCTGCAGAACTGCGTCAGGCATAGCGAAAGCCGAAAAGTTAATGAATTAACAGTCTATAAAGTATTTACACAATATTTATCTCAATGCGCGGGCCTTTATTATCAAGGCGGCAGATTGGTCAGCTAATTGATACGCTGTGCGATAATATTATGTCTGTAGTCGAACTGTCAACAAAAATAGCGAAACAACAATTGATCGGTGAATAGATGCGAATTGGAATGCTCTCATGGGAGAGCCTATACTCTATAAAAATCGGCGGCGTGGCGCCGCATGTCTCTGAAATCTCTGAAGCGCTGGCCAGAAGGGGCCATGAGGTCCACATCTTAACCCGTAGAGGTGACTTCGATTCCTACGATAAGATAAATGGAGTTCATTACCAGAGGGTTGACAGCGATAGTTCAGGAGATATTCTCCACCAAATGGACAGCATGTGCGAGGCCATGTTCGATCGCTTTGCCGCGGTGCGCAAGCTTTTTGGAAAATTCGACGTAATTCACGGCCATGACTGGCACCCTGTTTTAGCCCTGAAGCGAATAAAGGATGATTTCGATCTTCCAATGCTCATAACAATGCACAGCACTGAATGGGGGAGAAACGGAAACAATTTCGGCTACGGCATTTCAAAGGAGATTTCCCATCGCGAATGGCTGGGGTGCTATGAGGCATCAAAGGTGGTGGTGACCACCAGGCGCATGCAGGACGAGCTTATGTGGATATACTCGCTTCCCGAGGATAAGATCAGGATCATCCCCAACGGCATTGTCAGAGGGAAGATGAGACGACGCCTGGATGCCGGCAGGGTTAAGGAGCGCCTTGGAATCCACCCTCTGACGCCCGTAGTCCTCTTCTGCGGCAGGATGAGTATCCAGAAGGGGCCCGACCTTCTTGTGGAGGCCATACCCCATGTGCTGAAGAACCGTTTCGATGTGCGCTTCGTATTCATGGGAGAAGGAGGCATGAGGGCTGAGTGCGAGCGAAGGGCCAGAGAGCTTGGCGTTGCCGATGCCTGCAGGTTCCTCGGATACACCTCAAGCTCAGAGAAGGAGGAGCTGATCAACGCCTGCGATCTGATGTGTGTGCCCAGCAGGAACGAGCCGTTCGGCGTTGTTGTTCTGGAGGCGTGGGACGCCTGCAAGCCGGTTGTTGCCACAGATGCCGTGAGCATTGTGAAGAACTTCGAGGACGGGCTGAGGGCCTATATACAGCCTGAATCAATCGCCTGGTGCATAAACCGCCTTTTGAGCAATCCGGAGGAGATGAAGAAGCTGGCAGAGGCCGGCTGCAGCAGGGTGGACTTAGAGTTCAGCTGGGACACGATCGCCAAGAGGACAGAAGAGGTCTATGAGGAGGCGCTAGCCGCCAGGTCGCAAGCCAAATAGTGGCTGGCACCGCCACTTGGCATCCGTCTCCGCGCGCTCGCGCCATTCCTTTAAGCCATATTATAGAAGGTCAAGGCGATCTTTTGATGAGGGCATGAAATTGATAGCCATGACGAGATCCTACCGAAAACTACAAGAACGGAGAGCACAAGGGGCTCTTGGCGCCTCGATAGCTTAGCTCGGTATAGCGCGTCCTTGGTAAGGACGAGGTCGCGGGTTCGAATCCCGCCCGAGGCTTATAATTCTCTTATAATCAGGTTTATTCTATTGGGGAACTCTTCATGAGAGGGGTCTCAATACTTTGGGACTGCGACCACCTAAGCGCGTTAAAATACTGCATAGATATCTAAGCGCAGATCTGCGCTCGCTTTCGAGAGAAGCCAAAAAAGATGGCCGGACAGCTTCCATATGCCGGGAGCTTCCAGACCTAAAGTTCAGGTGTACGGCATCAGTGTTTAGCCGTACAGCAGGAATGCGCCGTTCTTATCGCCATTTCCTAGAGTCCTCTTGACACCGGTGTAGTAGTGCATTATCTGTCTGGTGTCTCCAGAGAACTGGGACTTGCCGTACAGGTCTCCCAGGCCGATTGTGTGGCCCAGCTCGTGAAGGGCAACGGTCTGAACATCGTAGTTCTTTGTGCCCGATGTTGACCAGGCGTACTGGGTGTTGAAGCTTAAGTCAGACTCAATTGCAGAGTAGTACCCACCAACCTTGGTCATGCTGTACCAGGTTCTGGAGTAGGCCAGAGCGTTTGCAGCGGTTGTGCCTGAGAAAGACTTCCAGGCGGCAACATTTTTGCCGTCTTTTGTATCAGTATTGACGGTAGTGCTGGCCGTTACGCCGGTATCCGAGAATAGGTTCTGGCTGGTGGCTGCGTCCCACGTATTGGCGGCGGCATTGATGGCACTCGCCACAGAAGTTGCGCTTAGGCCCTCACCTGTTAGTTTGGCATCGTTCTTCACGTAGAACTTGATTTGCGGATTTTGAGTATTCCATCTCCATCCTGCCAGAACATAGGCTTCACTGCGTCCGCCGTCACTTGTGTATTCGGGAAGCAGGTTTAAAACGGTGCTTCCAACTCCCGGTTCCTTATTCGCGTTCAAAGCAGCTATCCCGAAGGTTCCCAGTTCACCTTTGGGAAGGGCGTAGAGGCCGTCTACCGACATTGCTACATCGCCCGAGGCCACTGCCTGGAGATTTCCGCTATTTAAAACAGGAACTCCCACGAAAGAGGCGTCACCGCCCATTGCGGCCCGGCCTGCAGACACGGCAGAAAGATCGGCCTTCAGGTCCCCATCTCCAGAGAAGCCGCCAGCAACGGCCATCTGATTTTGCTTCGAGTTCGCGGTAAGGCCTATGCTTCCAGACTCCCCTGCCATGGCAGCGTTTTGGTTTATTGCCGCACCATCGGCAGTGGCTGCAACAGAGGAGGACAGTCCCAATGATCCAGAGCTTTGAACGAAGCTGCCGACAGACGATCCACCGCTGCCGGCAGATGCAACAATGGAGTTATCACCTGAACCCCGCGCGTCTCGAGTCTCGAAAATTCCGTCTCCGGTTAAAACAGCCTCGGACCGAAGCGAAGTTGAGTCGTCTAGGTTGTAGCTCGCAGAAGATGATACAGATCTTCCACCTTCCCCTGCACTAATGCCCACCGAGACGCCCAGAGCAGGCGCCACGAAAAAGCTTAGGAGGATAAGGGATGTTATAATCATATTCCTGTAATTCAATCGATTACCTCCTTTGCCAGGTATTGGCATAACTTCGTTTAATGTCGATATTGTTAAACCTGTCGCAAAAAACCACCTGATCTTTTTTTAAATTATTCGGCCAGGTACATGGAAATCAAACTCGATATTGGTAATAGCTAAACAAGAAAGATTGTGATCGCCGACTTAAATAAATAATTTGCAACGTCAGTTAACGAATAAGACCTCAAAATTGCCCCGGATTCTTCGAAAACTCTCTAACTCTGTTTCCCGTCGAATCATCAGCCTCAACCTCCAGGATATAAGGAACTGATTCCAGGTCTATGCTTTCCAGACGAAGCGTATAATGGTGGATAGGGGATCTATCCAAAACCAATGGCTGAAGAGGGCTCAGACCCTCGTTAAGGTTTAGCCTGAAGAAGCTTAGAGCAGATGCACCTACGACCAGAGTTATATTGTTCTTTATATAACTGCCGTATGATATTCTAGGGCCTGTGGCCGCCAGTAACTCAATAGATTTATAGTAAGAGTTTCCGGCAAGGTCGGTTAATGAGTGAAAAACGCCATCGTTGTCAAAATATGCCAGAGCAGTTATCATCTGTGCCCCCGGTGTGAGTTCTAAAAGGCAAGGAGCAGAGTAAACGAGATAAGGCGCCTCCTCCGGCGGCATATCGATGGTATTCACCGCCAGCACAGGCTGTACAGTCTCGATTCCGTTGCTGGCCCTCCAGCCCCTGTGAGTCCAGAAAAAAGATAGGTTCGCCGTATCGCCCTGAAGTATCCTGTGCTCGGCCCAGAGGACATCAAGAGTTTGCTCGTCCAAGACATATAATGTGGCACTGACTAGATCACCGTCCTGATCGGCAATTGCTGTATCGATATTAATCCCGCTCTCATTCTCAGTATACGTTAGATTAATTGAGGGAATTCCCTGGGAACATGCCGGCGAGCAAATGCATCCAAAGAGAAGCATAGCAAGGCTGATCCCAAGTTCGAAGAGCCCAATGCTATTCATCTGTGCCCACCTCAATGTATGCCTCAGGGTCTGCCGGCTGTATTTCTGTTCCATTTCCATAGGAGCAGCACGGCAGCCATATCGCCTCCAATTCGCTCACATTCCTCCCTGAAGATTCCATTGTAACTCGCCGATCAACCGCGAACGATCCCGAGTAGTCCTCAACGCTCTCCTTCGCGGTTGTGCGATCGTAGGCAGCCTGCCCGTACTTCAGGACGGCATGGCCCTGGAAGCGAGACCGGAGCCTGTAATCGGTGGTCTTTCCGGGCATGAATTTGTCCGATAGCAGTATGGTATAATTCTCGTCGCTCTCGCTCTCGTTAATCGTCTCGAACCGGGCCTCAAACCAGGCATTCCTGAGCTCCAGAAACGCGGCCCGCTCCTTCTTTAGATCTGTGACGTATAAATGAGTGGCTCCCACATAATCCAGGTTGTTGCCGAAAAAGTCGCGATCGGATATGCCTTTGCCGATATAGTCTATGCTCCTTCTGGAGGCCATGGCAACCGGCCAGGTCTCATTGACAGTTAACCTATATAACTGAGTACCGGGATCCTTCACAAGGGTTATTTCCACAGGATCAACGGGTGTCGCCACCAGGTGGATGAACTCCGATGTATCAAGAGAACCGTTGGAGGCCGCCACCCTCTCGCCTGCGCGGACCTGATCCATGCTCACATCGGTAAACCTGTTGTAAGACCCTTTCCCAACCGATGAGCCGGAGATCTCAAATGTAACGTTAATGCTCTGTCTAAGCCCCGTTGTCCAGCCCGTTTCGGTTTCTGAGACCTGGTAGAATCTGCCTGATGATAAAATGGTGAATAAAACTAAAACGGCAACTGCATACCAGCATCCTCTCAGCAAGCTTAAAGCCTCAACTTCATTATATGTATTCAAAGGTTAAAAAGCATTGTCCTGATGTGAATACAGCATTTAGCGCTATTAGTATAAATAAAATTATTCTGTAAGACAAAAAAGGTACCTTTCAAATCTTCGCACTTGAGTTCTTCAGGTCTTTACGAATATTTGCATCTGACTTTCAAGCAGTACCATGATAGATCTTATCACAGCAACCATAGAAATATCCTTCACGAAAAATTTTACATAATTCGGACAGAATGGAGAATTTTTCACCTTGCATGGCTTCATCGAAGGTAACAATTGGAAATGGTATTTGCAAAACTCATTAAAATAGAATCTAATATGTGATAAGAATTAAGTAGTATTAGATCGTTTAGGATTTGTTTATTATAATAATGCATTAGAATAAACAGGAGATTAATATGGTTAGGGATGTTCGCGAGAGGTCCGTAGATCCGGCCAGCCGGGAGATGCTGGCCGTTATGGCCAGAGAGGGCCGGGAGACCGCCTGGGATCGTTTCGAGAAGCAACAGCCCCAGTGCGGGTTCGGGGAAACGGGACTGTGCTGCCGCAACTGCAACATGGGGCCCTGCAGGATAGATCCTTTCGGAGAGGGGCCGCAAAAGGGCGTATGCGGAGCCACGGCCGACATCATGGTGGCGAGGAACCTTCTTCGAAGCATCGCTGCAGGTGCTGCCGCTCATTCTGATCACGGCAGGGGCGTAGCACACACATTCAAGCTCATGTCAGAAGGCAAGGCTCCCAGCTATCAGGTCAAAGATCAGGCCAAGCTGGAGCGGCTGATGGCAGAGTACGGCGTCAAGGATCAGATCGCGCTTGCAAACGCCATCATGGCCGAGTTCGGACGTCAGGAAGGCCCCATACAGTTCACCCGCCGCGCTCCGCAAAAAAGGCAGGAATTATGGAAAAAGCTGGGCATCGATCCAAGGGGAATAGATCGCGAGATCGTGGAGATCATGCACAGGACTCACATAGGCGTGGACAACGACTATGTGCACCTGATTTTGCAGGGGCTGCGGGCAAGCCTTGCCGACGGCTGGGGCGGCTCCATGATTGCAACCGAGCTGCAGGATGTCATGTTCGGCACCCCCAAGCCGGTACGCGCCATGACCAATTTGGGAGTTTTAAGCGCTGACAAAGTCAACGTCATTATCCACGGCCATGAGCCACTGCTCTCCGAGATGATAGTAGCCGCAGCCGAGGACCCTGAACTCCTGAAGCTGGCCGAAAACCAGGGAGCAAAAGGCATCAACGTGGCGGGAATCTGCTGCACTGGCAACGAGGTATTGATGCGCCACGGAGTTCCAATAGCAGGCAACTTCCTGCAGCAAGAGCTGGCCGTCGCCACAGGGGCTGTGGAGGCAATGGTTGTGGACATTCAGTGCATCATGCCCGCCCTTGGGGCTTTGACCGGCTGCTATCACACCAAGTTCATATCCACCTCGCCCAAGGCCAAGTTCCCGGGAGCCACACATATGGAGTTCCACGAGGAGAGCGCCTACCAGACCGCCAAGGAGATCGTGCAGGCCGCGGTCTTAAACTACAGCAAACGCAATCCAGCCAAAGTCCATATCCCGAACGCAAAATCGGATGCCGTTGTTGGCTTCTCCGTAGAGGCGATCGTTGAGGCACTGGGCGGAAGCCTCGATCCGCTGCTTGGAGCCATAAAGAGCGGCGCAGTCCGAGGAATAGGCGCAGTTGTGGGATGCAACAACCCCAAAATCAAGCACGACTACGGCCATTTAACCCTGGTTAAGGAGCTCATCAAGAACAACGTCCTGGTAATAACCACAGGCTGCAATGCCATCGCCTGCGCCAAAGAAGGGCTGCTTCGTCCCGAGGCTGCGGAAATGGCAGGAGACGGCCTCAAAGGAGTATGCAAGGCGCTGGGCGTGCCGCCGGTCCTGCACATGGGCTCCTGCGTGGACATAAGCAGAATTCTGGTGGCGGCAGCCGCCATCGCCAACGCCCTGGGTGTGGACATAAGCGATCTGCCTGCGGCAGGTGCAGCGCCTGAATGGATGAGCGAAAAAGCGGTAAGCATCGGCGCCTATGTGGTCTCGTCGGGCGTCTACACAGTTCTCGGCACCGTTCCCCCGGTTCTCGGAAGCCCTGAGGTGGCCGGCCTTCTCACCGGCGGAGCGACCTCTGTTGTGGGCGCATCCTTTGCCGTCGAGCCCGAGCCTGTGCAGGCTGCCAAGCTGATGATAGACCATATAGACAGCCAGCGCAAGAAGCTGGGGTTGTAGAGATGAAAGAGATATTTGTCCGCATCGACCGCTGCATGGGCTGCAAGTCCTGCGAGATAGCCTGCGCTGTTGAGCACTCTCAGAATAAGAATCTATTCGGGGCCATTGGAGAAAAGCCCACCCCTAGAAAGAGGCTCCATGTGGAAAATCCTGAAGGTATCAAGATGCCGATGGTATGCCGCCACTGCGAGGATGCCCCATGCGTCGAGGTGTGCAGGACTGGAGCCACGGTTAAGGATGCCGTTACGGGAATCGTTACCAAAGACGAGGAGAGGTGTATCGGCTGCTGGATGTGCGCGATGGTATGCCCCTACGGAATGGTCGGAAGGCAAAAGGAGGTGAGGATCGCAGTCAAGTGCGATCTGTGCCCCGACCTTGACGTTCCGGCCTGCGTGGCCGCCTGTCCAACAGGAACTCTTGTATTTACCGAGCAGGAGGAGTTCGCGAGGATAGTGCGACAGGATGCTGCTGCACAGATCGCCAGAGGCCACAAGATCAAGGCACTATAATATGCTGTAACTAAAAAACCGCATAAAGGGGAAAAAGAAGAATCAGGAAACAGGAGAGCCCGAACTAGACGATTGGCGTCAGGCTTATCCTGTTTCGATCCTCCAGCAGCATGTTGAAGGGCTCGGTTCGCGGGATTATGCCGTACAGGCAGAGCCCTCCGTTTAGTTCGTTGACCAGGTAGTAGGTATCCGCCGTATGTATGGCCATATTGAGGCTCTCCTGGCCGGTTTTTACGATCAATACGTTTATGTCGTTGGTTTCCTTCCACCTTCTGACCATCAGGTTGGTCAAATTGAGAAGCTCTTTATAGCCGAAGGCGAACTCCAGGGCGTCCAGGCCAATGATGTTCAATATGGGCCGGCCCGTCCTCTCCCGAAGCTCGTCCCACCTCTGCAGCACCTCCTTGCCCCATTCCTTAGGGTCCCCGCCCTCCGGCTGGGAGATCGCCACATTTGTGGGAACGAATATGTCACGGTGGCTGAGCTGGTAACCGATGCTTGGAAGGATAAACACACCTCGCCCGTTTTTAATTGCGTTTGAGGCAAGGGCTGTCAGTATCTGATAGTACCTCTTGCCAACACCGTGATCGATCTCGAGAACGTTGCACGAGCCGTACTTCAAGCCGCCAGTCACTGCATCCAGGTCGGGTATGCCCGTTGACACCCGTTCATCAGACGGGTCGGGTACTCTGACCATATCGCTGGCAATTCTGGCGTCGCTGTGCTCTCTGTAGGGCTCGAAGTACCTGAAGCGCCCTCCATGAAGCGTTGCGGTGTAGGTCTTCTGCCTGATCTCAATCCCCCGGAGCTTATCCAGCTTTATCTGGCGGGCATATCTGGTCCTCATCCCGCTTCGCTCATCGTTGCCAAAGCCGCCCAGGATCTTCAGGTTCTCCATCGTCACCACACCGTCGACAATGTAATCGAGGGGCATCACATTCGAGAACTCGCTGACGAAGATCAAATGGGTGCTTAAATCGCGGGCGAACTCACAGATATTTTGCTCGAAGCTGTGCTGTGCATCGCCTATGAACTGGGCAGTATAATTCAAAACGGCGTCCCAGCTGTCGATGATGATCATGGGGTTGTCCATCTCCTCAGCCTCGTCGAAGAAAACCTTGAAGAAATCCATGACTGCGTAATAGCTGGTGAGGTTGCGGCCGATTCCCTTGAGGCTTTCCATGAGCTTCGTTTGGGTCGCATTTATGACATTTTTAGGCGGCAGTGCCTCATTGATCCAGGAATGGGTGGCGTACAGCCGCGAAGGGTCGACCCGCGTGGATATATATAGTCCATTGTTTTTTTCGCAAAGAGCGTTCATGATCTCGAGCGCAAGCGTGGTCTTGCCCGTGCCCGGCAGCCCTTTTATCAAAAGCGTCTGGCCGTTCTCAATCCTGAAGAAATCCTTGATCTCTGTTGGTATGTGCATCTCAATTACCTTTTGGCTAAAAGATTTTTCAACAGGTATCCTCTGCCACGTTGCAGACGCATTTCCGGGCGCGCTTCATAAGGTCGCAGATCTGCTCGGGCCTCACTCGAAAGGAAAAGTAGATGGTCTTGTCATCGCCGTTGCATAAATCTACATCGACAACGGGCAGGGCCTCTATCTCAAGCCTTGAATCATCGTGCACATGGTCCTCAGGTTCCGCCTGCTTTCCAGCAGCGCCTTTAATTCTCCACAGCTTCGAAGGTCCGACCTCCACGAACTCGACCTGGCCCTCGGAGCGCAGGACTGAGAGGTATTTGATTACCGTAGTCTTGCTTACGCCGGCCTTCTTGGCCACGTCAACTGTTGTGAGACCGACATCGGAATCGCTTATGACCTCCAGAATCCTTTCCTTATAAGATGTCATCTAAAGCCACCGCACCCTTCTCACCATATTCCGCTCTGGCAACACTGGTTCATGATCGCTCCCCTCTATTGCCAATTCTCCTATTTCTAATTTTCATATTGTGACCGCCACCTCTACAAGGACCTGAATATCCCAAGATCTCTAAAGCTTGAAAAATTGAAAGCTTTAAAATGCCTTCGATGAATACCACAAACAAAAAGGATATTCATGTGCCCTGATGGACCCGCTCCCAAGAGGAGATACGATGAAACCTGGCCACCGGTTCGCGGCGACTATGCCGTGGGCGACCCCGACTCGAGGGTGGCAGTGGTAACGCTCGCAAGCAGCCTTCGCGCAAGAGGTGCTGCGATAATCGGCCCGTGCAAGACAGAAAACCTGGGTGTGGAGAAGATAGTAGCCAACACCATATCCAACTCCAATATCCGTTTCCTGCTGCTGTGCGGCGCCGAATCCAAAGGACATCTCCCAGGAGATACCCTTCTGGCCCTTCACAAAAACGGCATAGATGAGCAGGGGAGAATCCTGGGATCAAAAGGCGCCATCCCATTCATCCAGAACCTGCCGCCGGATGCCATAAGGCGATTCCAGGATCAAATAACGCTCATAGACAGAATCGGACTGGAGGACGAGGTAGAGATCGAGCTTCTGATAAAGGAGCATAACGCCCTTGAAGAGCCCTACCCTGATGAGCCCTTCCTGGCCGTCAAAAGAGGTAAAAGGCCTGCCGAAATATCCTTCGGGGAAGGGGATTTGGTTTTGGGGGCGGGAGCTGTCATGGATACATCTGCCTGGCTCGTTATCTCAGAGGAGGATTAGGGGATGTTCAGGTTTTCGCGCGAGCAGTCCATAATCAATATTGCAAATGTCAGGTTCGGCGGCCAGCCGGGCGAGTTGCCCACGGTCTTATGCGGAACCATCTTCTACCAGGGCCATAGAATTGTGAAGGACGATGAGCGAGGCCTATTCGATTGCGACAGGGCCTCAGCGCTTGTTAACCGGCAGGCAGAGCTGTCGGAGGAGACCGGGAACCCCGCTGTTCTCCACCTTTACGCCCGCACGACGCAGGCATTCGAGAGATACCTGGAGTTTGCAGACGGGATCTGGAAGGGACCGTTCATCATAGACTCGGCCGATCCGGAGGTTCGAGCCGGTGCGGCCGGGCTTGTCTCCGAGCTGGGATACGCAGACAAAGCGATCTACAACAGCATCAGCCTTGCCTCAACTGATTGGGAGATGGAGGCGCTAAAGGCCTCGGAGATCGACTCGGCAGTGCTTCTGGCGTACAACCCGACGGACTCCGGCGTTGACGGCTCTCTCAAGGCTCTGGAGTCGGGCGGCACTCTGAAGGAAAAAGGCCTGATCGACCTGGCCAGGGATCTAGGCATGGCCAATCTGCTCATAGACCCTGCGGTTATGCCTATTGGAAGCGGCGCCGGATCAGCGCTCCGCTTTTCGATCGTGGCCAAGGCGCGGTTTGGACTGCCTGTAGGATCTGGAATCCACAATGCGATCTCGGCCTGGCCGTGGCTGAAAGGCCATGACAAACAGATAAAAAAATGCTGTGACGCATCTGCCGCCGCAATGCAGCTTCTTTCTGCCGGCGACTTCCTGCTCTACGGCCCGATAGAGAATGCAGAGTTCATTTTTCCTGCAGCGGCCATGGCCGACATCCTAGTTGCGGAAGCTGTGCACGATCTGGAGATCCTGCCGGCTGGGGAGCATCCTCTGCAAAGGCTTGTATGAAAGGCTTTATACGAAAGGGCTCAATGGCGGACTCATGTACCTTTCCCGAGAGGAGGAGAGCATCTGCAGGGGCGAGCGCGGTGAGACGCTTCGCAAAATGATGGAGATCTTGGTCGCTTTAGGGGACATTTACGAGGCTGAAAGGCTAATTCCGGTCAAAAGCGTGCAGATTGCGGGAGTATCCTTCAAAAACATAGGCGATGCGGGGCTTGAGTGGATATCCGACCTGGAAGGCCGGGTGGTCGTACCCAGCATCCTAAATCCCGCGGGAATGGACCTCTGCCGCTGGAGGGAGATGGGCATCTCAGAGGAGTTCGCTCGTAAGCAGCAGGCCACCATTGACGCCTACCGGAGACTGGGAATCACCATTGACTGCACCTGCACACCCTATCAGATTTATGACAGCCTTGCAGGCTATGGCGACCACCTCGCATGGAGCGAGTCTTCTGCGGTATCTTACGCAAATTCAGTGATCGGCGCGCGGACCAACCGGGAAGGGGGGCCTTCGGCCCTGGCGGCTGCTCTTGTGGGAAAGACTCCTTGCTACGGCTATCACCTTGATGAGAACAGAAGGCCGACTCATTTGATAGCGGTAGAGGCGGATTTGAAGGGTTCGGATTACGGAGCCCTTGGATTTCTAGCCGGAAAGATCGTCAAAGACGGCGTTCCCATGTTTAAGCTTATAAGCAGTCCTTCCAGGGATGAGCTGAAGGCTTTGGGTGCGGCAATGGCCGCCAGCGGGTCGGTGGCTCTGTATTATATCAAAGACGCAACTCCCTCGCCGCCCTCTCGATATGAGACGGAAGAAAGGGTTTCCATTGGCCAAAGAGACATAGACGAGGTTTACGAGAAATATCCGGGCGGCGACGCAGATATCGTGGCTCTGGGCTGCCCCCACTGCTCGAAGGAGGAGCTTATGCATATCGCAGATCTTCTGGAGGGCAGAAAAGCCGAGAAGGAGCTGTGGATTTGCACCGCCAGGAAGCTTGTCGATGCCGATCCCGATCTTGTGGCGAGGATTGAGAGGAGCGGGGCCAAAGTCCTTTGCGACACCTGCATGGTGGTGTCGCCTTCAAGCGAGAGGTACGGGAAGATGATGGTGAACTCAGGCAAGGCCCTTGCCTACCTGCCGGGCCTTTGCGGCGTTCGGGCGGGACTCGGCTCAACCGAGGAGTGCATCGATGCGGCTACAGGGGTGAGATAGAAATGGAGATCAGATGCCATAAGGTGGCCTCTGGCTGCGCCTCGGGCGAGGCGCTGGTAACAAGAGAGCCCATTTCCTTTCTCGGGAACGTCAATCCCGAGACGGGCGTTGTAATGGACCCGGGACATGAGCTTTTTGGCCGGTGCATCGCCGGAAAGGTGCTGGTCTTTCCTGGCGGCAAGGGATCGACTGTCGGATCATACGTGATTTACCAGCTGAAGAAAAGGAGCCTGGCCCCTGCTGCGATGATTAACCTGCGATCAGAGCCGATAGTGGCTGTTGGCGCCATCATCAGCGGGATTCCGCTGGTTGATAGGGTGACGGAAGATATTCTCTCCCTGAAAGAGGGAGCATGCGTCACCGTGGATGCCGATAAAGGCATGGTGACGGTTGCCGACTAACCTGGTCGGTTTGACTCTTTAAAGGCCTCGAGGAAAAGATCGTTTTCCTCCGGCCTGCCCACGGTCACCCGCAGGCAGCAGTCGCCGGCGCCCGGGTATGAGCTGCAGTCTCTGACAATTATTCCTCTATGAAGCAGCCTTTCAGCGATTATGCCCGATTTATCCATTGTGCTGATGAAGAGGAAGTTGCCCTCAGATGAATAGGCCCCTGGTATCTCCTCTTGCATCCTCTCCCTCTCTGAGATAATCTTTCGGACACAGTCCCTCATATGGCCCAGATCTGGCAGCGCTGCAGCGCCTGCCGCCAGTGAAGGAGAGCTTATGCTAAAGAGTGGCGAGATGCGGCGGTACTGCTCGGCGATCCAGCGTGGCGCGACCGCGTATCCCAGTCGGAGCCCCGCCAGGGCAAAGGCCTTGGACATGGTCCTCCCAACAACGAGGTTTTCGTACTCTCTCACAAGCCCTATCAGGCTTCGTCCTGCAAATTCAGCGTAGGCCTCGTCCAGAAAGACAATGGCGTGTGTGCTCTCGACCACCTGCCTGAGCCTCTCCTCCGAAATCACGTTCCCAGTCGGGTTGTTGGGCGAGCAGAGGAAGACCATCTTCACGTCCTCCGGGATTTCCGTGTCCATATCGAAATCCGGCAATCGCTGTCTGTAGACGGGAACTGCTCCGCAAAGCCTCGCTGCCAGAGAATAAAGGGTGTAGGTGGGAACGGGGATCAGCGCCCTGTCCCCCGGCCCGAGGAAAAGCCTGGGCATGGTTGTGATGACCTCGTCCATGCCGGCACCTATTGCTATGTTTTCAGGCGCATAGTCTGTGTATCTCGATAAGGCCTCTACGAACTGCCCGGAATCGGGATACCTGCTGAGCCCCGCCTCATTCAAGGCCTTCCGAACCTTCGGGCTCGGGCCGTAAGGATTCTCGTTTCGGCTGAGGATCACTATTCTCTCGGGAGGTATGCCGTACCTGGCCGATACCTCTGAGGGATCTGGGCCTGCCTCATCCGGCTCAAGGCAGGAGAGGTAGGGCATTAGATTTCGCAGGTAATCGTTCAATTCACTCGATTCAATTTGGCCTTAGAAGTATAAACCTATGCTGCAGCCGTGCCCTGACGTAGTCAAAAGATCCAGAAACCCAAAATCCTTTTATCCTCTCTTCCCTTCAAGGCCTGCATGTTCAAGATCGGCATCATCAAGATGGGAAACATTGCTTCGTCCCTGGTTGTGGATTTGGCCCTGGACGAGATCGCAGAGAGAACCGACCTGGAGATGAAAATAATCTCCTCAGGTCCCAAGATGACGAAGAAGGAGGCTGAGGCCTCAGCCGAGCTGAAAGGCTGGGGACCACAGCTGGTCGTAATAATCGGCCCCAACGCCGCCACTCCCGGGCAGACTGCTGCCCGCGAGCTGTACAAGGGACTGCCCACAATTGTCATATCCGACGGCCCGACGAAGAAGGAACAGCGCGACGTTTTGGGAACCGGCTACATCATTCTGCCCGTAGACCCGCTCATCGGGGCCAAGAGGGAGTTCCTCGATCCTGCTGAGATGGCGCTCTTCAACTCCGACGCCCTGAAGGTCCTCTCAATCTGCGGCGCTGTGCGCCTTGTTCAGGAGGAGCTGGACAGATCAATGGCCTCTGTCGCCGCCGGCGAGGCCAAGCTGCCCGCAATCCTGGCGACGCCAGAGAAGTGCGCAGAGAGTATGAACTTCGCGAATCCATACGCAAGGGCGAAGGCCGTGGGCGCGCTCTACATGGCCCAGACAGTGGCCACTATCGATGCCGCTGCATGCTTCCGCTTAAAGGAGCTGGAGGCAATAGCCCTGGCTGCAGCAGCTGGTCACGAGGTTATGCGCGCTGCTGCGCGCCTCGCCGACGAGGCCAGAGAGCTTGAAAAAGCCGGCGATACAGTTTCCAGAAAGCCCCACGCCAGGTCGGGCGAACTCATGAAGAAAACGCGTTTGCTGGAAAAGCCGGAAAAAATCTGAATTGGAAATACTTTCGCCCCGCGCGGATCTATCTTAAATTGAAAGCCCGGCATAATAAGCTAATAGTAGCAAAAGATCGCTGCCCAATCCCTACACGGTTCTGGGATGACGGCACGATCTTTCCACCTGATTTTCCCTTCGGATTATATTTCCTTTTCTAAATGATCTGTTTCAGGCTAAATGTTCAGTATCAGCCTTGCCACTGAGAAGTAGATGAAAAGCCCCATTGCATCGGCCATGGATGCAATTAAGGGACTGCTGGCAACTGCCGGGTCCAGGCCGAGGCGGGTGAGAAGATAGGGCAAAACGGCTCCGATGATGTTCGTCAGCATCACTATCAAGGCCATCGTCAACCCCACCACAACCCCGATCTCAAAGCCTCCCCGAAAGATGCCGAGCAGCCAGCTGGCGGCGCCCATAGTAAGTCCAAGCAGCATGCCCACCAGAAGCTCTCTGGCAATGGCTTTTCCCCACTGAGCAATCTCGACGTCGCCCGTTGCCAGAGCCCTGATCATGAGGGTGGCCGATTGAGAGCCCGTGTTTCCTCCGCTGCCAATCAGAAGCGGTATGAAGAATGCCAGGGCAATGGCCGATGCCAGTGTATCCTGGTAGACAGCGATTATTCCCGAAGAGGCGAGGCTCACAAGGATCAACGCCAGCAGCCATATGATTCTCTTTTTGTAGAGATCGGCGGCGCTGGCATCGCCGTAGCTGGTATCCAGCGGCTCGACTGCGGCGGCCTTCTGAAAATCCTCTGTGGTCTCCTCCTCGGCCACGTCCAGGACATCGTCTGCGGTTACAATTCCGAGCATCACGCCGTCGGAGTCCACCACCGGCAAAATGGTGATGTCATAGCGCTGCATATCCCTGACCGCCTCCTCGCGGTCCTCGAAGGCTGAGAGGCTTATGGCCTTGGGGGTCATGATCTCCTCAACCATCAAAGAGGGATCGGCCAAAATGAGCTGCCGCAGCCCCAGGATGCCTATGAGCCGCCAGTAGGAGTCGGTCACGTAAATTACATTGATGGTTTCGCTGTCCCTGCCTCTAACCCTGACGTGATCCATGGCTCTGAATACAGTCCAGTCTGGGCGAACAGCCACGTAATCGGGCGTCATCAGCCGGCCGATGCTTTCCTCAGGATAGCCGAGCAGCCAGCGAGCCTCCTGCAGGTCTGAAGGGCTCAAGACATTTAGGAGGCGCTGTGTCACCTGGCCCGGCATCTCCTCCAAAAGCTCAGTTCTGTCGTCCGGCCTCATATCGGCCAGCAGCTGTCTGGTCTCCTCGTTGGTCAGCTCCTGCAGCAAGGCGTCCTTGTCCTTTGGCTCCAGGTAGGAGAAGACGTTTGCAGAAAACTGCCTGGGCAACGCCCGAAAAACAAGCGCTTTTTTTAGCTTCTCCAGCTTTAAAAGCAGATCTGCAACCTCCGGGGGAGGCTGAGCTGTCAGAACGCGGCGCAAAGCCATCCAGTCCCTTTTGTCGATTAGCAATTCCACCTCAGACAGAATCTGGTTATCCAGAGCCTACGCCTCCGTTGATCTGCGCCAGTAAAACTTTTTTTACTATTCCACCTTTTGCATTTCTTCTGTAAAAATATAGCTCTGTAAAGCTGCTTTCGCAAAGCCCACGGAAAAAAGCTAATACATGGCCTGGCAGATACCACCGCTTTGTATGGCTCTGCTGGAGATCAAGAACGTATTCAAGCTATTTTTGTCCGACGGAAAAGAGATGGAAGCTCTGCGCGACATCAACTTAAGCATTGGTGAGAATGAGTTCGTGTGCTTTATAGGCCCATCGGGCTGCGGAAAGACTACCCTTCTTCGAATCATTGCAGGCCTTGAGGAGCCCAGTTCCGGCGGAGTCTACCTTCAGGGGAATCTGATAAAGGGCCCAGGCCCTGAGAGGGGCATGGTATTCCAGGAGTACTCTCTTTTTCCGTGGCGAACCGTACTTGACAACGTAGCCTTCGGATTGGAGCTGAAAGGGATTCCCAAGGAAACGAGGCGCGAGAGATCGAGGGAGTACATCAAAATGGTCGGCCTGGAGCGCTTTGAGGAGAGGTATCCTCACGAGCTTTCCGGCGGCATGAAGCAGCGCGTGGCAATAGCCCGTGCACTGGTAAACGACCCACATGCCCTGCTGATGGATGAGCCCTTCGGTGCGCTGGACGCCCAGACCAGGAACATCATGCAGTCAGAGCTGCTGCGCATCTGGGAAGAGCAGAAGAAGACCATTATTTTCGTCACACACAGCGTCGATGAAGCCATTTACCTCGCGGATCGAATAGTCATCATGTCCGCCAGGCCGGGAAGGATAAAGGATGTAATCGAAATCGATATTTCGCGCCCGAGGAACAGGACCAGCCCTGAGGTAAACCGTATCAGGGACCGCATACTTTGCGACCTTCGCTCGGAGATTGCGGCGACCTGCTGAGAACGGCTGAGGATATATCTTTTATACCGCGGAAGATATCTTCGATCAAGATTTGCTTTAGATGGTGAGGCTTTGAGATCTCGATGGATGGAGCTTCCGCGAAAAGTAGCCGTAGGTAGCGGCGCTGTATTTGAGCTTGCGGACATCTGCGCCGACCTGAAGCTTCAGCCTAGAGCGCTCATAGTCAGCGGCCCAAACACCCTCGATATCGTCGGAAAAAAGATCTTCGATATACTTTTGGAAGGAGGCTTCGAGCCTGAAATCCTGATAAGCAGGGCATCTAAGCTTGAGGAGGTTGATAGAGCCGAAACAAGGGCAAAAGAAATAGGCTCAGGCTTCATCGTAGGCGCGGGCGGGGGCAGGTCGATTGATATTGCAAAGCTCGCATCTCTTCGCGTAGGTATACCGTTCTTGAGTGTGCCCACCGCCGCCTCTCATGACGGCATTTGCTCCTCACAGGCATCCCTAACGGTCAACGGCGAGACGACATCTGTTCCGGCACAATCCCCGCTTGCCATCGTCGCCGATACCAAGATCATCTCCCTGGCCCCTGCAAGGCTTTTATCTGCGGGATGCGGAGATATAATATCAAACTATACTGCCCTGCTGGACTGGCAGCTGGCCCACAGGTTGAGGAACGAGGAGTACAGCGAGTATGCTGCTGCGCTCTCGGGCATGACCGCCCGGATGATCGTGGAGCTTGCGCCCTCAATTCGCCCAGGCCTGGAGGAGTCCGCAAAGACGGTGGTCAAAGCCCTCATATCCAGCGGCGTTGCAATGAGCATTGCCGGATCGTCTCGGCCTGCCAGCGGCTCAGAGCACAAGTTTGCTCATGCCCTAAACCGCATAGCTCCAGGAAAGGCCCTTCACGGAGAGCTTTGCGGCCTTGGCACAATCGTCATGATGTACCTCCACGGCGGAGACTGGGAAATGATCCGGGAGGCACTGACCTATGTTGGTGCGCCGGTGAGGGCAGAGGAGCTTTGCATCGACCGGGAAGTGATAATAGAAGCCCTGGTCAAGGCTCATGAAATTCGTCCCGAAAGGTACACCATCCTGGACACCGGCTTAAATAGAAAGGCGGCCGAAAAGGCTGCCATTGCTACAAAAATAATTTAAAATTATCATATAATTAGATAATCAAGATGGAGGAAAAAGATGTCCGAGGCATCTACCCAGATCACACTAATAGGAACAAAGCTTGCCACAATTGGAATGGAGTTCACCTTCAACGGCCCGACACCGGAATGCGAGACCTGTAAGCTGAGGAACACCTGCATCAACCTTGAGCCCCAGAGGAGATACCGAGTACTGGGGGTGCGCGGGGAGCTGGTGCACGAGTGCCCCATCCATGAGGCGGGCGTTCGGGCGGTGGAGGTCGCCGAAAGCCCTATAATCGCTGCGTTTGATGCGCGAAAGGCTTTCCCTGGATCCAAAATTGCCTTTGAGCCCGTCAGGTGCGAGCAGACGAACTGCAGTATGTACGAGATTTGCCATCCGGCTGGGCTTCGGGAGGGAGAGAGGTACACGATAGTGGAGGTTGTGGGCGAGGCCCCGGAGGAGTGCCCCCGAGGAAACGTGCTCAAGCTGGTGGAGTTCAGGCGCTAGATGCGTCCAGTAACCTACTCCAAAAACGTCTTCATACCTGTAACCGATCTGTGCAGGAACAGGTGCGGTTACTGCTCTTTCCGGCGCGAGCCGGGGGAGGCCAGGATTATCCGCAGGTTCGAGGCACAAAGCCTCATGGCTAAGGCGGCTGCAGAGGGCTGCAGCGAAGCTCTATTTTCTTTGGGCGAAAGCCCGTGGGAGGTGGAAGGCTTTTCACGGCTGGCCAGTGCCGCAGGAATAACAGATCTGGTGGACTATCTGGTCGAGCTTTGCGAGCTGGCCCTGGAGCATGGGCTGCTGCCCCACACCAACGCAGGAGTCCTATCTGAAGAACACCTGAGAAAGCTTGCACCCTATAACGCCAGCATGGGCCTGATGCTCGAAACCACGGCCTTCGTGAAGGCACATGCCGATTCTCCCGGAAAGCGTCCGAGTACCCGCCAGGAGTTCATTGCGCGGGCAGGATCGCTGAGGATTCCCTTTACTACCGGCATACTTGTGGGAATTGGCGAGAGCCGGGATGATCGCCGTGCATCCCTGCAGGCCATCGCAGACCTTCACAGATCCTTTGGTCACATCCAGGAGGTCATAGTTCAGCCCCTGGATCCAAAGGCCAAAACGGCCCTGGAGGCTGCACCGCGGCCGAACATGGATGCAGTCCGCGAGACGGTTAAGACGGCGAGGGAGATTTTGCCCGAAAGTGTGGCTTTGCAGATTCCGCCCAACCTCATAGATCCCCTGCCGCTGGTAGAGACCGGTGCAAGCGACTTAGGAGGGATTAGCGCAGTTACTCCTGACTGGATTAACCCGGAGAGGCCCTGGCCAGATATCGAGGACCTGCGAAGGCGACTTTCCGGCTATGACCTTAGGGAGAGGCTGCCCGTCTATCCCCGCTTTGTCAAGATGGGCTGGCACGGCTCCAAAACAGGCCGTTTAATTAAGATACTTGCAGGCGAAGACGGTCTGCGGCGCAAGTAATATCTTCCATGAGCCCTTCTGAACTGACCGTGGAAAAGAAATGGCTTGAAATAGGAATAAGCACGGGGCTGGTGCTCCTCATGATCGCGCTCCTGCTTGTGGTTGAGATGACGGCCCCAGTCGGCGCCAAGTCCACAGGGTACGTCCTGGTCATGCTCCTCTTCATGGTTGCAATGGGATTTGCCGGGGTAAAGCTATTGGATGTACAGTGACGCCAAATATAAATATAATAATACACATTTCTCCATCGAGGGTTTGAGATGGCTGGATTCTTGGAAAGACTCAAGCTTATTGGTAAGCCTGGAGAGGAGGATTATGCCGAGATCGATCTGGGCCAGTTTGAGGATGTCGGGGACTCTCCGCATATAATGCTTAGGATGGCGGAGCTGTCCAAAATAGAGATGCTTCCGGAGGTCACCCAGGAGATATATGCAGGCAACATCGTCTTGGTGGACATCTCGGGCATGAAGCGCGACAGGGTTGCCCTTGAGAAGGCGATTGTCGATATGAAAAAGGCGGTCGATGATGTCTCAGGAGACATTGCCGGAATAGGCGACGACCTCATTGCGGTTGTGCCCGGCGGCATAAGGATAGACCGCGAAAAGGTCATTGGAGGAAGAGATTGAGGTTAACCACAACTGCCTGCTGTCCCGTTTGCTGTGCAGAAATGAAGTTCGACTGGGAGACGCAGGATATTCCCTACTTCGGAGAGGCGATGCTCATTGCCGGAGTATGCAGCTGCGGCTTTAGGCACAGCGATACCATTCTTCTGAGCCAAAAGGAGCCGGCGCGATATGTTCTGGAGGTGACAGAAGCCGACGACCTGGATGCGAGAGTGGTTCGCTCCAGCAGCGGAACCATTCGGATCCCTGAGCTTGGCGTCGATGTTGAGCCGGGGTCGGCCAGCGAATCATACATATCCAACGTTGAGGGCGTCCTGGCGAGAGTTTCCGAGATAGTGGCCTTTGCCACGCGATCTGCATTTGAGGCCTGCAACATGGAAGCCACAAGACGGGGTGAGGAGATCCTGGAGAGCATAGACCTTGCGAAAAAGGGCCGGTTCAAGCTCACGTTCATCATCGAGGACCCCTTAGGAAACAGCGCCATTGCCTCAGAAAAGGCCGTGAAAACTGCGCTTTCGGACGAGGAGATAGCCTGCTTAAAGACTGGCATTATAATGCTGGATGCAAAAGATGTTGGTATTTAGCGGTGGCACAGGCACGCCAAAACTACTTTTGGGCTTAAAAGAGCTGCTTTCTCCAAAGGACCTTTCAGTGGTCGTGAACACGGCAGAAGACCTCTGGATATCCGGGAACTATGTCTCGCCCGATGTGGACAGCGTAATTTACACCCTGGCAGATATGATCGACGAAAAGAGGTGGTGGGGGATTAAGGGAGACAAAACACTCACCCACGACTTTCTGCTTATGCTTGGCGTGGACGAGAAGCTCCTCCTGGGCGACAAAGACAGGGCCGTGCACATCTTCCGAAGCAATTTGCTTCGCCAGGGGGTTAAGCTGAGCCTGGCAATCGAGGCATTATCGCGCGCTCTGGGCGTGGAGCAAAAGGTGGTTCCAATGACGGACGACGTCGTCTCCACGGTTGTGGAAACCCCGGAGGGGGCGATGCACTTCCAGGACTTCTGGGTAAGCCAGCGCGGGCGGCCGGATGTCAGAGCAGTCATCTTCACGGGCCTGAAAGAGGCCATTCCAAGCCAGGGATTTCTGGACTTGCTCGAAAAGGAGGACACTGTTGTCATCGGCCCAAGCAACCCCGTCACCAGCATCGGCCCTATCCTGGCGCCGGCAGGAGTTCGCGAGCGACTCCTGGACAAAAGGGTCATTGCCATCAGCCCCTTCGTCGGCGATAAGCCTGTCAGCGGTCCTGCTGCCAGGTTCATGGCTGCCTGCGGCCTTCCGGCAAACGACGAAGGCGTGCGGGCGATGATAGGTAAAGTGGACCTGTTTATCGTGGACAAGAAGAGCAGCTATCAGGGAGAGTGCGTGCGCATGAACACCCTCATGAGGACGAGGAAAGAAAGCCTAAAGGTGGCAGAGGGCCTGCTGGACCTGATAGGAAGCACTTGAAAATCCTGGATGAAAAAACAGCTAAATACATTCCAAACCTCATAATGTAGGAAGCATGAAGCTAAAGATAAAGATCGCTGGAGGCAAAGTGCATGAGGTGGGCTATCGTCCGTGGCTGACAGATGCAGCGATAGATGCCGGTCTTGTGGGATTTTCAGCCGTCAATCGCACTGAGAATAAGAATCCTGTGGTTGTGGTCATGGCAGAGGGGGATCAAGAGAGCGTTTCCAGCTTCGAAGAAATGGTGAAACGTGATAGGCCCCAGCTTGCGATTGTGGACCGCATAATGGTCGAGGACTATACCGGAGATATCATGTCTCTGGACAAATATGCTGCGATTAATACGTCTTCGCAGATGAATAAAGCAATTCCCCTTCTGTTGGGCATGAATAATAGGATGGATCAAATGCTCGACAAGCAGGATCA
>CAZHNU010000001.1:0-22437 GCA_964534145.1 uncultured Methanotrichaceae archaeon | reverse complement strand
ATGCTCGACAAGCAGGATCAGGCTTTGGGCAAAAGGGACCAGATGCTCGACAAGCAGGACCTGATGTTGGGAAAACAGGATGAGACCACCAGCGAGATCAGGGATCTACGCGACGACTTGGTGAGGCATAGTAATACAGAACGGCTCACCAGGATGGAAAAGGACATCCGAGTAATCAAGAGCAAAATAGGAATTCGATAGCTTAGGCCCATAGAGTAACGCCGGATTCCTCTTAAGCTGCATTATTTTTAGATCGGGGTGGGGATTAACCCCTTTAGTCCGCGACTGATCCTTTAAAGGCTCGACGGGATACTCTTATGAAGAACAAGATGTATAGCCTTCATCCGGCCAGATGCAAATTGAGCTGATCTGATGTTCTTAGGAGTTGACCACGGAACCACTGCGATAAGGTTCGCTACAGCCGAGGGGCGCTGCTGGGAGCTGCGAAGACAGGAGGCCAGCCGACTTCTTCCAGAGGAGATCCTTAGGCGAATTGAGGATTGCCTGGAATTGAACCACATAGATCTGGTTGCCCTCACCTACTCCATGGGAGACGGCCTCAACAGGATCGTGCGCCTGGAGGATGCCCCCAACAGAGGTCTCTTGCAGCAGGACGGCGCCGGGGTGCATGTGGGAGGCGGCACAAGGGTATTTGAGGCCATAAAAGCTTCAGGATGGCCCTGCATCCTTTTACCTGGAATTCACCGCAACAGCGATGTCGACCCGAGGCTGAAGGTATTCTCCCACGGGATGAGCCCTGAGAAGGTGGGCCTGGCCTACGAGGTCTATAGGCGTGGATTTGACAGCTTCATAATCTCTGATGCCTCCTCAAACACAGTGACCTTTGCGGTGCTGCAAGGACGGATAATCGCGGCCATCGATGCCCCGATATTTGCGCCAGGACTCATGCAGGGGCCCTTAGATGTAGAGGCCATTCGTGCTGTGGATGCGGGCCGAATGACGGCCAACCAGGCCTTCACCAGGGGGGGAATTTTGCCTAAAATTGGACGCAGCCGCCTGGAGGAGTGCTCGCCCGAGGATAGAACGCTGGCCCTGGATACCCTGGCCCTCTTTTCTGCCATGGAGATCTCCGCCCTGGCCGTACTTTTACGCGAGAGGGGAGAGACAGGCTCGGCGCTCTTTTTGGCGGGAAGCCCTTCACCGCTGATCGCAAAAAAGGTAACAGGCCTCCTCTGCCAGGAGGTCAAAACACTGGATAGGTGTGCCGCAGCACAAGGCTGCGCCCATATCGCAGAGGACGTTTTTGCCGGGGCCGAAAAGATACTGGGGATTGAGGTAGAGAGGGCTGTCAGGGGGCTCTGCCGGACAGCCGATCAGAGCACAAATATCCCTGGTGCAAATTTCAATTAATGCCCATGCGCCCGTATTATCGAAAAGAAGATTCAGACATGACCGAGCCATTTGTAGCTTCAGAGGTTGACAGAACCAAGTCCAGATGGGTGGCCCAGGTCTACCGGGACTTTTGCAGGCCCAAAACCACTTTGAGAGCATTATTCTATTATGCGCTTTCGCGCAAAGAGCCAGATTATCCCATTTGCGGCGGCTTTGTGGGAGAGATCAGATGCACCAGGCCTTACCACGAATGCGATGGCGAGAAATTGCCCAAATGGGCGGGCAAGGCCAAAAGGCTAGGATTGGTCCCAGCCGATGCCATCCTGGAGGAGCTGCCGGGAGAGCACGTCTATATGCCGTCGATTCAGCATGAGGCGGCAAAAACCGCCCAAATTGAGGTCTGGCTGAACAGATCGGCATTCAATCCTCTGCTGCAGCCAGTGTGCGAAAAAAATGGTGCTGTCCTGGTTTCAGTGAGTGGCCATCCCTCAAAGGAGGCCATTTCCGGCCTTTTCGCCAGATGCAGGGGTTGTGCTGCAATTATCCTCTGCCTGTCGGACTTAAGCGCTGACGGCTTCACCTTTTGCGATGACTTGAAGAGGACCATCGATGCGGCCAAAGGCCAATCAGGATGCAGTATTCAAGTGAGGCATGTGGCCATTACTCCCGAGGAGGTGCGAGATCTCAAAATTCCAATGGTTCCAGGAAGGAAAAGCACAGCAGAGAATTTGAAAAAGTATAGGCGCTACCTTATGCCCTACGACCTGAGCGAGAAAAGAATGGCCGAGCTGGATGCCCTGGAGGCTTATTACCCGGGCGGCATAGCGGAGTTTATGGATAAGATCCTTTCAGAAGAGCATGCCTATCCCAATTCAGATGGGCAGGTTGTTCATGCCAGAGGATGATGTAGAATTAATTTACGTATTTGCGCATCACCGCCATTCCTCCAATAAAATTATAAATTGCATTGAGCTATGTCTGCATCAACCCTAAGATCATAAAGGCCAGGAATATTAAAACCAAAAGCCCAACTACGTAGGGGAACATATTCGTTACCATTTTTTCACCTCTCACACTTTTGCCAAATCAGGCGTTAAAGCCACTGTTCTCTTTGCTTTTGAATAACTCATCCCCGAATTGATGGTATTTATACCTTTTGGAAAAATGGAAAAAAGGAAAAAATACCATAATAATGGCTTGGTTTTACCGGCGATAGACTCTCGGAAAAAGATGACCTCAATGATGAATTATACGAGCTACAAGGTGAGTTAGTAGGATAATCCCATACGGGCAAGAAAACGCATGTGTTACGAAAAATCGCCAGATTCAATTAAGTTCAAATTAATTACAATTTCTGCAGCGACTGTTAGGGGGAGTTTATGGTACTCGCAAATGGTCAGCACGCGCTGAAGTTCGTCACGTTGCATGGAAGTAGTATGCTGAGCGATATGCAGCATAGCATCCAGGTATCCCTTTTGCTGAAGCTTCTTTTGAATGACCTGTAGAATGCCCATATCGAATTTTATGCCTGAAACCCCGATATCCTTAATTACTTTAGCCATCTCATTACCGTTAACTCTTGTACTGGCTTCACTGGACACAATAGCCCTTTGAATAAACTCTAATGATTCCTGAGAAACGCCTTTCAATATAAGCTCAGAAGCCAAGCTCTTCATGCTCTTACGCTGGAGAATTGCCTCTGCCTCTAGGGCCAGGTAAGCTTTAGGGATTATCTCTATTTTAGTATATTTAGGGCTTGGCATCCGTTTTTTCCTTATCCGTCAATCAATGCTTCTCCTCATATTTATCCATACTTATTAGTGACAGCTATTTTGTCGTATATGAGCTTGATGGAAATCGTGGTGTGTAGCCAGTTCAGCACAATATGTATGACAGAGTTCTATTATTGACAGATATATGGACACCAGCGAGCTATGACGTCGATATTTCAAAAATAGAGCAAAGTAAAAGGTTAAATTAAACCAAATGCCCCGTCAGTGCCGCCAGGAGAAAAATCAGACCAGATGCCGTAACAAAGTAAAAGCCAGCATCCTCGGATGATAGAACGCCCGCGTACTTAGGTTCATTTACCGTAATAGCTCCACCCATCTGTACAAATGCATGCGATGTATCCACCATAAGCGATTTCCTGTACTATCCATAACCTGCGCAGGCAGGCATAACCCATAGTACTAAGGGACTACCGTCCATACATATATTTAAAATTTTCCACAAAAAAGATAGAGGAATTGATCCAGAAAAGCAAATTATGTACATAATTACCATTTTAATCCATATAGGTACAATTTCAGTTCATTCTCTTTAGCATTTATTCAATTTGGAAAAATTGCCTTATCCACTTTTGGCCAAATGTAATCTGAAAATTTAAGAAGTTAAAATGAGATCAAGTGCCGTGTGGATAGATACCCGCTCATGCCCTTGGATAATATTCTCACGGCTGTGCCTCCCGAGATCAGAGGTGGAATCATAATCGTCGGGTATTCGAGCAATCAAGAGCTAAATGGGAATCCAATAAAGTTGATAATCAATCCTAACAGGTTATTATTATTATGCCTTCCATCACTGAAAAGATAGTGCGCGAGCCTGAGGTGCAGGCAGGATCTGCGAAGGGCGAGAAGGCCAAGGCTTTAAAGGGAACGGTAGAAAAGGCCCTGGCCGAAGCCGAGGCGACTTTTGCTCGCCCGGAGATCATCGATCGCTTTGATGACCTCCTGGTGGCGCTAACTAAGGCCTCGCGCGGCGTCTGCAGCAATACCTAGGTGTCCTCATTACAATAAGAAGTGCAAAATGAGATAATCGATAATAGTAATGGCGACCCCGGCTCCTGCCAGGATCGTGATAAAGAGGATTTTTGCGGTTATCTTACGCCAGACCTGCTATCCGACCACTTATTCAGGAACATGGGTAGCGCTACTACAAGCACGCCGAAGATCACCACGGCATATATCTGTGACATGATGTCCATCTTTTCTCACCTCCTGGGCAACTGGAAAGATTAGATAGGTAGCTGTTAGAATAGAACCATGATAAACTTTGTGCTGCCCCTTTATGCCCGGAAGAACCAGTTACTATAAATTGTGCCGGAAGATATTTAACTGTTAATGATTACAAACTATGTTCCGAGTTTTCTGCCGGGCAGTGTCCTGTAGACCATAGCATCTGCGGCGATCTTCCGAGATGCCATTAACCTCTGCACTTGAGGAGATATCTCCTTCGATCTCTGCATAAACTGTTTCACCACCAGCATTTCCAGCTGGGAGCGGTCCACATCCTTGCCCTTGCCTATGCCAGGACAGCTGGGATTGAATGATATGTTAAGCACAATATCCCCTTCGGGAGTGGATTCCTCTTCAACTCTAAAGGGGAAAAGCCTGCAGGCTCTCGGTCTCTGGCGATAGATCTTGCATCCATTTTCATAGAAGACGCAGGTCGTGTCCGGCTTGCTCTTCATCACCGGCAGATCTAAAACCACCTTTTTTCCTGAATCCATCACTTTAACGCAGGAACCGTCGTAATCATAGAGAGTGTCAACGAAATCTTTTATAGAAACGCCGGCCTTGAGCCTTATATTTTCTATATCCTCTAATGTGAGGTATATCAGATTGGACTTCTCCACAAACTCCTGCAGCCGATCCATCGGAACCAAATCGTCGAACTCAGGCGGCCTTTTATGATGGCAGCAGGAGCCACAACGCTGGCACTGGAATCTTATATATTCAAAGGCGGTTTTTACAAAGACATTTGGCAAAAGCGGTGCCTCAAAAAGAGAAAAGATGAGAAGACGCTCTAAAGCGTCCTCTTCCTGGGATGGAACTCGGTTTGAACTTCCAGGCCCAGCTCCTCTGCGGACTCCGCCTTCATGATATCCACCATTGCAGCTGCGGGGAAGACCATTGGGGCGTTTTCTATGGGGCCGTAGAGATAGAAGTCAGCGCCAACGATGCCGGCCACGAGGTTAGAGCCGATATCCACAGGAGCGAAGGCCTCCTTGTGCTGCTTCTTCCATTTCTTCATCCAGTCCCATGCTGAGGCTGCATTGTGGAATCCTCCGCCAACCGGCAGTCCGAGCATTGCCTTGACGGCGATGCAGGCCCTGTAAGTTGCGCCCGAGCCGTTGCCCAGAGGCATGGCTGCAGTATCGATGAGAGGCCTGGTAATACCGCACTCTTTGGCGTACTCCAGCATTCCCTTCTTGGCGCCTCCGGATGCCTTGGTCAGGATATCCATCTTGCCCTTGGTTCCCTTCTCCATGGCGTTGAAGGCCAGCACGATGGCTGCATCCAGGTCGCTCTCCTTGACCGCCTTCAACTCCTCATCGGTGATGGATGCGTTGATGGAGTTGTGGATGGCCCGATCGGCCACGCCGATCTCTGTTGCGTACTTCACGCCGAACGCGCGCACCTCTGGTGCTGAGGAGTCGATGAGGAAGGGGTAATCGGACAGCCCTACGAACCAATCGATCTCCTTGGCCATGGCCTCGTTGCTCTCGGCCACGATCTGGTTCATGCAGGAGTTGCCGGTAATCTCGCTCATCTCGACCTGAGTGTTCCAGAGCCTTTCAGCTGCGGCCTTATCGAAGGCTCCGTGCTCTGGATCCGATACGATCTTGTGCCTGGCGTAGAACATGGTGCCTATGCAGCATGTGGGGTACTCTCCAGGCTGGCCCCCGACCTTGAACTTGCCGAAATCTAAGACTTCTTGCTTTCTGTCAAATCTGAACATTTAAACCACCCTCGCCCAATTGCCTGCGTATACGAACAGTATGTATGCCAGTATGATGATCAACCCTGCGCAAACTCCGTAGGCTGCGCCAAGATCTCTGCCGATGGACTTCCCTGCCCTCATATACTTCTCTGCAGAGTAGAACTCTATCTTCTCATCAATCTTGTCCAGCTTCGTCATTATCTCTCTAAGCTGGTCCGGGTCGACCACGGCGATGGGTACTACCGGCTTGGTGTCGTCTGCCATAGTTTAAAGCCCCCCTGCGAATGCAAAAGGCCCGAGCATCATCACGACGGCAAGGATGAATCCAATGGCAAACCCTATGGAAACCGTTGCCAGCACGCCGGAGCTCAGCTTTGTCTCTCTGGCCAGAAGCTGACCCTTATACCTGGCGTCCTCTACAATTGCGTCGACCAAGGGCATGTTGGGTTCAACCACTGTTGCCATTCCCTGGCCGTATGCGATCTCTTCAGCCATTTTTAGCTCCCCCCTGCCACTTTCAGAATTATTCCGAAGAGGACTAGGGTTATGGTCATGCCAAGAGCGATGCCCTCTATCTTGCCGGCATAGATGCCTGCCTGGAGCTTGTTTAAAAGACCGGCGTCAGTTATCGAGGAATCTATGCTGCGCATCCTCGTCCTAACCTCGACCATCTCTGCGGCCATTGGCCGAAGGCCAGCTCCAGTCTCCTCTTCGCCGCCCTCCTTGATCTCTATGACCATGGGATCGACGTCTAGGGCTCCGGGATCCTTGGATACCAGGTCGCGGATCTTGCCGGTGATGGCTCCCATATCCTCGGTATCCATCATCATGACCGCCTGAACCTGGGTCTTCCAGCGCTCAATGGACTCGGGGGTCAGGTTCTGGATGAAGGGAATAGCGCCCTTGGCTCCGATGATCCTTCCTTCCTTGTCGATTCCGCTCTGGGTAAAGGCCTCTACCGCCTGTCCGGTGATGTGCCCCTTGACCTCCATTCCCGTAACCACCACGTACCTGATGTTGGGATTGGAGACAACATTGGCCACCATCTTCTCTATGCCGATGTTCTCAGTCTTGCACGGTCCTGCAAGAGCGGCGCCTGCTGCGATCAGATCGGAGCTCTTGAGGTGAGAGCCGCAGGTACAAACAGCCACGGGGCTCTCTGGATTTCCGATCTCGTACTCGCCGGTAATAACCGGCCAGGGCTCTGCCGGCTTCTTCTTAAGTACCATCTCATGCACCTCCGCTAAGTGCATTCCTGACAATGTCCATGGTTGCCGGATCGCTGAATGCCATGACCAGCAGCACCACGAAGGACAGCACCAGGCCCAGGATGAACCCCATCCATATGTTGGTGTAAAGTCCAGCTACATAAGATGCCTTGCCCCTGTTGGCGTACGACGACAAAAGCTCGTTGTCAGGCACCAGCTGATTCACCAGGTCATCCGCAACCTTATCCAGCTTTTCCACTCTTTCGTAAACCGGGTCGAAAGTGTACAGAACCACATCCGCCCTCTGCTCCGAAACCACTCCTTTCATGGGGTCGAAGATCAGGCCCAGTTCTGGTGAAACTCTAACAAATCCCATTTCCAGACCTCCTCACTGCACCGTTGGCGGCAGAAGTCCTGTTCCAACCACTGCTGCAGCATCTCTCTTGACCAGCTGGTAGTACCTCTTGAAGAAGTAGAACCATATGATGAAGCCGATGATGAGCTGCAAAAGCCCCGAGGCCAGTCCCTGCGTCATTATGGCTGCAATTCCAGTGGCGACCATTGCAATTCCGGCACACATAACGGCGTTAGTCAGGGTCCTATCCTGCTTTTCATCCGGACCGAGGTTGGCGTTGAAGGGATGAAGTATTGCCAGACCGCCTGCGATGAAGATGATGGCTATGTAGCCGGTCATCAAAACGTCGTTCACAATATCTGCGTAGCCCAATGTGCCGGATATGGCAAAGCTCCAGCCCAGCAGGGCCAAGGCGCCTGCCATGGAAAGATCTGCATTGCCCTCTTCCATGACCGGGATGTTGAACTTGATGACCTTGTTGGCGATGACGCCAATGATGTATCCAAAGACCCCGGCATAGATCACGATTATGATTGGACCTAGTAGCCAGCTGCCCAGAGCCTCAGACACAGATAGCCCGAACATGACGGCTATGATGCCCATTCCTAAGGCAAGCATGCCGATGGACGGAACTCCTGTGCCGATACCGTAGGCACATATCCTTCTAACGGCGTTGGCCCCCATAAGCACTGCGAATATGGCAGCCACTGCCCCGAGGAAGGAGAACTGGGTGGTGTCCAGGGAGCTGTTGAGGATGGCCCCCACATAAATTCCAATTATCGATCCTGCAAGGCCGTAAATTCTGAGCTTCTTGGGATCAAGTGCAGACGGCGCTCCGCCTCCGCTTCCTCCTAAGGACATCTCAGGCACCTCCGGTAATTAACACTGCGGCAAGGGCTAACAGCACGCTGGCAACTGCACATGCCCTGAATGCAAAGGGCCACTTCTTGAACTTGGGGTCGTGGAATCCCTCGATAGTTCCCTGGATGTTCCAGGATGCGAGCACTGCATTCACAAGGAATATGCCGATGGCAAACATGGCGCTAAGGGCCGCGTTTCCGTTGATCAGGTAGAGCGGGTAGTAGATCATGGCGCCGCCGAGGCCACCCATCATGCCGCCGATGAGGCCGCTGACGAAGCAGATGGTGGGAATGCCCTGGCCCACAGTTCCCTGAGCCACATAGGGCGGCTGGGAAAATCCGGTAATCGGATCGTAGTTGACCTTTGCCGAAGCGAAGGGCGTGCCCACAGCATATGCGTAGATCCATGAACCGGTGAGCATTGTGGAGCCGATCATGATTCCCGCACCAACAGCACCTGAGGCCAGGATCAGCCAGAGGTTGTCTGTGACGGACATCATCAGGCCGGCTGCCAGAAGTCCGGTCAGGCCGGATCCGGCTGCCAGCTGCACCGTGCCCGTTCCAATACCGGTTGCCTGAGCCATGGCTGCAGGAGCACCGCCCACAGGTACGAAGTGAACGCCGATGCCAACCAGAAGGCCACCGACGATGATCTCCAGGATGTAGACGACTGTACTTATGTCAAAGCCGGTCATGCTGCAATGTCCCCCTTGTATTCGGGATACGGTCCGTACTTTCTTCTGGCAGACTTCTCGATGTAGTAGTTATAGGATACCATCACAATGATAAAGAAAACTCCCATGGCAATGGCAAAAAACGCCTGCGTTACGGGATCAAAGACGGTTGTCCTCCAGTTGTCCAGGAAGACCGTAAGGCCGAAGCCCATTCCCGTGGCCGGTCCGCCGAACTTGGTACAGAACCAGGCGTTGTCTATGGAGTTCCTAAGACCCGCCTCGGCCTTTCGAACGATCTGGCCGGAAAGCATGGTGTTAAGCCCCGTGCCGAACTGCCTGTTCTGGAACTCGCGCTCGCCACCATAGTGAATATCGCCCACAGATGAGCCGATGGCGCCGACGGCCAATCCCCAGATCAAGGCGATGATAGGCATCGGGAAGGGATGTTTGACCGGCAGCATGTAAACCATGATATAAGAAATAGTGGCAATACAAAACGAGGTTATCCAGGCATGTGCCATAATCGACGGCGTAGTGTACCTGACTATGTCCAGGTAGACCCATTGGTTGAACCTCCTCTGGCTTGAATTCCTGCCAAAGTAGGCGCTCATCGAAAAGACGGCGTTGAACAGGGCCGCGACGCTTGCGCCTGCCACCAGGGCAAACAGCGCGGGCATCTGGAAGGCCGTAATAAGCGTATAGGCGACCATAGCTGCAGTGGCACACCACAGGGCGTTGGCCGGCGGCTCTCCCGAGATGGCCTTGTTATAAATCCTGTGGGGGTTGCCTACCTGGGCAGCCAACTGAACCTGCGAGTTGGGGTTACTCTGCGAGCCTATATCTGATTCTATATCCTCAGATGCTCCCGCAACCGTCGCAAGGGCGCCCATGGCAGCTATAAGCCCCATGCTAAATGCGTCCATTTTTCCTCCTCCTTTTCATTTCACCAATTCTATATTTCTTCACGATAAAATTGGCTATAACGCTCTTGGTATCAATTACCTAAACTTATAAAGCTTTCGCGATGGGCGACAGCGTTTAAAAGGGTAAAAATAAGAGAGCCGATTAAGCCCTACCATTCACCAGGGCTCTCTTTTGGCGCCTATCCTGTAGCCAATTATGTTGGTGATGCGGTGAAGAACGGGAGTAATTATCAGCACGGTTATTATTATCTCAAGAGTGAAATTCGCCCTGAACCACACCGGCGCGAGAATCATGGTTAAAACCCAGGCACCAATGACGAAGTCAAGCTGATCTATGATGAACAGCTTTGCCCCGCGCTTGAGACCAAGCCTTCTCTTGAAGAATGCCGCCACAATATCGCCAAGCATTGCCCCGAATGAGAGCCCGAACAGGACGGGCAGCTGTCCCCACCCGTCGCCGAAGGCGGGAAGTCCCAGGTACGGTGCGGCAAGGTTTAGCAGAAGGCCCACCAGAATACCGCAGGCAGTCCCTGCGATAGTTCCACGGTAGGTCTTGCCGTCTCCCAAAGTTCGCCTGCCGTCCTGGAAGGTCTGCCCTAAATCGATGGGCGTTCCGCCGCCGAAAATTACGGCAAAGTTATTGGGCAGATAGGCAGGCAACATCAGCCAGATCGCGGTTATAATTGTTGTAATTATTGCAGCTATTATGTTCATGGCGCTCTTTGACTCCCTTTTGCGCACAGATCCCATATATCAAATTATCCTGTAGTTAGATAAGATTTGCTTTTCGCAGTTTGTTTCTGCAGGCAAGGCACAGTTGGTTCGCGCGTCGTATGCGACCCTGATAGAAATTGACTCCATCAAGAGTCCCCTTTCTGATCGAAAGGGTTAAGTTCCACCTGTGATACCTAAGGGGCGGGCGTCGATGGTCTAGTGGTTATGACTTGGGCCTTCCAAGCAAAGATCTGCGAAGCAAGCCTACAACCCGGGTTCGAATCCCGGTCGACGCAAGTGCCTATTTTCATCTATTTATAATTCGTTCGTTGAATGCCGAATAATTTTCGCTAGCTTTATATTCTAGTTTGACCAGTTTGTGATTATGAACTCTGGAGGCGAGATCTCCAATGCACGAGGCCTGCTGGCCGAGAAGATCGCAGGAGAGATCACCTTATCCCAAAATCCGGGCGAAACCCTAAGGAAATGGAGGAGAAACTTCGGCATCACCCAGACTGATCTCTCCACTTACCTCGGAATCTCGCCCTCAGTGATATCGGACTACGAGAGCGGAAGAAGAAGGTCTCCCGGCATCATGATTGTTTCCAAGATCATCGATGCGCTCCTCAAAATAGACGAGAGCAGGGGCTGCAATATCCTGCGCGCTTACGAAAGCCTCTTCGGAGACATCCTCGGTCTGGACTCCATCTGCAGCATTTGCGAATACCCCGAGCCAATCAGGCTATCCGATCTAGCCGGAAAGCTCGACGCCGTAGTGGTTTTCGGCAACACAGGCATTTCCATCTGGGGGTACACAATAATAGATAGCGTAAAGGCCATCGTCGACCTGCTTCCCGATCAGTTCCAGAAGATCTACGGGAGAAGCACCGCTCGCGCGCTGATATTTACCGGCGTCAAATCCGGCAAGTCGCCGATGGTGGCAGTCAGGGTCAGCAACCTGAAGCCCGGTGCGGTGATACTCCAGGGCATTTTGCCCGACGATGTGGACCCTGTTGCCATCAGGATTGCCGAGGTCGAGAACGTTCCTCTTTTAACGACACCTATTTCTGCGGATGAGATCTCCAGTGCTCTGAACAAAAGGTGACATCTTTTGGCCTCAGGAATAGTAAGCTACGGAGTCTACATCCCCAGATACAGGATCAGGCTAAACGAGATTGCAAGGGTGTGGGGCGATGGAGACGACATCGCAGAGGGCCTTCGCGTCTTCGAAAAATCCGTTCCCGACTTGGACGAGGACGCGGTTACAATTGCCGTGGAGGCCGCCCGAAATGCGCTGGCCCGATCGGATATTGATCCCTGCAGGATTGGAGCCATTTACGCGGGATCAGAAAGCCATCCCTATGCAGTCAAGCCCACAGGAACCATCGTCGGGGAGGCCATCTGCACATCATCCGCCTTCACTACGGCAGATTTCGAGTTCGCCTGCAAGGCAGGAACGGCTGCCATCCAGGCCTGTCTGGGACTGGTCGGCTCAGGCCTCATCGACCTGGGAATGGCCATAGGCTCAGACGTGAGCCAGGGGGCCCCAGGCGATATGCTGGAGTACACAGCCGCCGCAGGAGGCGCGGCCTACATCATAGGCAGTCGCGACCTGGCGGCAGAGATCGAGGGCTTTTACTCCTTCACCACCGATACGCCGGACTTCTGGAGGAGAGAGGGAATGCCGTACCCCGAGCACGGCGGCAGGTTCACGGGCGAGCCCGCCTACTTCAAGCATGTCACCAGCGCCGCGAAGGGCCTCATGGAGCGCATGGGAACAAAGCCCGAGGACTACGACTATGCCGTATTCCACCAGCCGAACGGCAAATTTCCCGTGCGCGTGGCGGCAAAGCTGGGCTTTACCAAAAAGCAGATCGAGCCGGGCCTAGTTGTGCCGATGATCGGAAACACCTACTCAGGCTCCTGCCTTATCGGCCTCGCGGCGACGCTCGATGTTGCCCGGCCGGGAGAGAGGATCTTCGTGACGAGCTTTGGCTCGGGCGCAGGAAGCGATGCATTCAGCATATCCGTCAGGGACAAGATCGACGACATCCGAGACGGCGCACCGAGCGTCCGGGATTACATAGGAAACGCCGAGTATCTTGATTACGCAGTGTACGCCAAGCACAAGGGCAAGCTGAGAATATGAGCATGAGGTCCGTGTCCATAATTGGTGTGGGCTGCACCAAGTTCGGTGAGCGGTGGGACGTCTCTTTGCGCGATATGGTCGCCGAGGCGGGCGTCATGGCGATAGACGATGCGAGCGCCTCCGGAGAGCAGATCGACGCCCTCTATGTGGGGAACATGAGCGGCGGCAGGTTCGTCGAGCAGGAGCACATCGGCGCCCTGATCGCCGACTGCGCTGGCCTCTCAAGGCTTCACATTCCAAGCACCCGCGTGGAGGCTGCCTGCGCCTCCGGCGGACTTGCGCTGCGCCAGGCCGTGCTGGCCGTAGCCAGCGGCTACCACGATGTGGTGATTGCAGCAGGTGTAGAGAAGATGACGGATGTGTCCAGCGGAACTGCCGCCGACGCCCTGGCTGCAGCAGCTGACCGCGAATGGGAGTGCTTCTTTGGGGCGACATTCCCGGCTCTTTACGCCATGATGGCAAGGCTTCATATGAGGCGCTTCGGGACGACTCACGACCAGATGGCAAAGGTTGCAGTCAAAAACCACCACCACGCCTGCTTGAATCCGATAGCTCAGTACCACATGGAAATTTGCGTCGAGGATGTGAACAAATCTCCGATGGTTGCCGACCCGCTGCATATCCTCGACTGCTCGCCCATCTCTGACGGAGCCGCAGCAGTGGTGCTGGCGCCGACAGAGATGGCGAGACGCTTTTCGGACATCCCCATCAGGATCGCCGGCAGCGCCCAGGGGAGCGACACCCTCGCGCTTCACGACCGCCGCGATTTGACGACGCTCGACGCCACGGTTCACGCCGCACGGGGAGCATTCGCTCAGGCCAAGGTGGAGCCGCAGCAGATAGACGTGGCTGAGGTACACGACTGCTTTACCATTGCCGAGATCCTGGCCATCGAGGACCTGGGGTTTGTGGAAAAGGGCCATGGTGGCCGGGCGGTGGAGGAGGGCATGACGGCCCTCGGAGGAAGCATCCCGATCAACACCTCCGGAGGCCTGAAGGCCTGCGGCCACCCTGTTGGCGCAACAGGAATAAAGCAGGCCTATGAGATTGCCCTGCAGCTGCGGGGTGAGGCCGGCCGCCGACAGGTGGACGAGGCGGAGGTGGGCCTGACACATAACGTGGGCGGATCCGGCGGAACGGCCATAGTCCACATTTTAACGCGGTGATGGCAATATGACCACGAATGCCCCCAGATTCTGGAGATGCATACCACAAAGGTATAACCTGATAGGCACTCACTGCACGAGCTGCGATGAGTACTTCTTCCCGCCCAGGAACATGTGCCCAAACTGCCGTCGAGGATCACAGCTCGAAGAGTACAGGTTCAAGGGAACGGGCACTGTCATCACTTTTACTACCATTTATAACGCTACCGAGGACTTCGATATGCAGACGCCCTACAACCTAGGGATAATCGAGCTGGACGAGGGCCCGAGGCTCACGGGACAGATAGTCTCAGCTCCATGCAACATCAAAATCGGAATGCGTGTTCGGCCTGTCTTCAGGATACTTGGCAAAGAGGGCGAGAGGGGCATCATCTATTACGGAACCAAGTTCGCACCCATTCTGGAGCAAAGCAGCTCAAAAAAAGAATAAGCTTTAAAAAGGAATAAAAAAGATATGAGCCTTTAGCCAAAGGCTGCCTCTGCCTTTGCAAGTGCCGATCCAGATTGCTCTCCATCGGCGGTAAGCAGCAGTGGCCCGGTCTTGATGACCTTTTCGTCTTCTTTAATTTCACTTAAGAGGCTGTTTAAAGCACTTCTTCTCTCAGCCTGAATAATCAGGAAGAAGTTATACTCTCCGAAGAGGCGATAGACGTCCCTTATTCCACTTCTCCTCAATAGATCCCTGTAGACGGCATTCTCGTAACCTGGTGTAACTTTTATCATAGTCAAGGCTAATACCACTTAAATTCCCCCACTTTGAGTCCCCAATCAATTGCATTAACGAATTAATAGTTTTCGCCCTAAAGGCAACCTGGACTTAAATGGAGTTATTAGGTTTAACCTCAAACTATATAAATTTTTAGATGATTATGGAGTGCCAGGGCAAATCCTGTGCCCCTTTATATTATAAATATAGCATCAACCAAATTAGCCCTTGCCATTAAGGGCATAATGATCATTGAGGAATAATATTGGCCTCTTTGCGATTCTTTGTTTACTGGCATTCTCCAACCTTGCGCCCAAAGCAGGAGGCGCGCTCTGCCAATATCTGCCGATTGCCTCAATGCCAAGGTTTAATAGCTATGAGAATTCCAATAAATGCATTCGAGGAAAAAGCTGCCAAGGTGGCGGAGCGGCCACGCAATTGCCTGCAGAGCAATACCACTCCGGTTCAAATCCGGACCTTGGCTTTATAAATTATTAATTATTCCTTAAAGAATTTTTATACCATTATTATCCCAAAGATAGGCCTTCACGCCCGCCGTGCAGAAGCGGGAAGTACAGGCTGCGGATAATTGAATAATATAAAGGATATATTTAAGGGAAAAGCTTATATCTGCTCAGGTTATTTCATTACGATCCTAATTATTCAGGAGGCATAATCAGTTTTGAGCGAAGCAACGGGCTACGACGCCAGCCATATTCAGGTTCTTGAAGGCCTTGAGGCAGTTAGGCGCAGGCCTTCCATGTACATAGGCAGCACGGATACCCTGGGATTGCATCACCTTGTGTATGAGGTAGTGGACAACAGCGTTGACGAGGCCCTGGCAGGCTACTGCACGCAGATTGATGTAACGATCCACGGCGACGGCAGCGTCTCAGTCAAAGACGACGGCCGCGGCATTCCCGTGGACATGCACCCACAATTTAACCGACCGGCTTTGGAGATTGTTTTGACAGTGCTTCATGCCGGAGGCAAGTTCGACCACGAATCATACAGCGTCTCGGGAGGCCTCCACGGAGTCGGCGTCTCTGTAGTAAACGCGCTTTCACTTTGGCTGGAGGCCGAGATCTCAAGGGACGGCAAGATCTACTGGCAGCGCTACGAGAGGGGCAATGTCGCATCAGCCCTGGAGGTGCGCGGCAGCTCCGATCATACAGGCACGACAATACGCTTCAAGCCCGATCCGGAGATCTTTGAGGATACGGATTACAACTTCGATACGCTCTCTTCGAGGCTACGAGAGCTAGCCTTCCTCAACTGCGGCCTGAAGATATCCATAAAAGATGAAAGGTCCGACAAGGAGAACGTCTTCCACTACGAGGGCGGGATAGTATCCTTTGTCGAGTACCTGAATAAAAATAAGGAAGCGCTCCACAGCCCACCCATATATTTCTCAAGAGATAAAAACGGAACTCATGTCGATGTTGCCCTTCAGTACAACAACTCCTACAATGAGAGCATATTCTCCTACGCCAACAACATCAACACCCGCGAGGGCGGAACCCACCTCATGGGATTTCGAGCAGCCCTCACTAAGACCGTGAACGAGTACGTCAAGGCCAACAAGCTGCTGAAGAACGATGCAAAGCTTGGCGGAGAGGACCTCCGTGAGGGCCTCGTGGCGGTGATCAGCGTCAAGCTGCCCGACCCCCAGTTCGAGGGCCAGACAAAGACCCGTCTAGGGAACAACTCCATAAGGGGAATAGTCGAGTCGATGGTCTCCGAAGGACTTGCGGAATACTTCGAGGAGAACCCGGCTGTGGCAACAGCCATTGTGGAGAAGGCCTCTGAAGCTCTCCGGGCAAGGGAGGCGGCAAGAAAGGCTAAGGAGCTAACGCGCAGGAAAAACGCCCTATCAGCTGGAGGCCTTCCCGGAAAACTGGCCGACTGCTCGGATAACGATCCGGAAAAGTGTGAGATTTATATAGTCGAGGGCGAGTCCGCAGGCGGCTCGGCCAAGCAGGGCAGGAACAGGCATTTCCAGGCCATACTGCCCCTTAGAGGAAAAATCCTCAACGTGGAGAGGGCGCGCCTCGATAAGATCCTAAAGAACTCGGAAATCCGGAACATGATCGTTGCTCTTGGAACCGGCGTAGGAGACGACTTCGATATCACAAAGGCCCGCTACCGCAAGGTAGTGATCATGACTGATGCCGACGTCGACGGCTCTCACATCCGAACGCTTCTCCTGACCTTCTTCTACAGGTACATGAAGCCCCTGATCGAGGCCGGATACATCTACATAGCCCAGCCTCCGCTCTACCAGATCAAGAAGGGAAAGCAGGTCTCCTATGCCTATTCCGACGAGGAGCTAAACAGGATGACCAAGTCCATGGCCAAGCCCTCGATCCAGAGATACAAGGGCCTGGGAGAGATGAACCCGCAGCAGCTGTGGGATACGACAATGGACCCTGGCAACAGGACATTTCTCAAGGTCACCCTGGAGGATGCTGTTGAGGCCGACCGCATTTTCACCATCCTAATGGGCGACCAGGTCGAGCCGCGGCGCGAGTTCATAGAGACGCATGCAAGAGACGTCAAAAATCTTGATATTTGATTGTCTTGATGATCAATGCCTTTAGAGAGTAACATCCAAGAGAGGAGATATTGACGGAAGTACAGGTTAACATCACTGAGGAAATGAAGTCCTCCTACATCGATTATGCCATGAGCGTGATCGTTGGCCGTGCTCTGCCCGATGTCAGGGACGGCCTGAAGCCCGTGCACCGACGCATTCTTTACGCCATGCACGAGCAGGGCATGACCCACGATCAGCCCTACAAGAAGTCAGCCCGCGTGGTCGGCGACGTGATGGGCAAATACCATCCCCATGGAGATGTTGCCATTTATGAGACCATGGTCCGGATGGCCCAGGGCTTTTCCATGCGCTATCCCCTAATCGACGGCCAGGGCAACTTCGGCTCCATAGACGGGGACCCGGCAGCTGCCATGCGTTACACGGAAGTGCGGCTCTCCAAGATTGCAGGGGAGATGCTGGCGGATATCGAGAAGGATACCGTGGACTTCATCCCCAACTATGACGGATCGCTTAAGGAGCCATCCATATTGCCGGCAAGGCTTCCCAACCTCCTGCTCAATGGCTCTACTGGAATCGCTGTCGGCATGGCCACCAATATTCCGCCTCACAACTTAAACGAGCTGGCCAGGGCTATCATCCACCTCATCGAGGAGCCCGATGCCCCGCTTGGCGACCTGATGGACTACCTGCCAGGTCCCGATTTCCCAACCGGCGGCTACATTGTGGGCCGAACGGGCATCGAGTCTGCCTACCAGACCGGCAGGGGAAGCATAATTCTGCAGGCCAAGTCGGAGATAGAGGAAAATGACCGGAGCACTAAGATAGTGTTCACGGAGCTGCCCTATCAGGTGAACAAGGCCAAGCTGATCGAGGATATGGCAGAGCTGGTGAAGGTCGGCAGGCTGGAGGGCATATCTGACCTGAGGGACGAGTCAGACAAAGAGGGCATACGCCTTGTGGTCGAGGTCAAGAGCGGTTTCAACGCCCATGTGGTGCTAAACCAGTTGCACAAGCACACGCCTCTACAAACAAGCTACGGAATAATCAACCTGGTCCTGGTGGACGGCCAGCCCAAAACCCTGCCCCTGAAGGACACGCTGGAGCATTATATAAGATACAGATCGGTGGTAATCGAACGGCGCACCAGGTTTGAGCTGAATGAGGCGGAGAAAAGAGCCCATATCCTGGCCGGACTACTCATCGCCCTTAGGAACATCGACGAGGTAATAAGGATAATAAAAGCCGCCGCTTCGCCTGCAGAAGCCCGCGATGCCCTGATGAGCGCCTTCTCACTGAGCGAGGAGCAGGCCAAGGCTATCCTGGATATGAGACTGCAGCGTCTCACCGGTCTAGAGCAGGATAAAATCGTATCCGAAGCGGCAGAGCTGGAGAAGACCATCGCCCGGCTGAAGAGCATTTTATCCAGCAGCCTGGAGGTCTTGAAGCTGATCAAGGAAGATCTAATTGAGCTGATGAAGGCCTACGGGGACGAGAGGAGAACGCAGATCATAGAGCCCGAGGGCGAGGTGAGCAGGGAAGACCTGATCCAGGAGGAGGAGGTGGCTGTGACCATCACCAGCTCAGGATACATCAAGCGCCAGCCCGTCACTGCCTACAGGATGCAGAGGCGCGGAGGGCGCGGTGTCATAGGCGCTGAGACAAAAAGCGAGGAGTTTGTCACAGACGCCTTTACAGCCTCCACCAAGGACTACCTGCTCTTCTTTACAGATAAGGGCAAGGCCCACTGGCTGAAGGTCTACGAGGTTCCTGCAATGGGCCGTGCCAGCCGGGGAAAGTCCATTGTAAACCTGCTCCACCTGGAGGAGGGCGAGAACCTCACAGGTGCGATCCCGGTGAAGAGCTTTGATGCAGAAGGGTTCATAGTGCTCGTGACCCGCAGCGGAAGCATTATGAGGATGCCCATTCGGGCGTTTAGCAATCCGCGAAAGGGCGGGATCAAGGCCGTGAACCTCAAAGGCGATAGCTTAGTTGCAGCACGGCTCACAGACGGCAGCCAGCAGCTGCTGGTGGCCACGAAGCAGGGGAAGGCAATACGCTTCGGCGAGGACGATGTGCGTGCCTCTAACCGCGGAACGATGGGCGTCCGCGCAATGAGCCTTGACTCAGGGGACGAGATTATCAGCATGGACGTCGTCAAGTCCGGCTGCACGCTCCTGACTGTCACGAGCCAGGGCTACGGCAAGAGGACTGACCTGCCCGAGTATCCATTGCAGAGGCGAGGGGGAAAGGGCGTCAAGAACATCGATGCCAAGAAGGGCTACGTTTGCTGCACCACCACCGTTTCTGAAGAGAACGAGCTTTTGGTGACGACCAAAGATGGCGTCATTATCCGCATTCCTGCAAGCGAAATTCGCGTGCAGGGCCGGTCAACGCAGGGCGTTAGAATCATGAACGTCAAGCCCGGCGACGAGGTATCGGCGGTGGCGAGGATTACCTGAACCAAACCCTGAAGTAAGCCTGAGCCCGGATCGCCGAAACGCCGCCTGCTCACTTCTTTTTAGAGCGCGCCTTCTGGCCCCAGAGGCTTGAGAACCACCGGGACATGCTCCATGGAAGGCTGTTTTCAAGCCTTTTTCTTGCGGCCTCTGGATCGCTCGACCTTTTCTTTGATTGCTTTGCCATTTTACTCCACCTCCTATTCCCTACTCTCGTTTCCTCGTCCCAGAGGGCTTGAGCAGTCTCCAGGCGTCGCCTCGCAGCAGCAAATTCGCGAGCCGCCGACAGAGATCAAAACGTCCCTCCCTCGACCACCTGACCGGGAACGCGGGCCACGATGCCGCCCTCAGCTGTGATCTAGATGCGCGCCAGGACCACAGACGGCCGCTCGTAGGCCACGATGCGGCCGCCAAGCCGGCAGATCTCCTCTGCGACGGCGTGGCAGATGCCGCAGGCGCCCTCGCGTGGGTGGACGGCATCCTTTGCGTTCTTTATAAGCTACTCTTTGAACTCAGACATAGGGCATCAGCAGATTTCTTTCAGCAAATTCGTTAAATCTATATTTTTGCCCAAGATATATGCTTTTTCAAACGCTCGTCCGGGCATTATCCCTTCTGCCCGGCATGACTATCTTCAAGGGCTAAACACAAGTTTATCAAGAGCAAGGCATAAATTCACCTTCCCCCGATAAGTTTTAAAGCCTTGCAGCCCATTAACAATTGTGATGGGATTCGTAAGAGCTATGACTGCTGATTTGGGGACCAGGATAAGATGAAATCGCCCTGTGAGGTAATAGTTTGGGATGTGCTGCCGAGCATCCGGGCCGCCATCGCCGAAGAGCTGGTAAAGAAGGGGATATCTCAAAAGGAGGTATCACGCATGCTGGGCATCACTCCGCCAGCCGTATCCCAATATGTCTCGAAGAAAAGGGGATATAATATTCAATTTACCGACGATGTCCATGCATTAATCGAGAGGCTGGCAGATGACCTCATCGCCAACAGGGTCGAGAACCTTGTTGATAGAATTTGCGAGATATGCAGAAGCGTGAGGGACGAGGATGCTGCTTGCATCTCCAATAAATGCAATCCCAAGTAGGTGTCTATGACATGAAGATCGTTTTTTCAACTGTGTAGATGGGGAACAATGGCCTGCAAGGATAAGCTGGAAGACCTGAAAAAGAGGCTGTCTGAAAAGGAAAAGCTGCTCATTGCCTACTCCGGAGGAGTGGACAGCGGCCTTTTAGCCAAAGTCGCCACAGACGTTTTAGGATCCAATGCACTTTGCATTACACTGGATATGGAGGCGATTCCCAGAAGTGAGCTTCGGTTCGCTGCAGATCTTGCAAGGACTCTCGGTCTGAACCATCGTGTGGCCAAATGCACCATGCTTGAGAAGACGGCCTTCATCGAAAATCCGCCCAACAGGTGCTACTTATGCAAGAAGGAGTGTACCAAAGTTTTAAAGCGGCTGGCCGAAAGAGATGGAATAGGCTGCATAGCCGACGGCGTAAACCTGTCCGACTATGTGGACTATCGACCAGGGATCATGGCCTGTGATGAGGAAGGCATCTGGCATCCCTTTGCAGACGCCAAAATCACAAAAGGGGACATAAGGTCAATCTGCCGGTCGATGAAGCTTCCCTTTTGTGACAAGCCATCTGCGGCCTGTCTGGCCTCCCGCGTGCCTTACGGCGAAAAAATTAATGAGAAGAAGCTGGCAATGGTTGAGCAGGCCGAGGAGTATCTCAGGGCAATGGGCTTTTCGCAGGTGAGAGTAAGAGCACATGGAACGATCGCCCGAATAGAGGTTCCCAAGGGCAAAATGATGATGGTTTTAAACGTTAGGGATGAGATCACAGAAGAGCTTAAAAGAATTGGATTCCAATATGTCAGCCTAGACCTGGAGGGCTTTCGAAGCGGCAGCATGAACGAGGTTCTAATCAAATGAACGTTTTAAAAGTTAGAGAAGATTTTCCAATTTTAAAGGATGTAATTTACCTGGACAGCGCCGCCACCAGCCTGACCCCGGAGCCCGTTTTAAAGGCGGCCATGGATTACTATTATCATTATAGGGCAAACGTCGGCCGCGGAGTCTACAGGACGGCCCAGCTGGCAGACCAGAAGTACAGAGATGCCCATAAGAGGGTGGCCAGGTTCATTGGCGGGCGCAAGGGAGAAACTGCCTTTACGAAGAACACCACGGAGTCCATCAACGCAGTCGCCTACGGCCTTAAATGGAAGAAAGGGGACAGGATCGTTGCCACACTGCTGGAGCACCACTCCAACCTCCTTCCCTGGATGAGGTTGAGGGAGAAAGGCATAGAGCTTTCGATCGTGAAGCCCGACGAAAGCGGATATCTGGACCCTTCGGACTTCGAGAGAGAGGTCGATGATAGAACCAGGCTGGTGGCGGTCAGCCATCTATCCAACGTCCTCGGAACAATCGCTCCCGTAAAGGAGATTTCCAGGATCTGTAGAGATCATGGCACAAGCCTTCTGGTGGACGGCGCGCAGTCGGTCCCGCATATGGCCGTTGATGTGGAACGCCTGGGATGCGATTTTCTCTGCTTTTCGGGACACAAGATGCT